>DASZRM010000231.1:0-4949 GCA_035549135.1 Rhizomicrobium sp. | reverse complement strand
TACGCCGGCCGAGCGGGTGGCGTTGATGCAGGCATCCGAGAGCTTTCCCACTCCGTTCGTCGGTGCGCGGGCTTGTCTCCAGCATCCTCATCGACAAGGAAAAAGCCGTCATATCAGGCCCGCCAGCCGCTATCGCAGCAGTCGCAACGTCCGGCAAAATGGAAGAAGATGTTCTCAGTTCTGTGCGGCAATGGCGCTCCCACGGGGAATCGAACCCCGGTTTCAGCCTTGAGAGGGCCGCGTCCTGACCGCTAGACGATGGGAGCATGCCGCGGAGCGCGCCTTATAGGTCGGCCAGCGGGCGCGGGCAAGCGCGCGGCCGAAACCGGCGCGGCCGCCTGCGCCGGCGTCATGGCGCTCGCTCCGCAAGGGCGAGCGGGTCGAAGGCGCCGCAGTGAAAGACGAACGCCGCCATCGCGCCGTCGCCGCCGGCGATCAGCCAGACAAAGCCCGGCTCGGAGGCGCCCTCTGCGTCGCGCGCGCTGGGTTCGGCGCGCCCGTCGGGGTGCGAGTGATAACAGCCGACGATCTTGCGACCGGTTCCGCGCAGGGAGCGCAGCAGAGCGAATTGCGCCGCCGGATCGATCTCGAAACGATCGGCGCGCGCGGCGAGGTTGGCCGCTTGATGGACCGCGAGCGCGATGACGATCTCGCCCTCCCGCACGCCTTCGATCAGGCCGCAGCATTCGCGCGGATGGGCCGCCAGCGCCTCCTCTTCGATGCGCACGCGCAAACGCTGCGGAAGAACGAGCAGCGAAAGCGGGCTACTTCGCGGGCGCGATGCGGGCGATGAGCCGTCCATTGTCGGCGTCGAAGACATAGACCTCCTGGCTCGTCCCCGTCTGGACGCGCAGGATGAGCCGGTTGGCGCTCGTCTGCATGTCGAGAATGCGCGCATCCCTGGGCAGCGCATAGGCGCTCGCCTCCGGCCCGCGCGCGCCGCCGCGTCCGCCGATCTTCGTCGCCACGCCGAAGGCCAGAATGGCGAGCGCGATGACAATCAGCGCGCCAAGCACTATCACCACCGCGCGCAGCATGCGGTAGCTTTGAGACGCGCCAGGATCGGCCCCGATGTCGGACACCCATTCCTCCGGTAAGACGCTCCGCGCCGCGGTCGCGGCGGACCAGGCCGGCATGCGGCTCGACCGCTTTCTCGCCGGCGCGGTTCCCGAATTCAGCCGCTCGCGCCTTGAGGGCCTGATCGACGAAGGCCGGGTGACGCTCGGCGGAAAAACGATAAGAGACGCTAATCGCCGGGTCAAACCGGGCGAGGAATACCGCCTTGCCGCGCCCGCGCCGCGGCCGGCAAGGCCCCAAGCCCAGGAGATTCCGCTCCGCATCGTCCACGAGGACAAGGACCTGATCGTCATCGACAAGCCGGCGGGCCTTGTCGTCCATCCGGCCGCCGGCAATCCGGACGGAACGCTGGTCAACGCGCTGATCGCCCATTGCGGAGACGAGCTCGCCGGCATCGGCGGCGAGGCGCGGCCGGGCATCGTCCATCGCCTCGACAAGGACACGAGCGGGCTCATCGTCGCGGCCAAGTCCGAGCGCGCGATGCGAAGCCTGGCCAAGCAGTTCGCCAATCACACGATCGAGCGCGCCTATCATGCCCTGGTGTGGGGGAGCCCGCGCGCCGGCGACGGCGTCATCGAAGGCGACATCGGCCGCAATCCCTTCGACCGCAAGCGCATGGCGGTGCTGCGCGGCGGCGGCAAAAGCGCGCGCACGCGCTATCGCGTGATCGAGCGTTTCGGCGATCCGGACCGGTCCTTCGCCTCGCTGATCGAATGCCGGCTCGAGACCGGCCGCACGCACCAGATCCGCGTGCACCTGACCCATATCGGCCATCCCCTGATCGGCGATCCGTCCTATGGGCGCGCGCGCCGCGCCCCGCGCGCCAAAACCGAGGCCGAGGCGCGCGCCTTCGCCGAAACGGAAGGTTTCGCGCGCCAGGCGCTCCACGCCTATCTGCTCGGGTTCCAGCATCCGACGGCGCACCGGACGATGCGCTTCGAATCGCCCTGGCCGGAGGATTTCGCCCGGCTCGTAAAGGCGCTGAGGGCCTTGAAAAAGCCCTGAAACCTACCCATTTGTCATCCCCTATGGGGCGTTTCTTACGACAATTTGTTATCCAACAGCGGGCTCGCGCGTTGTTTAATGGGGGCGCGGCGAACCCCAATTCCCGCCGCGTCAGAGGAACCGGACGATGAGCAGCCGCGGCCTACCCAGCCTTCAGGGCGAAGGCGGTTTATCGCGTTACCTCGCCGAGATTCGGAAGTTTCCGCTTCTGGCCCCGGAAGAGGAATACATGCTCGCCAAGCGCTGGAAGGAGCATGAAGACCCCGAAGCGGCGCGCAAGCTCGTCACCTCGCATCTGCGCCTCGTCGCCAAGATCGCCATGGGCTATCGCGGCTACGGCTTGCCCGTCTCCGAGATCGTCGCCGAAGGCAATGTCGGACTGATGCAGGCGGTCAAGCGCTTCGAGCCCGACAAGGGCTTTCGCCTGGCCACCTACGCCATGTGGTGGATCAGGGCGGCGATCCAGGAATACATCCTGCGCTCCTGGTCGCTGGTGAAGATGGGGACCACCGCCGCGCAGAAGAAGCTGTTCTTCAATCTGCGCAAGGCCAAGACCAAGATCGAGGCGATCGAGGAGGGCGACATGACGCCCGAGCACGTCGCCAAGATCGCCGACCAGCTCGGCGTTCCCGAACAGGAAGTCGTCAACATGAACCGCAGGCTTTCGGCGCCGGACTCGTCGCTGAACGCCCCTCTGCGCTCCGATTCCGAAAGCGAGTGGCAGGACTGGCTGGCCGACGACGCCATGGATCAGGAAACGCGAATGGCCGAGCGCGAGGAGCTGAGCGAGCGTCACGATCTTTTGACCGGCGCGCTCGGCGAGCTGACCCAGCGCGAGCGCGAAATCATCCAGGCCCGGCGGCTCCAGGACGAGCCGGCCACCCTGGAAGAACTTTCCCAGCGCTTCGGCGTCAGCCGCGAGCGCGTGCGCCAGATCGAGGTCCGCGCCTTCGAGAAACTCCAGACCCAGATGAAGCGCGCGCTCGCCGACAAGCGCAGCCAGCTCGCCACCGCCGGATAGGCGATCGTCGGCCGCATCGAACCCCGAACGGCGCAATTTTCGAAGCTTTCGCCGCCATGAGGATTCGCGGAAGGCGCTATGCAATGGCGCCTGTTCGGCGGCGAGCCGGGCCGCGCTAGCGTCGCGCGCATTTCGAGGCGACGGCGATGACCCTGAAACTCTGGCAGATCGACGCCTTCGCGGCGCAGCCTTTCGAAGGCAACCCCGCGGCCATCGTGCCGCTCGAGGCCTGGCTCGAGGCCGCGCTGATGCAGAAGATCGCCGAGGAGAACAATCTCGCCGAGACCGCGTTCTTCGTGCGGCGCGCCGCCGGTCGCTACGAGCTGCGCTGGTTCACGCCTAGCGGCGAAGTCGATCTTTGCGGCCACGCCACGCTCGCCAGCGCCTGGCCGATCTTCGAACGGCTCGAGCCCGGGCTCGGTTCGGTCTCCTTCGAGACGCGCTCGGGCGCGCTTGTCGTCGAGCGCGGCGAAGGCGGCGTCAACCGGATGTCTTTGCCTTCGGACCTCGTCGCGCCGTATGAAGAGGAAGACGGCTTCGCCAGGCAGATCGGCGAGGCGCTCGGCGTTCCCCCGCCTTCGGAGATACACCGGGGCAGATATGTGATGGCGGCGTGGGACAGGCCGGAGATTATCCGCGCCATCCGCGACTGCGGCAACATCGCCGCCGTGCTGCGGCCGCTCGACATGTGGGGCCTGATCGTCACCGCGCCGGGCGACGGCGGCTACGACTTCGTCTCGCGCTTCTTCGCCCCGGACAAGGGCGTGCCGGAAGATCCCGTGACCGGCTCGGCGCATTGCGCGCTCGCGCCCTTCTGGGCGAAACGGCTGAGCAAGACGTCGTTGAAGGCGCGGCAGGAAAGCCCGCGCGGAGGCGATCTCTTCTGCGTCGTGGACGGCGCGCGCACCATCCTATCCGGCCCTTGCGCGCTTTATCTCGAAGGCGAGATCGCCGCCTCGGTCTAGCTGTCGTCTTCCTCGCTGCGGGGTTCGGCTTCGAATTCCGCCTCGGTCTCGTCGTCGACGGATTCGCCGAAGGCGTCCAGTCCTTCGGCCAGATAGTCGCCCAGCAAGGGCAGGCCGAGCAGATACTGGGCCGTCCGGTTATTGTGCTCGTCGCGCGCGGTTCTCATCGCCTCGCCCCATTCATCGAGCGAAAACGTGCCGCGCCCCAGCCAAGCAAGGGCGACGAGATTGATCTGCTCGTCTTCGTCGAGGCCATTGATGAAGGCGATCAATTCCTCGCGCACCGCGTCTTCCTGGGGCTTGTCCTCCATGACGTCGACCATGTCGTCGTCGGCCGCGTTCGAGCCCTCGTCAGGATCGGAATCGGCTTCCTTGCCGTCATATTGGCGCGCCTTGAAGATGACATAACGCACCTTTTCGGGCGAAATGCCCAGTTCGGGCAGGCTTTCCGCCTGCTGGTTCGGGACGACGGGCATGCCGGGGCCTTTCTGTGCTGGTCGGCGTTGCAACGAGCATCGCCCCGCCGACGTTCCGTCTCCTTGATTTGCGTCAAGCGCAGTACGGCCCCCGGCGCCCGCGCGTTTGACGCTTCGAAAACCCCGCCCTACATACGCAACGGGCCACGCCGCCCCAACGCGGCGCGCGCATTCTGGAAGGAATGTCCCATGACCGGCGCTCAACCGGCCGTGCGCCCCGCACGGCCTTTTTTTTCGTCCGGCCCCTGCGCCAAGCGGCCGGGCTGGACGAGCGAAGCGCTGGACGCGGCGCTGCTCGGCCGCTCCCATCGCTCGGCGCCCGGAAAGGCCAAGCTCAAGGACGCAATCGAGCGCACCAAGCGGCTGCTGGGCGTTCCGAAAGACTTTCGCTGCGCCATCGTGCCG
>DASZRM010000230.1:0-3390 GCA_035549135.1 Rhizomicrobium sp. | reverse complement strand
TACAAGAAGGCGGGAATCGACATGGCGACTCCCGAACCCTACCAGGCGCTGGTGGCGCGGATGAACCGCATCATGGACCAGATCGACGCGCTGGAGGCCGGCAAGTAGCGATGCGGGCGCCGGTCGCCGCTCTGGCCGGCGCGGTTCTCCTGGCCGGCGTTCCTGGGGCGGCCTCGGCCGCACGGCCCTCGCATTTCGTCTGCGACGTGGGGCCGGTGCGGCGCGATTTCGGCGGCGCGCCGTGGCTCGTCTATAGCTGCGGCGACGCGCGCACGCTGCTCTTCGAGGGCGCGCCGGGCGGGAAGGCCGCCTCGCTCTATTTCGAGGTTTCGCTCGAAGCCGACGGCGCTCATCTGGGCGGGCGGAGCGGCGAGGGGCAGGAGGTGACCGGCGCCGCCTTCCGGGAGGTCGCAGCGCTCCCGCGCGACGGGCTCGCCGCGCTGCTCGCGGCGACCGAAGCGGCTCGATAAGTTCAAAAAAAATTCCCCCTCCCCATTCGCATGGGGAGAGGGAAGCGATCCGCGCGCGGCTAGTCCTTCGTCAGGCTGAACAGGACGCCGTTGTTGTTCGCGCCATAGGAACTCGTCGTTCCATAGAGCACATGGGCGTGGTTGACGACTCCGGCCGAATAGCCGCCGCCGTCGGCCCCGCCGGCGAAGGCGTGCAGCACGCTCTCCTGGCCCGTCGACATGTCCACATCGTACACGACGCCGCACTGGCAAGTCGGATCTCCGCCATTCGTGCCGGCCCCGTAGATGTGGTCGCCGACCTGGAGCGTGTCGCCTTCCGGTCCGCCGCCGTCCGCCGCGCCCGTGAAGTTGTAGATCGTCGTCAGCGTTCCGTCGGGCGTCAGCTTGAACACCGTGCCGGCGCCGTTCGACCCGCCAGAAACCGTCGTGCCGTAGATGTTGCCGGCCTTGTCGAGGTCGAGGCCGCCATAGAGGAAGCCGCCGTCGGTTCCGCCGGTGAAGTTGTAGACCGTCGAAAAGGTCCCGTCGGCGGCGATCTTGTAAACGGTGCCCTCATCGCTGGCTCCGCCGAAGGCGGTCACCCCGTAGAGATTGCCGTCGCGGTCGCGCACGACGCCGTGCTCGGGAAACTCGCCGTCGCTTCCGTTGAAGGTGTGCAGCACCGTAAACGTGCCGTCGGGCGCGTATTTGTACACCGTGCCGTCGAAGGTCGAGCCGCCGAACAGCGCGGTTCCGTAGAGATTGCCCACTTTGTCGCGAACCAGATCGCCGCGCAGGAACGAGCCGTCATTGCCGACGAAATCGTGCAGCACCTTGTACTTGCCTTTCGCCGAGATCTTGAACAGCACGCCGTTGTTCTGCGAGCCGCCCGATCCGGTCGTGCCGAAGATCGTGCCGTTCGGCATGACGAGAACGCCGCCGTCGGGCGCGGCTCCGTCGGCGCCGGTGAACGAATGCAGCAGCGTCACCGTGCCGTCCGTGGCCAGCTTGAACACCGCTCCGTCGCCGTTCGCGCCGCCAAAATCGGTGGTGCTGTAGATATTGCCGGCGTCGTCCAGCGTGACGTTGGCGCTCGGCCCTGCGCCGTCGCCGGGTCCGCCGGCGAAGTCGTGCAGCACCGTGTAGGTCGGATCCGCGCCGCTCTGTCCGCTCTGGTTCGTCAGGCGATGAGCGACGGGAACGCCGTGGAGCGCCCGCATCCGCTTCCACTGCTCGTGCGACGGGTTGCTTGCGAGCGCGGGCGCCGCGGCGATCAGCGCGATGGACGAGCCAAGCAGGGCGCTGCGCAGCAGCGCGTGACAGTTACGCATGACATACTCTCCCTCAAAGTTTTTTTCGGCGAATGCCTGCGCGCATTAAGCCCGCGCCCCGGCGGCGATGCAACGATATTGGTCGCGCGTCGTCGTCGCTGCTTTCTGCGTTTGCGAAACGCGGGCGCGATGTTCCTTTGGCGCGCGAGGATCGGCGCGCGCGCCGTTGAACGATCCCGCAATGCGCTTGCGTCTCCGCCGTTCGATTCTTTCCGCTCCGGCTTTCGGCCATGCGCGGGGAAAAGAAAATTCGAAAGACTTGGATCGCGAAGCATCCGAAATTGCGTTACCGTCAAGGATGAGCGCGGGAGGCGGAAATTTTCGGGAAGCCGAGCGGGATTGAAAGATACATCGCCGCCGCGATGACGCCGCTGGTCTTGCTGAGCGGCTGCATCGGCGCCGAGCCGCCGCGCGCGGTGGACACCGAGGCGCAGGCGATCGCCATCGCCCGCGAGCGCTGCGTCTGGACCCAGCCCTACGCGCCCGGCGAGACCTGGCGCGCGGCGCGGCATGAAAGTCAGTGGCATGTCTGGCTGGTGCGCGATCGCGATCCGCGCGAGCCGGTCGTCGGCGCCGTCGATGTCTGGATCCGCGCGCGCGACGGCAAGGCGCGCGACTGCAACCACGCAAACTAGGCCCGGCCGCGCCTTGTTTTGGCCGAGCCCCGCGAGAGATCGCGGCCGGCGTCTATTCGATCGACCAGGCGATCGAAACGCTGGCCGAGACCTCCACTTCGCCCGCGCTCACCGGCGTGGGCGCGGGGGCTGCGGCCAGCATGCGGCGCATCGGTTGAACGGGCGATTCGCTTCCACCCTCGGCGATCGACTGGATGGGCCCGAGCCTGACGCCCGCCGCCTCGGCGAGGGTGCGGGCCTTGGCGATCGCGTCCTCCACCGCCGCTTTTCTGGCGCGCTCAAGGAACGGCTTCGGATCTGCGATGAAGAAGCTGGGGCCGTCGATCTGATTGCTTCCCGCCGCGACCAGCGCGTCGATGACGGGACCCAGCGCCTTCAGATCGTAGACGGCGACGTCGACGGTGTTGGAGGCTTCATAGCCGGTGACGCGCGGCGCCTGTCCGGGCTTCGACGCCGCATATTGGGGCTGGAGCGTGATGTTGGACGTCTGAATGTTCTTCGCCTCGACGCCGGCGCGCTTCAGCGCCTCGAACACGGAGGTCATGGCGCGCGCGTTTTGCGAGAGCGCCTCGGCCGCCGTGCGCGCCTGGGTGCTGACGCCGGTCGAAAGGCGCGCCGCGTCCGGCGCCGTCTTGATCTCGCCTTCGCCGGAAACGGTGAGGATGCGCGGGGCGGGCGGATCGGCGAGGGCGGCCGCGGACAGCGCCTGGGCGAGCAGAATTATCGCGGCGGCGGCGCCAAGGCGCCGGGGCGCGGCGCGGCGACGTAAAATGTGGAGCATGGGCGTCCCTCTTTGGAAATCCGCGGCAGGATGGCGCGAAGGCGTGGCGGAACTAGGGCGCAAGCGCCCGCGCGCGAAGCGGTTCTGGAATATGGCAAATCCTGCTATGGAGGCGCGAGGGCCCGTAGCTCAGCTGGTTAGAGCTGACCGCTCATAACGGTCTGGTCGCTGGTTCGAATCCAGCCGGGCCCACC
>DASZRM010000229.1:0-2594 GCA_035549135.1 Rhizomicrobium sp. | reverse complement strand
CTGCAACGCTCGCACGGGGGCTGCCCCAGAACGAAACGTCCGGCTGCGCTTTGCTGGGTTGGGTAGCGAGAGACGTGCCAGCCAAAACCCAGGCTAGCCCCAGGGACCTCGCGGCAGATCGGGTCCGAAATAGCGTACGCCGCGCAATTTCAATGCGGGGGTCAGCACCAGGCCGGCGCCGAAGCCGCCGATATGGGCCCAGAAGGCGGTGCCGGGCTTGCCGGGATCGGTGATCGCCGCGCTCGCCAGCTGCATCGCGAACCAGATTCCCACCACCCACGCCGCGCGCACCCAGAGCGGATAGAAGATGATCCCGAGCGGGATCACCACATGCACCCGCGCCCGCGGATAGAGCAGCATATAGGCGGCGAGCACGCCGGAGATCGCTCCGGAAGCGCCCACCATGGGAACGCTCGATGCCGGGTCGACGAACGCCATGGCGAGCGCGGCGGCGGCGCCGCAGGCGAAATAGAACAGCGTGAAGCGCGCATGCCCCATCGCCTCTTCGATGTTGTTTCCGAAAATCCACAGATAGAGCATGTTGCCGCCCAAGTGCAGCAGGCCGCCATGCAGAAACATCGACGTAAAGATGGTGGCCGGCGCCGGCACGCCGATCATGGTCGACGGAGCGAGTTCGGCGTTGAAGAGCGTTTTCGGGATGAAGCCCAAAAGATAGAGCGCGCCTTCCATGCCCTTTTCGCCCAGCGAATATTCCCAGACATAGGCGGCGACGCAGGCGAGCATGATCGCCCAGGTCACGAACGGGGTGTGCTCGACGGGATTGTCGTCCGAGATCGGGATCACGCCTGAGCGCCTCCGGCTTTCCGCGTCATGTGCCATTTCGGGTCATCCTCGGCAATGGCGGAGGGGGCCCGCGCGCGAACGTTCCGCCGCCGCTCAAGTTTCCTTAAGGCGCCTTGACCAGAATCGCATGCGAAGGCGGCCTTGGCGGGAAACGGTGTCGGCGATCTTGGCGTTGCGGAACGGCCTCTTCGTCACCCCCGGCCGATTGCGCCTCTGGTCGGCGGCGCTGCTGACGGGTTTTTGTGTGGCCGTCGTCGCCATTGTTGCGACGCGCCACGGACTGAACGATCTGAATGGCCGCCCGTTGGGAGCGGACTTCTCGAGCTTCTATTCGGCGGGCAGGCTCGCGCTCGGCGGACATTCGCCCTATGACCAGCGTGCGCTGTTCCAGGCGGAGCAATCTCTCTTCGGAGATAGTACGCAGTATTACGCCTTCGCCTACCCGCCAATCTTCCTGCTATTCGCCGCGCCGCTGGCGCTTTTGCCTTATCCCCTTGCGCTCGGCCTTTGGGAGGCTCTTGGGCTCGCCTTCTATCTCTTGGCCCTGATGCGCCTGAGGCGCACACTCGGCCTTTTTCGCGCGGAACCAAGCCTCGTTTTGATCGGCGCGCTCTCCTTCACGGCGATTTTCGTTGAGATCATCCACGGCCAGAACGCTTTTCTATCGGCGGGACTGTTCGCTCTGGCGATTTCGTTTCTGAACGCAAACGACGCTATGGCCGGAGTGAGTTTTGGAATTCTCGCTTTCAAGCCGCAGCTGGGATTGATCGTCCCCTTTGCCCTCGCTGCCGCTGGACGCTGGCGCTGCATGACGTTTGCCGCCTTGACGGTGGCCGCGCTCGCCGCGCTCAGCGCGATGGCGTTCGGGCCGTCCGCTTGGCGCGAATTTCTCGCGACATCGGAATTCGCAAAGCGCGCGATATTGGACGAGGATGCAGTCGGCTATTCCAAGATGATCAGCATTTTCGGGTGGCTGCGGATCTGGGGCGCCCCGCTCGGCCTTGCCTATGCCGGTCAAGCCGCCGTCGGCCTGGCCGCGATCTCCGCGACCGCATGGCTGTGGCGTTGGAACGCTTCGCCGCGCGTCGCGGGGGCCGCGCTCTGTCTCGGCGCATTGCTCGTCACACCCTTCGCCTTCGATTACGACATGTTGATTTTGGCGCCGGCGCTTCTGCTCCTGTCCGCTGAAGGATTGGAGCGCGGCTTTCGGCCGTATGAGCGCCTGTGTCTATTCGCGCTGTGGCTCGCTCCGGCCGCGTCCCGAACCGTCGCCGCCCATGCGCACATTCCACTCGCGGCTCCGATCTTGCTCGCAACATTTTGCCTGACGCTTCTGCGCGGCGTTAGAAGCGAAGGCTCGCCCGCCGCCGCTTGCCCGTAGCGGCGATCCGGCGCGCTTGCGCATGGGGGTTCGGCTGGTATTGTGCGGCGCACTGAAATCCCCGCTTCGCCCAAGGTTTTCCCATGAATATCCACGAATATCAGGCCAAAGAGGTCCTGCGCGGCTTCGGCGTTCCCGTGCCGCGCGGCAAGGCGGCCTTCACCGTCGAGGACGCTGTCGCGGCGGCAAAGGAGCTCGGCGGTCCGGTGTGGGTGGTCAAGGCGCAGATCCACGCCGGCGGACGCGGCAAGGGCGGCGGCGTGAAGGTGGTCAAGTCCATCGAGGATGTGGAGAAAGAGGCCAAGCGCATGCTCGGCATGACGCTCGTCACGCACCAGACGGGCCCGCATGGCCGAGTCGTGAAGCGGCTTTACATCGAGGACGGCTCCGCCATCGACCGCGAGCTCTA
>DASZRM010000228.1:0-23469 GCA_035549135.1 Rhizomicrobium sp. | reverse complement strand
CGATAAAACCCCACCCAGTGGAAATCGAACGCCTGTTTCAATATCGCCGCGACATTGGCGAGATTGGCGATGAGATCGTCCACGCCCGCCATCACGGATTCGATCTGCGGCAGGATCGCGGCGTAGGTTTCTTCGCGCGTCGCGCTTTCGGGGAGATGCAGTTCTTCGGCCATGCGCCAAGTGTGGCGAAACCGGCCAAGTGCCGCAATGCATTCCCTCGCCCTTCGGCAAGCTCAGGATAAGGATATTGCCTAACTCCTCATACCGAGCCTGTCGAAACATGACGCGGCCTCAAACTGCAATTGCATTGGAGGTCTACAACCGTCCCAGCAGGATCAGGATGATCACGATCAGCAGCACCAGGCCGAGCCCGCCGCTGGGGTAATAGCCCCAACCTGCATTGTAGGGCCACATCGGAAACGAACCCAGCACAAGAAGGATCAGAACGATCAGAAGTATCAGCCTCAACATGCCCGCCTCCCCTCAGCTGCGACCGCGCTTTTTCCTTGTGTTATTCGAACTCTTGCGCTTCCTGGGCGCTTTCTTCCCTTTCTTGCGCGCCTCGGAAAGACCGATCGCGATGGCCTGCTTGCGGCTCGTTACCTTGCCGCCCTTTCCGCCCTTGCCGCGTCTGAGCGCGCCCTTCTTCTTGCGATGCATCGCGCTTTCCACGTCCTTGCCGGCGCTTTTGGAATATTTGCGGGCCACTCTTTCCTCCTCGAAGGCGTTGTCTGCTAATCCTCAGGCAGCATGGGCCGGCCTTCGTGCGCCACCAGCAGATCATGCATGTCGTTGGCGTGGTCTTCTTCGACTGCCAGAATTTCCTCAAGCAACACGCGGGTTGTCGGATCGTCGTCGCCGAAATAGCGGATCAGCTCGCGGTAGTGCTCCACAGCGATGCGCTCGGCGATCAGGTTTTCCTTGATCATGTCCACGAGGTCGGCGCCTTCGGCGTATTGCGAGGCCGAGCGCGAGGCGAGTCCCTCGGGATTGAAATCCGGGCGTCCGCCCAGCTGGTTGATCCGCTCCGCCACTTTCATGGCGTGGTCCTGCTCGTCCCTGGCGTGCTCGGCGAATTCATTCTTGACGCCTTCGCTCGAGATGCCCGTGGCGGCCACCGCGTGCATCGAATAGCGCAGCCAGCAGACGATTTCGGTCGCCAGGACCGATTGCAGGATTGCGACCGTTCTTTGGGCGTCGCCCTTGTAGTTGGGCGTTATGGCGCCTTCCGCGATGTCCTTGCGGGCGCGCGCGCGAAGCGTCCTGACATCGGTCAGGAATGGCGTTTTGGTCGCTGGGCTCGGTGCATGTTCGCCCACTGGCGGGTCTCCCTCTCGCTGTCCCGAGGAAGACAACGCGCGAAACCCGCCAATTGGTTCAATTCGGTTCCAAGGCGACGGCGCGCCGCAACCGTTAGGGGGTAATCCGATAGACCACGCCCAGCCCGTTTGCCCCGCCCAGCACGGTCGTCCCGTAAAGGCCGCCGTCGCGGTCCAGAACCACGCCGCCGCCCGGGTAGCCGCCGTCCGGGCCGCCGGTGAAATCGTGCAGCGATTCGTATTTCCAACCCTTGGCGGTATGGCGGAGCTCGAACACCGAACCGAAGCCGTCCGCGCCGTCGAAGAAGCTGGTTCCGTAGAGATTGCCGACCTTGTCCATGGTCAGCGCCGCGACCGGACCTCCCGTCCCGCTGAGACTGGCAAGGACGCTATAGCTCCAGGACGAGCCCGAAGGCGTCAGCTTGAAGACGACGCCGCCCCCGCTCGGTCCGGCGGACTCGGCGGCGCCGTACAGATTGCCTTCCTTGTCCATCAATAGGCCCGCCGTAGGCTGGCCGCCATCCGCTCCGCCCGTGAATGCGTAAAGCGTTTTGAAGTCGTAACCCGAACCGGAAGGACTGAGTTCGAATACCGTTCCCCAGCAGCCCGAGGCGCACGCGGTCGACGTGCCGTAGAGGTTTCCCGAATCGTCCCCGATCAGCTCGGAATAGGGCGCGCCACCGTCGCCGCCGCCGGTGAAGGTGTGCAGAATAGTCTCGGTCCAGCCGGACCCAGACGGCGAAAGCTCGAACACCGAGCCCCAGCCGTTCGCCGAGCCGTCCTGGGTGACGCCGAAGACGTTCCCATTCTTATCCACCAAGAGATTGCCCGTCGGACAGCCGTCCTCGCTTTTGACATAGGTGCGCATCAGCGTGGCCGTCCATTTTGCGCCGGGCGCGCCTTCGCTCTTCTGGAGCTGCAGCGCGCTGCCGCAGGGCCCGCCAAGGACCGAAGCATAGCCGGCATTGACATAGAGCCGGCGCTTGGACCGCACCACGCCCCATCCGGGCTGGCCTTGCGTGTCGTCAAAGTCGTAGACAGGCGCGACCTTCCAGGACCCGTTTTTTTGCTTCAATTCGAAAATCGTCCCGTAGCCCTTGCCGCCGTCATGCGTCGCGCCGAGAAAGCGCCCGTCGCCATCAGGGGTGAGCGTGTAGCCAGGCGTCGCCCCGTCCTTCCCGCCCGTGAAGTCGTGGATGACGACGTAGTTCGATGCGCAGGCTGGGGAAGCGACAGCCAAAGCGCCTACCGCCGTAGCGGCGATGGAGTTGCGGATCGACCAGATCGCCGGAAACCGATGCGTCATTTCTTTATCCTTCTTGATTCACGCGCGTGAACTAATTCTGCAAATCCGGACCGACCGCAATGCTCAAGAAAGACCGAACAAAACAGGGCGCAGATCTCGCCTGCTCGCAAACCTGACGCTTCGTCGCGCCGGCTTCGAGTGTCGTAAAGGGCGTTGCGCGCGCAATGGCCAAAGAGAACAATTTGAATTTCCGAAAGCCTGGTTCGGCAAAATTCTCATCCGGGCCCGGCGGTCTCGCGGTGGCGAAGGGCGCCGCGAAATAAATTTCACGCTTGCGCGAACGGCGCGCCTAGCGCCCGGCGCGGAGTTTCGCTCGCATCTGCGCGTATCGGCGCGGGGTCATCGCCTTGAACCTTTCGAGAAAGGCCACGAGATCCCAAAGCTCGGCGTCCGAAAGCGTGAACTTCCAGGCCGGCATCGCGGTCATCTTGACGCCGTCGCCGACGATGAGCCGCAATTCGGCGGGCGTCCATTTCTGCGCCGCGTCTATGAGATAGGGGGGCGTCGGCGTCAGTCCGCTCACCCAAGGCGCGCGCGCGAGACCTGGCGCGCCGTGGCAGCCCTCGCAATGTCGCTGGTATTGCGCGAGCCCGCGTATCGCTTGCGCCTGCGAAAAACGCGGCGGCGACTGAATCGATGCGGCGTGCGCCCGGATCGAGCGGATCATCGTGGCGTGTATCGCCCAGGCGGCGAAATTCGAATGCGGCGCACTCGCCGATACGTCATAGACGCCGGACCAGACGAAAAGCGCTGCGCCAGCGCAGGCGAGAAAGAACGCCGCGGCGAGCGCGATCGCCGCTCCGCGCCGGGCGGCGCCCTGTCCGCTCCACCGACGGTCGGCGGCCCGCTCAACGAAGGGTTTCGAGATAGGCGGCGGCATCGCGCGCCTGCTTTTCGGTGAGGCCCATGTACGGCATCGCGTTTCCCGGGCTGGCCGATTGGGGGAAGCGAAGCCAATGAACGAGCCGGTCCGGAGTGTTGGGCATTAGGCCGGCGATCACGGCGCGCCCGGCGAAGTGGTCGAGCGGCGGACCGACAAGGCCATCGGCGTTCTGGATGCCGGGAATTTCATGGCACGAGCCGCAGGCGCTGCGCACAATCACGTCTGCGCCCTTCTCCGCGTCGCCCAGTCCCGAAGCGGAGAGAGCCGCGGATTTTCCGCAGCCTGCCAGCATCGCGTAGACCGCGAGCGCGGCCCAATTGAGCCGATCGACCTTGAAAGCGAGCTTCGCCACGACCTGAATAGCGCCAATCCTTCCGCCTTCCGAGGATTAACTGCCCATTGGGCGGCGAGTTCCTGGCCGATGAGCGAGACAGGCGCCGCAAAGACGACGCGCCGCCCTCTATCCGCGCGCCGGCGTCCGCCCGGAGTCGGCCCCCTTGCGGCGCAAATTCGGCTTGCGGTGAACCGCCGGATCGAGGGAACGGATGTAGAGAATGATGTCGTCGAGATAGTAGTCGTCGAACAATTGCTGGCGCATCGGCCAGGTCGGATCGACGATGTGACGGCGAAGATAGGCCCGGTCCGTACCGTGCGTGCGCGCGATGTCCATGAAGCTGGGGGCCGGGACGAGCGAGCCATCGTTGGAATCAAGAACGGGCGGCGGCGGCTTCTGGCCGGGTCGCACCACATGACAGGCCGAACAGGACTCTATTGCGAAATTCTTGCCCTGCTCGACCTTGCCGAGGTCCCGCGCCGCGCCCTGCGCGGGCGCCGCGAGAAGCAGCGCGATCGCGCTCGACCGGATCGCCAGACGCGCCGCGGTCGGGCGCAAACGAGGCGAGACGCGGAATGTGCCTACACTCGAACGCTCCATCTCCGGCTCCTTTCGCCGCAGCATCGATTTCGACATTACACGCCGACAGCGCGGCTTCGAATATCGATGTCGACGCCTAGGTACATTCACCTATCTGCCGGAGCGCCCGGGCCGCAACTTTGCGCTGGATCAGTGATCGAACGGCAAACGTCGGATCGAATTGGCCTACGGCGCGCCTCCAGCGCCGCGCAAGGCGGAATGCGGTGCCGCAAATCGCAAAGATCCTGACGCCCGTCTGGGGAACGTCACAGGACGCGTTGAGCCTTTATGCGGCCTTCGCCGCGGCGCGGCCCTTCGGCGCGCATGTGGAGGCGTTCTTCGCCTATCCCGACCCGCGGCTGGCGGTGCCTCAGATCGGCGCCCCTTTTTCGGGGGAAGCCGTTGAAGCGATCATCGAAGGACAGACGCAGGTTGTTCGCCTGGCTGAGGCCGAGGCGCGCCAAATCCTGACCAGGCTTTGCGCCGAAGAGGGGGCCAGATTGGTCCAAAGCGCCGCGCCCGCGATCGGGCTCAGCGGCTCGCTCAAGACCGATGTCGGCCGGCGCGCCTCGCTTACCGCCGCGCGGGCGAGGCTCTGCGATCTTGTCGCCTTTCCACCCCTGAACCCGCCTGTTTCGAGCGATCTGATCGAAACCTTTCTGGGCGTCCTGACGCAATGCGGACGGCCGGCGCTCGTTGCGCCCCGCAGCGGCGGTGGCGCCTTCGCGGCGCACGCGGCCGTCGCCTGGGACGGGAGCCAAAGCGCGGCGAATGCGGCGCGCGCCGCACTGCCTTGGCTCGAGCTCGCTCGATCAGTGGACATCCTCTGCGTGGGCGGCGAGATGGGCGCGACGGCGCTTAAGTCCTATCTCGCCTTGCACGGGGCGCGCGCGGACATAAAGGTGGCCGCGCGAGGAGAGGCGAGCGTCGGCGAGACGCTGGTGGCGAACGCAGCGAGCGCAGGCGCCGATCTGCTGGTCATGGGAGGCTATGGCCACAGCCACCTTCGCGAGACGCTTCTCGGCGGCGTCACCGCCGACGTTCTGTCGTTGGCCGCATTGCCGGTCTTGCTTGCGCACTGAGGGCTTGTCAGCCCTCCCGGCGGAGCTTCAGTCACATGGCGGAAGCGGATTGGCGCACCGGAGAAGATTCGAACTCCTGACCCCCAGATTCGTAGTCTGGTGCTCTATCCAGCTGAGCTACCGGTGCGCGAGGAGCCGCAGAACCTATTGAGCCGCGCGCGCAAAGGCAAGCGCCGCCGGCGAGCTTGGACCCGCTTGAGGCGCCTTGAGTGGCCGGCCGCGCGGCTCGTGCGGCCGATCGCGCAACCCCCGGCGCCGCCAACAAGAATCTCGTTCGGAGCGGCGCGCCGCACTCTTGTCCCCGCCGCGCGCGCTGGTTAAGACTGGGCTGCGGACGTGCTTGCGACCAGGGCTCGCGCGGCTGTTTGGCTGGCTTCATTCGCGCGGACCGCGCGCGGATGCGGGGCGCAAGTACAGCGGAGACGGCACATGATGGGAATTCGGGCGGCGCGCGGTCGCGCAATCAGCCTCGGCGCGCTGACGCTGCTGGCGAGCCTCGGCCTTGCAAGCTGTTCGGATATAGACAACGCGCTCTTCGGGGCGCCGGACGAGACGGACATGAGCCAGGCGAGCTCCGTTCCGGGCACCTTGCCGAGCGGCCAGTCGGTCCAGCCCCCTTCCGCCCAGCCTGCGCCGCCCGCGGCCGAACCGAGCTACCAGCCGGCGCCCTCGGAGGCCGCAAGCGCGGAACAACCGCAAATCGAGTCGGCGCCGCCCCCATCCTCCGCGCCCATGATGGCCTCCTCGGCCGTCACGCCGGTGCAAATTGAATCCGGATCTGACACAGGCACCGCCGTCAGCAAGACCGTCGCCAATCTGCGCGCCCAGCTGGTCAGCATTGAAAATCACGTTTCGGCCAACGGCCAGAGGCTCGCCAGCCTGCACGGCGAGGCGGCACAGAACGCAACGGCCTACCACGAGGCCAAGGCGCGCATCACCGCGCGGCTGCAAGTCGGCACGACGCGTGGCAATCCCGAGCTGGTCGCGGAATGGAATGCGGCCCAGGCGGCGCTGGACCAGCTTACGGTGAACATCAATGCTATGAACACGCTGGCGACCGATATCGCCAATGATTCCTCGAACGCCCATTACGTCCTCGATCAGATTTCCGCGACCTTCAATGTCTCGGGCGCGGTCGACGAGGACCATCGGCAGCTTTCCGTGCTCGAGGACGAAACGAGCCAGACGATCATCCTGATCGACCGCCTGCTCAAGGACGTATCGGAGGACGTGCAGCGCCAGACCGCCTACGCCGGAAACGAACGGGCGAACCTGACGACGCTCGCCAGCGCGATCAAGAATGGCGAACTTTACGGCGCCGATCTCGGCGCGCCCGCCCCTGGCGGCCTCAACGGCGCGCTTTCCTACGCAGGCTCTCCGCTGGTCGTCATCCGATTCGATCGCCCCAATGTGGACTATCAGCAGATTCTCTACGCCGCGCTCAGCCAGGCGCTGCAGTCGCGTCCGGGGGCCGCGTTCTCTGTGGTCGCCGTGTCTCCCACGCGGGGAAGCGTGGCCGCCGTTCAGCTGGCGCAGACCGCGGCCAAGCGCCACGCCCAGGAGGTGCTGAGAACGATCACGGAGATGGGCGTGCCCGCGTCGCGACTGTCCGTGGCCTCGCAGACCGACCCCGCCGCGACGTCCAGCGAAGTCCGGGTGTTCCTTCGCTAGACGGGCGCGCCGGCTGGCGCCAACGCCGCCGCGCGGAAGGCGGGCCATCGCAAGGGCGCCAGGGACGGTTTGTTAATCCCTTGGAAATATCGTTGCCCGGCATATCCGCGCGAAGGCCGCCTTGCAGAATTTTGCGTCTCTGCGCAATCGCCTGAACCGCATGATCGCCGCGCTCGGCGTCGCGACGCTGACTGTCATAGTCGCGTGCTTTGTCGCGGTCTTCTGGATCCTCAGTCTTTCGTCGCAGCGGCTTGACGAGTCCGAGGCCGCAGGACAGGCCCGGCTCATCAAATCGGTGACCGACGACTACGTCCGAGACCTGGCGAAGGCGGTGGGGGACTACACCGCCTGGAACGAGCTCTACGAATATTTCGACAAGCAAAGAGACCCCAAATGGGAGCAGCTCAATCTGGGCCCCTATCTCGCATCGACCTTCGGCATCGGCAGAGCCTTCGCCGTCACGCGCAAGGGCGAGATCGTCTATTCCTACGCCGCCGGTTTCGACGCGCCTCCCAAGCTCTCGCCTAGCGAAATCGAAACCCTGCGCAACTTGGCGCGCCTGGCCTTCCGCGCCGAGAAGCCGGATCGGCAGGTTGGCGTCGCCGGGATGCTCGAATTCGAAAGCGGACCGGCTCTCACGGCGGCGTCCACCGTGCGCATGTCCTCGCTCAGGGGCCGCTCGCATGTCGCGTTCATCGAGGCGCGATTCTATAACCGCAGTTTCCTGGACGATATGGGGCATGATTTGGGCGTGCGCGACTTGCGCATCGCGCGCGGACGGGCTGACGGGCTTGCGCTGAAGGCGCCGGACGGAAAGGCGTCGGGCCTGAGGCTGGTCTGGGCGCCGTCGGGAAGCGGCAGCGCCTATCTGCGGCGCGTGCTGCCGATGGTGGCGCTGGTTGGCGCGGCGGCCGTGGTCGCGCTTCTCGGCCTTGCCTTCGTCTGGTGGCGCGTGTTCGACCACATGCGGGTCGCCGAAAGGAGTGTGAACGAGGCCATGCTCAGGGCCAGCGCCGCCCGCGCCCGCGCGGCGGAAGAGACAAGCAAGAGCAAAAGCGCCTTCATCGCGAACATGAGTCATGAGCTGCGCACGCCGCTCAACGCCATTATCGGATTTTCAGAACTTGTGCTCTCGGAGGCGCTGGGACCGATCGCGCCGGAGAAATATCGCGAATACATCGCCGCGATTCACAAGAGCGGCCACCATCTGCTCAGCATCGTCAACGATATCCTGCAGGTCGCCAAGATCGAGGCCCGCGGCTCCGAGATAAACGCCGAACCGGTGGCGGTCGACGAGGTGGTGCGCGATTGCGTCGAAATGCTCGGCGTGCTGGCCGACAAGCGCGCCATCGCGATTGCCGTTTCGCCGGCGACGGAAAGCTTGAAGGTGGTGGCGGACCGCCAGGCGCTGCACCAGATCCTCATCAATATCGTCGCCAACGCGATCAAGTTCTCGCCTGAACGCGGGAGCGTCGAAATTTCCTGGAGCGCGCGCGGCGTTCAATGCGAATTGCGCGTCGTCGACCATGGCTGCGGAATTCCGCCGGAAACGTTGCGAAACATCGGAAAACCCTTCGTTCAGGCCGAGGGCGCCTATGCTCGAAAATATCAGGGCGCGGGCTTGGGCCTGACCATATCGTTCCTGTTGGCCCAGGCGATGGGCGTTTCCATCGAACTGAAGAGCGCGGTGAACGCCGGCACCACGGCAATCGTCACGCTGCCGCTGGTCGAGGCGCAATGCGCAGCGGGCAGCCTCGCCGCGTAGATCAACCCGCGCCGTTCGCCTTGAACCAGGCGAGCATTCGCGCCCAGCCTTCCTTCGCGTCCTTTTCGTTGTAGCTGTCGCGATAATCTGCGTTGAAGCCGTGCTGGGCGTCGGCGAAGACATCGATCCTGCAATCGGTCTTCCCAGCCTTGGCCAATGCAGCGCGCATCGCCTCGATGTCGGTCGCGGTGATGTTGCGGTCGAGCCCCGCATAGAGACCGAGGACCGGCGCTTTCAGCTGGGCCGCCAGCTCGATGGCGGTATGCGGCCGCAACGGGTTCGGCTTGCCCGCGAGGGGCCCGTACCAGGCCACCCCCGCCTTCAGCGAAGGATTGTGCGCGGCGTAGAGCCAAACCACCCGACCGCCCCAGCAGAAGCCGGTGATCGTGAGCCTGGTCGCGTCCGCTCCTTCGACGCGCGCGAACGCGGCGGAGGCGTCAAGATCGCTCATCACCTCGTCGTCCGGGACCTTGGCGACAATGTCGCTCACGAGATCCTGCGCATGCGCCATGTCGTATTTCCCAGGGTCGCCGAAGCGGGCGTAAAGCGACGGGGCGATGGCGTAGTAGCCCTGATGCGCAAGACGCCTGCAAAGATCGCGAATGTGCTCGTGCACGCCGAAAATCTCGTGCGCGATCAACGCCACAGGCGAACCCTTTTTTCCGGCGGGCCGGGCGCGATAGCCCGGAATGTGTCCATCCGGAACCGGTATGCTGACCTCGCCTGCGTCGAGGCCCTTGGCGTCGGTGATGATGGCGGCGGCGTTGATCGGTCCGGCCGCGAGCGTGAAGCCCGCAACCAATCCCGTCGCCGCAAAGGCGCGCCGCGTGATCGGCGCGGTTTCGGGTTTCAGGTCCATCTTCCCTCTTCTCCCATTCAAGCGAACAGATCGCGATAGGCTTTGGCCGCCCCCAGCGAGCTTGCCTCATAGACGCCGCGGGCGATAGCGCGCGCGACGCAATCGGAGGCCAGATGGCCTAGCCGCATGACCTCGCGCTGGCGCTCCCCGTTCAGTTCTCTCCTGCCGGTGGAGAGCGCGAAGACGAGATCGCCGTCGAAAGGGGTGTGGATGGGGCGCAGGGCGCGCGCGAAACCGTCCGAGGCCATGACGGCGATGCGCGCCAGCTCGACCCGCGTCAGCCTGGCGTCGGTCGCGACGATGGCGAGGGTCGTGTTTTCTCCGCTTCGCGCAAT
This sequence comes from Rhizomicrobium sp., assembly GCA_035549135.1. Lineage (GTDB taxonomy): Bacteria > Pseudomonadota > Alphaproteobacteria > Micropepsales > Micropepsaceae > Rhizomicrobium. Next base: position 13,336 of record DASZRM010000228.1, on the reverse strand, counting down.
TTTCATGTCGCCAGGCAGATCGAGGTCGATCGACAGGTCCGCTCGAGGCCTGCGCCCGCCGAACTCGCCGGCCTGTTCCAGCGCGAAGGCCCAGAACACGTCGGTTCCGGGGATGAGCGCCGAGCCGACGGCGTTGGCGGCGGCGAGCGCGGCCACCGCGTATCCTTCGGGGGTCGCGAGGGAGGCGCTTCCGAGTCCGCCCTTCATCGCCCCCGTCATGGCTCCCAATCCGGCGCCGGCGTTTCCGAGCGCGAATTCCGAGGCGGCGGCCTGCGCCGCACGATAGCCGAGCGCGCGATAGGGCGGCTCCTCGCCCCAGTTCTTGTCGCCGCCATTGGCGAGATCGAAAAGCACCGCGCCTGGAACGATTGGCACGCGCGGCGAGCCGGGCGCGATTTCGAAGCCGCGGCCATGCGCGCGGAGATAAGCCGTCGTTCCCGACGGCGCATCCAGGCCGAAGACCGATCCGCCGGACAGGCAGATGGCGTCTACGGCGCCGACGAGATTGATCGGGTCGAGCGCAGAGGTGTCGCGCGTCCCCGGTCCTCCGCCGCGAATGTCGACCGCCGCCGCGGCGGGCTCATCGCAGAGAAGCGCCGTCACGCCGGTCCGCGCGCGCCCATCTTCGGCGTTTCCCACACGCAGACCCGCAATGTCGGTAATGAGGTTTCTCGCGCCGGGCCGCACCATGTTATGCACGCTAGCGCCCACAGCGCGGCGCGGAAAGGGAGGCGCTATGAAGTCGATTGGCCTTGTCGCCCTTGCGGCGTTGATCGCCCTGCCGGCGCGCGCGGAAGCCGTCGCGTCTCGGCACATGATCGTGGCCGCCAACCCCTATGCGGCGAAGGCCGGCCTCGAAATGCTGCGAAAGGGCGGCTCGGCCGTCGATGCGGCCATTGCGGCCGAGATGATGCTGACGCTGGTCGAGCCCGAAGCGACGGGCATCGGCGGCGGAGGCTTCATGCTCGTCTGGGATCCGGCGAAGAAGACGATGACAAGCTTCGACGGCCGCGAAACGGCGCCGGCGTCGGCCAAGCCAACCATGTTCCTGGACAAGGACGGCGCGCCGCTGGCCCATCGCGCGGCCATACCAGGAGGCCTTTCGGTCGGCGTGCCCGGAGTCCTTGCGATGCTCGAATTGGCGCACAGAAAATACGGCAAGATTTCCTGGCGAGCCCTGTTTCAGCCCGCGATCCGGCTTGCCACGCGCGGCTTTCAGGTTCCCAAAAAGCTCGCCGACACCCTCGCCGCCTATCCGCAGATGGCGCGCATGCCCGACATCAGGCGGTATTTCTATCACCCCGACGGAACGCCGCTCGCCGAAGGCGAGACGCTGAAGAATCCCAAATTGGCGGCGACGCTCAAGCTGATCGCCGCGCGCGGCGCCAAGGCGTTCTATACCGGCTCCGTGGCGCGCGCGATCGTGGACAAGGTCAATCGCGCGCCCATCAATCCGAGCCATATGACGCTGGCCGATCTTGCCGGGTACCGGGCGCGCGAGCGCGCGCCGGTTTGCGGATTCTATCGGCGTGACAAGGTATGCTCCATGGGGCCGCCGAGTTCGGGCGGAATAGCCGTGCTGCAGATCCTGGGCATGCTCGAACGTTTCCCGTCGAGCAAGCTCGACACTCAGACGCTCGAAGGCGTTCACCTCTTCACGCAGGCGAGCCGGCTCGCCTTCGCCGACCGCAGCGAATATCTGGGCGACCCGGGCTTCGTGCATGTTCCGGCGAAGGGATTGCTCGATCGCGCCTATCTGACGACCCGCTCGACGCTCATCGACCCTGCGAAGGACATGGGCGAGGCCGAGCCGGGAAATCCTGCCGGCGCGCCGAAGGCCCAAGCGCCTCAGGTCTCGCCCGAGGGACACGGCACCAGCCACCTATCCATCGTCGACGATCGCGGCATGGTCGTCGCGATGACGGCGACAGTGGAGGCGCCTCTGGGTTCGGAGATGATGGCGGACGGCTTCATTCTCGACAATCAGCTGACGGATTTCTCCTTCGAACCGGCGCGCAATGGAAAGCCGGTGGCGAACGCGCCCGGTCCCGGAAAGCGGCCGGTCTCCGCCATGGCGCCTACGATCGCGCTCGGGCCCGACGGACGCTTCCTCTTGGCCACAGGCTCGGCCGGCGGCCCGATGATCATCGACTATGTGGCGCAGTCGCTGATCGCGCTGATAGATCAGAACGAGACGCCGTCCGAGGCCGCCGCGCTCGCCCATCCGGGCAATCTGAACGGCTCGACCCTGCTCGAGAAAGAAACAAAGCTGGAGGCGCTCGCGCCCAAACTCGAAGCGATGGGCCATGTCGTAGCCGCGCCCGCGGTCGAAAAAAGCGGGCTCAACATCCTAAAGCGCGTAGGCGGCGAATATGTCGGAGGAAGCGATCCGCGCCGAGACGGCGTGGCGCTCGGCGACTAGCGCCGGGCCACGACGAAGAGTCGCCTGAAGGGAAAGAGCGTCTTGCCGGAAGGCCGCTCGGGATAGGCCGTTCTCAGCCGCTTCTTGTATTCTGCGACGTAGCCTTCGAGCTCCGTTCCGCTCAGCGCTCCGGTGAAGGGGCGTAGGCCGCTGCCGCTGACCCAGCGAAACACGGCGTCCTCGCCGGAAAGAACGTGAAGATATTCGCTTTGCCAGATATCGAGCGAGGCGCTGTGCGGTTCGAGCAGGTCGTAATAGCCCTGCGCGCTTCCGAGGAACTGGTTACGGACGCCCTTTAGCCTGGCCGCCCACGGCCCTTCTTCCGCCACGTCGCGCATCAACCTGTGCGACGGCTCGTTGAAATTGCATGGGACCTGAAAAGCGAGAACGCCGTCGCGCTCAAGAAACGACATCAAACGCGGCAACAATTCGTCCTGGCCTGCAATCCACTGAATGGTCGCGTTGGTGAAGATCACGTCGTAGCGGCGCTGCGGCCGCCAGCCCGGAATATCGCCGGAGTGCCAGGTCGCGTTGATGCCGGAGCGCCTTGCCTGATCCAGCATGGCCTCGGAGGAATCGAGGCCTTCGAGCTTGGCCTTCGGCCAGCGGCGCGCGAGCAGGGCCGTGGAATTGCCCGGCCCGCAGCCGAGATCGACGACGTGAACCGGATTCCTGTGAAAGACGCGAGTCAGGAGCTCCGCGGCCGGGCGCGTGCGTTCGTCTTCGAAATCGAGATAGACCTTGGGATCCCACGACATCTTACGTCTCCTCGCGGTCTGGAATGTCGATTCTGAACGTCGCGCCGCCCTGTCCGCTCTCCACGAGACTTGCCTCGCCGCCATGCAGGCGCGCGAGGTCGCGCGTGATCGCGAGCCCGAGGCCGGAGCCGCTGGGCTTGAGGGGCGCGGCGAAAGGCTGGAACAGCCTGGCCCTGAAGGAAGCAGGAATGCCCGGTCCGTTGTCTGCGATCGTGATGCTCACCAGTTTTCCGTTTCGCTCGGCGGACGCGACGATGCGGCCGCCCGGCCTTCCGGAGAGCGCCTCGACGGCGTTGCGCAGGAGATTGAGCGCCATGCGGAACAAATGCTCTGGGTCCGCATCGACGACAAGGTCCGCAGCGATGTCATTCCGGAACTCGATTCCGGCCCGAGCCGAGGCGAGCGCGGCTTCGGCCGCCTCGTCGACGACCGGCCTCAGCGCCAGCATGCTACGCGCCGGCGCATGCTCCTCGGCGCGCCCGAAACGCAGCGTTTGGGTCGCGAGCGCGACGGCGCGGTCGAGCGACGCCACCAGCCGCGGCGTCAGATTCTTCACGACAGGGTCTTCAATCGTCGACAGCCGCTCGGAGGCGAGCTTGGCGCTAGCCAGGATATTGCGCAGGTCGTGCTGGATGCGGGCGACGGCGGCGCCCAGCGCGGCAAGGCGCGTCTTCTGCCGCAGAGACGCGAAAAGGTCGCGCTGCATCGAGGCCAATTCGCGTTCGGCCAGTCCGATTTCGTCGCGCCGCCCGGAGGCGGCGACGATGCGCGCCGAGTCCTCCGGGTTTTCGCGGAACCGCACCATGGCGCGCGTGATGTTCTCCATCGGTCGCACGAAGACGAAAAAAAGGCTCGCGAAGACAAGGCAGGCCGCGACGCCGGAGACGAAAAAGCCCGTGTCGACCACGCGCCACGCATAGGCCTTGAGCGCCTGGCGAATCGGCCCCTCGCCAAGAATGATGCCGATCTGTTCGGCGCCCTTGATTCTGGTGGCGGCGCTGACATGCAGCATGCGCCTGCCATTGTGATAGAGGCATGACAGTCCCTGGATCATCGCCGAGCCGGAGCCCATAGTCTCGAGATCGATCGTCACGTCCACCGTCTTGGGAAGCCGGTCGACCAGAAACAGCTCGCGCTGGTCTGCGCGCTTGAGCAGCACGGCGGCGGCGCTTGCGCGCTTGAGAAGCTCGGTCCGCAGATTCTCCGGCAAGCGGTCGCCGCCCGGGACCGTGAATGGAAGGATCGCAAGCTCGGCTGAAGCGATGTGGTTGTTCAGTAGTTCCCGGTAGTACTGGCCCACCGACGGCACGAAAATCAGGACCTCGCCGAGCATCACGTAGAAAATCGTCAGAAGCAGCAGACGACCCGAGAGGCTGTGGGCGAGGAGCCTCCAACCCTCGACGAATCCGGCGCGGATGCGGCCAAACATCCCTGTCTTAGAGCATCAAGAGCGGGAAAAATCCAAGGCTTGGGCGGCTTTTCCGCCTCGCGCGGCGATTGACAGCGCCGGGAGCAGCGCCTAGAAACCGCGCTCTTTTCGAGCCCGGAGCCCGCCATGAAGCGCCCTTACCAGCCGAGCAAGATCGTGCGCAAGCGCCGCCACGGCTTTCGCTCGCGCATGGCCACGGCCGGAGGTCGCAAGGTGTTGGCGCGCCGGCGCGCCCATGGCCGAAAGAAGCTGTCCGCCTGAGCAGGCGATCCGGGCCGGTCGTCCCCTGGAGCGCCTGAAAAAGCGCGCCGACTTTCTCAGGGCCGCGCGCGGGGTTCGCGCCGTCACCGCCTCTCTGTCTCTCGAAAGCTGCCGCTCCCCCGAAGCCTCGGACGCCATTCGAGTCGGCTATACCGCCAGCCGCAAGATCGGCGGGGCGGTCGAGCGCAACCGCGCAAAACGCAGGCTGCGCGCGGCTGCTGCGGCGGAGCTGACCCTTTCAGGCCGGGCCGGCAATGACTATGTTCTGGTCGCGCGGCCGGGCGCGCTGACGCGCCCCTATGCAAGGCTGCGCGAAGATCTGGCGGCGGCGATCAGGTCTGTCCATCAGAAACTCGAAAGCGCAAAGGGCCGTTCGTGAAGACAAGCCCGACGGATTGGATAAGACGCGCAGGCGAAGCGCTAATCATAGGCCCGATCCGCTTCTATCGCGCCTTCATCTCGCCTCTGTTCATGCCGGTGTGCCGCTTCCAGCCGACCTGTTCCGAATATGCGCTCGACGCCGTCCGCATCCATGGCCCCCTCAAGGGGGTGGCGCTGACCGGACGGCGGCTTCTGCGCTGCCATCCGATTTCCTGGCTCGGCGGCTCGTCCGGCTTCGATCCCGTACCGCCCAAATAGGTTTCCATGAACGAAAATCGCAACCTCGTCCTGGCCATCGTTCTATCGCTCGCGGTGTATCTTGGCTGGTCCTATTTCGTGACGACGCCGCAGATGCAGGCCGAACAGGCCAAGCGCGAGCGCGTCACGCACGCGGCCAAGCCCGAAGCGGCCGCCGGCGCGCCGAGCGCCCCTCAGGCGAGCGCCGCGCCGGCCAATCTTCCGCGCGCAGAAGCCTTGAAGCGGGGCGGGCCGCGCATACGGATCGAGACCCCCTCCGTCGACGGATCGCTCCTTCTCAAAGGCGCGCGCTTCGACGATCTGAAGCTCAAGCACTATCGCGAGACCGTCGACCCCAAGAGCCCTGAGATCGTCCTGTTCTCGCCGCAAGGCTCGGCGTTTCCCTATTACGCCGAGTTCGGCTGGGTCGCCGACAAAGGCTCCCAGACCGCCGTCCCTGGAGATTCGACCCCCTGGCGCCAAGTCGGTTCGGGACCGCTCACGCCCGACCATCCCGTGACGCTCGAATGGTCGAATGGCCAGGGTCTGATCTTCAGCCGCAGGATCGCGGTCGACGACAAGTTCATGTTCACCATCACCGATAGCGTCTCCAACGCTTCGGCAAAGGCCGCCACGCTCTATCCCTATGCCTATGTGGCGCGCGACGGCGTTCCCAAAACCCAGCACTACTGGGTATTGCACGAAGGCTTCGTCGGGGTCGGCGACGGCAGCCTCAAGGATCCAAGCTACGACGATTTCAAGGACGCCGGCGCGCCGCCCCAGACCTTCCGCTCAACCGGAGGCTGGCTTGGCATCACCGACAAGTATTGGATGGCCGCGGCCATTCCGCCCCAGGACCAGGCCTTCGACGCGGCCTATCGCGCCACGCCCTATCGCGGCGAGGAGAAGGCCTATCAGGCAGACTATCGGCTGGGCGCCCGGAGCCTCAAGCCTGGCGCTACGACGCGCGTGACGCACCGTCTGTTCGCCGGCGCGAAGGTGTTCGACACCATCCGCGGCTATGAGCATGGCATGGGCATCGATCGCTTCGATCTGTCGATCGATTGGGGCTGGTTCATCATCATCACCCAGCCCCTCTTCTGGCTGCTCGACCAGTTCTATCATTTTCTCGGCAATTTCGGTCTTGCGATCCTTCTGCTGACGGTGGTTGTCAAGCTCATCTTCTTTCCCATCGCCAACGCGCAGTACAAATCGATGGGCAAGATGAAGAAGGTCCAGCCGGAGATGGAGCGCATCAAGGAGCGCTTCAAGGAGGACCCGCAAAAGCAGCAACAGGCGCTGATGGATCTCTATCGGCGGGAGAAAGTGAATCCGGTGGCCGGCTGCCTGCCGATGCTGCTCATCATTCCGGTTTTCTTTTCGCTCTACAAAGTGCTCTTCGTCACCATCGAGATGCGGCAGGCGCCGTTCTATGGCTGGATTCGCGATCTATCGGCGCCCGACCCGACTTCGATCGTCAACCTGTTCGGGCTCTTGCCTTTCGACCCGCACGCGGTCCTGCCGGGCTTTCTGTCCTTCCTGTCGATCGGGGTCTGGCCGATCCTGATGGGCTTTACCCAGTGGCTGCAGACCAAGATGAATCCTGCGCCGGCGGATCCCGTCCAAGCGAAGATGTTCGCCTATATGCCGGTGATCTTCACCTTCATGTTCGCGACGTTCCCCTCGGGGCTCGTGATCTACTACACTTGGAACAATCTGCTTTCGGTCGCACAGCAATATGTGATGATGCGCCGTCAGGGCGTCGAGGTGCATCTGTTCGAAAATTTCAGGCCCCCTCAGGTCTTGCGGCGGCTCTTCGGACCTTCCAATCCCGCGCCCCAATCCAAGAAATGAACGAAATCGACGCGGGGATCGAGGCTGGACGAAAGCTGTTCGCGGCGCCTTGCGCCTTCGTCTGGGGCTCCACCTCGGAGAACGACCTGCCGGCGGCGAAACTTCCCGAAATTGCCTTCGTGGGCCGTTCGAACGCGGGCAAATCGAGCCTGATCAACGCGCTCGCCGGACGAAAGGCGCTGGCGCGCGTATCGCACACGCCCGGACGAACGCGTCAGATCAACTTCTTCGATCTCGGCGGAAAGCTCATGCTCGCCGATCTTCCGGGCTATGGCTATGCGCGCGCCTCGAAGACATTGGCGGACGAGTGGCGCGGCCTCATCTTCGCCTATCTGCGCGGACGAACGAGCTTGCGGCGCGTGATATTGTTGATCGACGCGCGCCGCGGCCCAATGGCGCTGGACCGCGCGGCGATGGAGGCGTTGGACGCCTCGGCCGTTTCCTTCGCGCTTGCGCTAACCAAGATCGACCAGCTCGCCAGGGACCGACGCGTGGCGGCGCAGGACGCCCTTGCAGAGGAGGCGCGACGCCACACCGCCGCCTATCCGCGCGTTTTCGCCACCTCGGCCCGCGAAAAACTCGGCCTGGACGAATTGAAGGCGCATCTTGCGGCGCTGGCCGCATATTGAGCTTTGCGCTATAAGGCCTCGACCGGCGGCTACGGGGAACATGGCGCTTCAGGACGACATATCTCAGGATCGGAACATGCGCGTGATGGCGCGCTGGCGGTCCACAGCTCGCGTCCTCGTCGAGGCGCTCCCCTACATTCTGCACTACGACAGCAAGACCGTAGTGGTGAAGTACGGCGGCAACGCCATGGTCGAGGGCGTGACCGAAGATTTCGCGCAGGACATCGTGCTGATGAAGCAGACGGGCATCGAGCCCGTCGTCGTGCACGGCGGCGGGCCGCAGATCGGCGACATGCTCAAGCGCCTGTCGATTCCGTCGAGCTTCATCGACGGGCTGCGCGTCACCGACAGAGCGGCCATCGACGTGGTCGAGATGGTGCTCACAGGATCCATCAACAAGCAGATCGTCAGCGGCATCAACGCGGCGGGCGGCCGGGCCGTGGGCATTTCGGGCAAGGACGGCAATCTCATTCTCGCCCGCAAGCTCGAGCGCATGAAGCTGGATCCCAATACGCTCGAGAACCGCCCGGTCGATCTCGGTTTCGTCGGCGAGCCGCAAAAGATCAGCCCGGAAGTGCTGAGGCGTATCATGCAGTCCGACCTGATTCCGGTGATCGCGCCGATCGGCGTCGGACCAAAGGGCGAGACGTTCAACATCAACGCCGATACGGTTTCAGGCGCGGTGGCGAGCGCCATGCAGGCCGAGCGCCTGATCCTGCTGACCGATGTGGAGGGCGTCCTCGACCAGGATCGCAAGCTCATTCCCAAGCTCACCGTCGCCGAAGCGCGCGCGCTCATCGCCGACGGCACCATCCGCGGCGGCATGATCCCGAAAATCGAAACCGCCATCGAAGCCGTCGAAGCCGGCGTCAAGGCGGCGGTCATCCTGGACGGCCGCATACCCCATGTCGTGCTGCTCGAACTGTTCACCGAGCATGGCGCAGGAACCTTGATCACCGCCGCATGAGGCCGTCGAATCGGACTGTGGGGCTGTCGCTTTGCGCGCTCGCATGCGTCCTGGCGTCGCCTGCATTCGCGGGCCTGACGCTCTGCGACCGGACAAGCTATGTGCTCTACGCCGCGGTGGGTGACGAACGCGGCTCCCAAGCGCTGACCAAGGGATGGTTGCGCCTCCTGCCGGGGAGCTGCCGCGCCGCGATCGAAGGGCCGCTTACGCGCGGCGCGCATTTTGCCTATGCGCGCAGCTCCCTAGCCCATTCGGGCCCGATGCGGGCCTGGGCCGGCGCGCGCCCGCTATGCGTCAAGGACGGGCCCTTCGCGCTTCGCGAACCGTTGGGCGCGCCGCGCTGCTCGAGCGACGAGTCCTTCCCGCTCCCCTTTGCGGCGCTGGACACGCATGGGAGGCGCAACTGGACCATGACCTTCGACGAGACGCCGCCATTCAAGTCGATGTCGGACGCCGAAATGGCGGGCCTGAAGCGGCTGTTGAAAGACCAGGGCGCGCGGATCGGCGCGATCGACGCCAGTCGGGACAAGGCGAGCGTAGAAGCGCTGGCGGCGTTCCGCAAACGTTACAACGTTCCTACGAACGCGACTACGGCCAATCTATTCGACGCGCTGGAAAGCCGGGCGCTCAAGACGACGGCGCCGTCGGGATACTCCATCTGCAACGACACGGCCAAGGCGATCTGGGTCGCCCTCGGCCTGAATGCGAAAGGCAAGTGGATATCCCGCGGCTGGTGGAAGATCGCGGCGGGCGGCTGCGCCAAGGCGATCGGCGATCCGCTCTCCGCCGACGTCGTCGACATTCTCGCTCAGACCCCGGGAGGCGTGCCGATCGTCTATGGGCCGCAGCGCTTTTGCGTCACCAACGTCGAATTCGAAATAGAGGGGCGCAAAGACTGCAGGAAGCGCGGCCTCAACGAGGCCGGTTTCGCGGAGACGAAGGTCAGGGGCCTGGCGGGCTACACGGCGCATGTGACCGAAGCCGGCCTCGCCGCTCGCGATCAGTCGGGAGCGCCGAAATAGCCCAAATGCCAGCGCATCTCGTCTTCAGTCATCGGAAAGCGCGTTCCGTCCCGCGCCGGAAGAAGCTCGTCCGCGGGCAATTTCATGACGTGACGCTGAATCTTGAAGGCTGAGCGCATGGACAGTCCCGCGCGCCAAACGAGCGCGGTTATCGGCTTGGCGGACCGCGTCATCAGAATTCGCCGCACCAGGGTGTCTGAAATCCTGGCGAGCCTAGCCAGCGCCAGGATCACGACTTCGCGCTTGCCCGATTGCGCGGCCGCATCGAGGAAGGCGTCGTCGAGCCGGCCTTCGCTCGCCGCCGCGTCAACCTCTTCGAGAGCGGCGCTCTGGCCGGAGGAAGGCTGGATGTCGTTTTCGTCGCAGCGCGCGCGCAGCTGACGACCGAGGTGGGCCTTGGTGTCGTCGTCGAGGCCATGGCGCGAAGCCAGGCGCTCGATGAGCTCAACGCCGACAAAGGAGGCGAGGCGGCGGATCGCGCGCTTGGACAGATCGGCGCGAACGCAGAGCGCATTCTGCCAGACGCTGATGCGTTCGGCCTGCTCGATGATGGCGTCTAGCGTGCGCTCGCGAATCGCGGCATCCGGGTTGGCCAGCAGCGCGGCCACTGCCGGTATGTCGAGCGATGAGACGACCGCGTCGGAAACGCTGGCGCTGAGCGGCCTTCGGCGCGCGACCGCCGACAGGACGGAATGCACCTTGCCTTCCGCAATGATCTCGATGAGGTCCGCGTCGGAAAGCAGCGGCGAATATTCGAGGATCGGAACGCAAACCGTCTCTTCTATGTCTCTGGCTAGCGCCTTGACGACATGGGGGGGAACGCAATCGAGGCGCTTGATCTCTTCGGCGAGGATGGCGCGCACGCGGACGACCTGGTCTGCCGCCAGCCGCTCCAAAGTCTCGACAGTCAAGTCCCGGATGTGATCGGCTTCGCGCGCCGACAGGCCCGGCATGAGCCGGGCGATCTTCCGCGCAAGTTCGGCGCGGACGTCATCGTCCTCGTCTTCGGCCAGATGACGGTTGGCGTGCGGGGGCGCCGCGAGATTGGCGGCGACGGCCCGGCGCGTCGCCGGCGCGCCTTCGCGGGCAAGATAGGCCAACACGTCGTCGCCGGCGTCCGTGCGCGACGCCAATTCGTGCTGCGCGGCGCGGGCCCGAAGCTCGAGCAGCTCCAGCACTTCCGGCTTGTCGAACTTCGCTTCGCCTTTCGCCATGCCAATCGCCCTGATGGCGGAGAATTTTCGGGGGCAGGGCTTTAACCTGCGCTTAATTCCCGGCTTGCTTAAGGAGCGATTAACGGCGCTTGCGCAGGCCAATTCCTTCCCGCATGTTCGGCCGCATGCGCGCCACCGCGTTCGAGCCGTCTGCGTTCGCGCCGGATTTCCGGCATGTCGAGTCATGGATATTCGATCTCGACAACACGCTCTACCGCGCGGATACGGGACTATTCGCCCAGGTCGAGACGCGCATGACGCTGTTCATCGCGGATCTCCTCGACGAGACGACCGACCGCGCCGCGAAAATCAGGAGGGACTATTACAGGGAGTATGGCTCGACGTTGAACGGCTTGATGCTTCGCCATCGAATCGATCCCGAAGCTTTTCTGGAATTCGTCCACGACGTCGACCTCTCGCCGCTTGAGCCGGACCCGGTCCTCAACGAGGCGATTGAACGTCTCCCCGGGCGCCGCTTTGTCTTCACCAATGGCTGTGAACGCTATGCGCGCCGGGTGCTGAAGCGGATCGACCTCGACCGGGCGATCGACGGTCTGTGGGACATCCGCGCCAGCGACTTCGCGCCCAAGCCGGAGCCGGCAGCCTACAGGGCGGCGATCGCCTCGGCGGGCATCGATCCCAAACGCGCGGCGATGTTCGACGACGTCGCCCGCAATCTCGAGCCTGCGCGCGCCCTCGGCATGACCACAGTATGGATAGACCCCGGCCCTGAAAGCCTGTCGCGCGAAGCCACGCCGTTTCCCGACGCCGCCCACGTCGATTTCGTCGCCCGCAACCTTGCGCAATTTCTCGTCGCGATCAGAATCTGAACCATGAGTCTCGCCGACATCATCGACAGCGCCTGGGAGCGGCGCGACGCGCTTGACGGCTCGGCCAAAAGCCGGGCGCGCGAGGCCGTCGAGCAGGCGCTCTCCGATCTCGATGCGGGACGGGCGCGAGTGGCCGAGAAGGTCGGAGACGAGTGGGTGGTCCATCAGTGGCTGAAGAAAGCCGTTCTGCTCTCATTCCGTCTCAACGACATGAAGCTGATCGAAGCCCGCCCGGGAAATTGGTGGGACAAGGTCGATTTGAAATTCTCCGGCTGGGGAGAAGGCGATTTCCGCGCCGCCGGATTCCGCGCCGTGCCGGGATCGATCGTGCGCAGATCGGCGCATATCGGCCGCGGCGCGGTGCTGATGCCCTGCTTCGTCAATGTCGGCGCCTATGTCGGCGAGAATACTATGGTGGACACCTGGTCGACGGTCGGCTCCTGCGCGCAGATTGGCGCCAATTGTCATTTGTCCGGAGGCGTCGGCATCGGCGGGGTGCTGGAGCCGCTTCGGGCCTCTCCCACGATTGTCGAGGACAACTGCTTCATCGGCGCGCGCAGCGAAGTGGCGGAGGGCGTCATCGTCGGCGAGGGCTCGGTGCTGTCGACCGGCGTATTCCTGACCGCCTCGACCAAGATCGTGGATCGGCAGACCGGCCAGATAACGCAGGGCCGCGTTCCGCCCTGGTCGGTGGTGGTGGCCGGGAGCCTGCCGTCAGCCCCCGGCCGGCCTGCGCTCGCCTGCGCGATCATCGTCAAGCGCGTCGACGCGCGCACCCGGGCGAAGACGTCGATCAATGATCTGCTGCGGGACTAGGATCGAGCCGAGTTGTCCAGCGCCGCGCAGAGTGCGTTAATCCCACCCATGTCCGCTATCGATCCCGTCGCCCTCTCCCAGTCCCTGATCCGCTGCCCGTCCGTAACGCCGGCGGATGCGGGCGCGCTCGATATATTGGAGCGCGCGCTTTCGGCGCTCGGCTTTACCTGTCACCGGCTCAAATTCGAGGAGGTCGACAATCTCTACGCGAGGATCGGAAACGGCGCGCCCAATTTCTGCTATGCCGGCCACACCGACGTCGTGCCGCCGGGCGATGTTTCGCTCTGGCGCTACGGCCCGTTCGAGGCGGAGATCCGGGGCGACACGTTGTTCGGGCGCGGCGCCGCCGACATGAAGTCCAGCATCGCGGCGTTCGTGAACGCCGTGTCGCGCTACCTGCCCGGCCGCATGCTCAACGGCTCGATCAGCCTTCTCATCACCGGCGACGAGGAAGGTCCGTCGATCAACGGCACGGCGAAGGTGCTGGAATGGATGAAGGCGCAAGGCGAGACGATC
>DASZRM010000227.1:0-1513 GCA_035549135.1 Rhizomicrobium sp. | reverse complement strand
GCGCTGTCGAACTGGACGAGAGACCGCAATGAGAAGGTGAAATCGCCGTCCGCGGTCGAGAGCGTGGGCCGTCCGTTGGCGAGCGACAGCTTGACGGCGGAGGCCTGCTCGCTGCGCATGTCGGCGTACTGATCGGCGGCGGCGCGCTTGAGGTCCTGCACCTGCGCCTCGAGGTTTTGAATGTCTTGCTGAAGCTTGTCGAGTCGCGCGGCGTCGGCCGCCGAATCGGCTCTCGCCGGCGAGGCAAGCTCAAAGGCCGCGGCGAGCGCCAGCAGCGCAAGCGGTCTGGTCGAATGCATGTGTCCCCTCCTTTGCAGCCGGTTCGGCGTCCGGCGCATATAGCTCACAGATATACTATACTGAGTCAATAGAGTATAAAGATTTAAGACGAACGCCGGGCGCGGCGGTCCTGGAAAACGAAGGATTTACGCCGGAACGGCCTTGCACCCCCGCGGCGGATGCGCCTGCGCGGGCCGCCGTCGCGCAAGGCCTTTAAGCAGGCGCTGCGGCTCTCTCGGACGGCGATGATGTCAGGCGTTCAGCGAGCGGCCGAGCGCGTCGAGAAGATCGTTCGTGCCGCGCTCGCGCGCGCCGCCGTCCTCATAGCCGTCGAGAAAGGCGCCCTGCTCCGTGACGGTGAGCTTCGTTCCCGCGCCGACGCTTTCGAAGGTGACGGTGGCGAGCGAGACGGAGATTTTCCGGCCGTCGATATACAGATCGTAGACATAGACGATGCGCCGGTTCTCCACGATGTCGCGGTACTCGGCGCGGAAATCGCTGACCCGCCCGCCGGGCCAGGTCGCGCTCAGGCGTTCGCGCCCGCCGACCCGGAAATCTTGCTCGCGGATAAGGTTCGTGCAGTCGACCGGCGGCGCGAACCAGCGCGCTTTCGCCTCGATGTCGGAGAAGGCGCGGAACACCGCCGCGACGGACGCCGGATATTCGCGCCGGATGGTGAAGGCGCCATGGGCCGCAATCATCGCGCCTTCTCCTCGGGAAACAGATGAAAATAGGGTTCGGCCTCTTTCAGCGTGCGAGCTGCGGAGGGACGCGCCCTTAGGCGTTCGAGATAGGCGCGGGTGCGCCCGAAGCCGTCCTTGAGCGGCATCACGCGGTCGGCGTAGTGGAGCGCGGGCAACGCGGCGCAATCGGCCATGGTGAACGCATCGCCCATGATCCAGCGCTCGCCGACGGCTCCCTCGATCATGCCGAGCGCGGTCTTCAGCCTCGCCCGCGCCTCTTCGACGCCGAAAGGGTCCTTCATTCCCTCCGGGCGGATGCGGTCGCCGACGATCTTTTGCATCGGCTCCTGCACATAAAGATCGAAGAAGCGGTCGCGCATGCGCGTCTGGCGCGCAAGGTCCGGATCGGACGGAATGAGCCTCGCCCGGTCCGGAAAGCGCCCATCCAGATATTCGACGATGATCGAAGATTCGGGCACGAGCCAGTCGCGGGATTCGTCCCTGAGCACCGGAAATTTTCCGATAGGCCACATCTTCAGGAACGCCTCGCG
>DASZRM010000226.1:0-1874 GCA_035549135.1 Rhizomicrobium sp. | reverse complement strand
CGGCCCGTCGCAATCGACCGCAGACGTCGGCTGCGACGACATCAAGCCGGAATACGGCATTTCATCGACGCCGGTGATCGTTCGCACGGCCTCGAACGCCGCCACGCTCTATGTCGTCGCCGCCACCGAGCCGGCGCCCTTTTCCTTCCACACCCAGCTTCACGCCATCGATCTCGGCACGGGCAATGACATCCGAAAGCCGCGGGAAATCGCGCCGACGGGAAAGCTGACAACCGGCGGCAAGATCCATTTCGATCCGCAGAACCAGTGGAGCCGTTCCGCGCTCGTTTACAACAATGGCTCGATCTACATGGGCATCGGTTCGCATTGCGACAACAATGCAGGCGGAATCTCGGGCTGGGTGCTGCGCTACGACGCCTCCACGCTCAAGCTCACCGCCAAATTCAATACCATCAGGGCCTCCGCGAGCTACGAGCTGTCGAGCGTCTGGATGAGCGGCTATTCGGTCGCGATCGACCCTGACGGCAATGTCTACGCCGTCACCGGCAACGGCAATTACGATCTCGGCCACGGCCAGAAGGGCTATGGCGAGAGCGTTCTCAAATTAAGTCCAAGCTTCGGCAAGAAGCCGCTGGGCACTTTCACTCCGAGCGAATGGCAGACGCTGAACGACGAGGACAACGATTTCGGCTCGGGCGGCGCAATGCTTATTCCGGTCGCCGGCGGTCAGACCACGCCCGCCAGCCTGGTCGCCATGGGCAAGTCCGCGACGATGTATCTTCTCGATATCGACAATCTTAACGGTCTTGAGGGCAAGAACGGATACCAGGCGCTTCAGAAGTTCCAGATCGATCCCTGCTGGTGTGGACCGGCCTATTATTCTGGATCGAGCGGAGGCGTGGTCTTCTATCAGGGCAGCTACGATCAGCTTCGCGCCTACAGCGTGGCGACCACAGGAACGCCGGGCTTGACGCAGGTGGCCACCAGCAGCGATTTCGCGGGGTTCGGGGGTTCCTTCCCCGTCGTTTCGTCGAACGGATCCAATCCGGGCACGGCCGTGGTGTGGGCGATCGAGCGGGGACCTGGCTATGAGGAGCTTGCCGCCTACAATGCGCAGACTTTGGGCAACCCGCTCTTCCGCCAAGTGGCGGGCAGCTGGTCGAACGGAAACGGGTCCTATCTGACGCCGCTGGTCGCCAATGGCCGCGTCTATGTGGGCGCCTATCAGACGGTGGCCGTCTATGGACTGACGGACTGACGGACGGCGATCGGCCCGCTGCGCCGCCGGCCCTTCGCCGGCAGGCCCTGGGACTTTGAACGTTCCGCGCGTTCGAGTGGAGACGCTCATGTCATCCCATCGACGGATTTTGCCGTGGCTGGTCGCGTCAATCGCGCTCGGGGCCGCTCTTGGAAGCGGCGCGGTCGCAAGATTGCACTATCCCCTCCCACCCGACAGCCATGCGCGCAACGGCGCGCCGCAGCACAGGGCCGCGCACCTGCGGCCGTCTCGCGCCCATGACGGCGGCCTTGCGCCCATTCCCGACAAGGGACTTCATCCGAAAGCTGCGTTGGGTCTGAAGCGCCGCTATGCCGGCTCGCCAGTCGATGTGCTGCGCTACCACAACGACAACTATCCGACCGGATGGAACCAGAGCGAGACCGACCTCACCCCGTCGACGGTCGGCTCCGCGAGCTTCGGCCAGCTGACCACGCTCAATGTAGACGGCAATGTGATGGCCGAGCCGCTGATGGTGTCCAATTTCACCATGCCCGACTCCACAACGCACAACGTGCTCATCGTCGCCACCGGCCACAACACGATCTACGCCTATGACGCGCAGACCTACGACATCCTCTGGCAGCGCAATCTCGGCCCGTCGCAATCGACCGCAGACGTCGGCTGCGACGACATC
>DASZRM010000225.1:0-6408 GCA_035549135.1 Rhizomicrobium sp. | reverse complement strand
GAAGACGAACGCGCACGCCTGTGGGCAGGACGCAAGGCCGCGTTTCCCGCGATGGGGCGGCTCGCGCCGGACATGCTCTGCATGGATGGCACGATTCCGCGCAAGCGGTTGCCTGAGGTGCTCGCGCGCATGAGCGCGATGGCCGAGGAATACGGACTCGGTTTCTGCAACGTCTTCCACGCTGGCGACGGCAATCTGCATCCGCTCATCATTTTCGACGTGATGAAAGAGGGCGAGCTCGCGCGCGCAGAAAAATTCGGCGCCGAAATCCTCAAGCTTTGCGTAGAAGTCGGCGGCGTACTCACCGGCGAGCACGGCGTTGGCGTGGAGAAGCGCGACCTGATGGGTGAAATGTTCACAGATGCAGATCTCGCGCAGCAGCAGCGCCTCAAATGCGCGTTCGACGGCGCGGGTCTGCTCAATCCCGGCAAAGTCTTTCCGACGCTTTCAGCCTGCGTCGAGGGCGGCCACATGCATGTGAAGGGCGGCAAGCTTCCCTTCGCCAACCTGCCGCGATTCTAAGAGTTTTTGGTCTTCTGGAAGTTAGCGAGGGAGTTCGCCGGAAAGAACACAGTAAGAACACACGGACGATCCGACATTAAGTCTTTGTTTACCAATCTTTCCCCATGATTTGCGAGTTTTCGATTTGTTCTTGATTTTACTAAGCCTAGACTCGGCCGTTCAAGATGTGGATCGCAAGTCTCTAATTTCACTGGAGTTTTCCGATTGACCTTCCGAGTGCTTCCGCCCATACTGTCCCATAGCATCCCATAGCCCCCGAAAGCGGGTCCTTAGCCCCTGGTCCTCCAGAGGCCCCACGGCGGCGCCGGGGCGCGAAGGCAGGGGGGATTCCCGATAGTCATGGCCGCCGCATCGTTCATGTATACGATGACCGGCACGCTCGACGCGAAAGGGCGGGTGTGCATACCGGCGCCGTTTCGCGACGTCCTGGCCGCGCAGGAAACCCCCGGGGTTCTTGTCTGTCCGTGTTATCACGAGCCGGCGCTCGACGGTTTCGGCGAAGAGGCGATCCGTCACGTCCGCCAGATGCAGGCCTCGCTCGATCCCTTCTTCTCGCGCGAGCACGACGTGCGCGCGACCGCGATCCTGGCGCGGACGGTCAACCTGCCGCGCGACGAGAACGGCCGCGTGCGCCTGCCCGACGAGATGATCGCCTATGCGGGATTGAAGGATCGCGTCACCTTCGTCGGCCTCGACCGCAAATTTCAGATCTGGGACAGCGAGCGTTATCGCGTCGTCGAAGCGGAGCGACTGAAGCAGGCTGTCGATCTTCTGAACGGGCGGAGCGTCTCATGAGCGAACATGAGCCCGTAATGCTCCGCGAAACGATCGAGGCGCTCGCGCCGCGCGACGGCGCCCATTACATCGACGGCACGTTCGGCGGCGGCGGCTATTCGCGCGCAATCCTCGAAACCGCGGACTGCCGTGTGCTCGGCATCGATCGCGATCCCGACGCCATCGCGCGCGGACAGGCCTTGGTCGCGCATTTTGGCGGACGACTGACGCTGGCGCATGGCGAGTTCTCCCGCATGGACGAGATCGCCGCAGGGCTGAGCGACGGAGTGGTGCTTGATCTCGGCGTCTCCTCCTTCCAGTTCGACCAAGCGGAGCGCGGTTTTTCCTTTCGCGCCGACGGTCCGCTCGACATGCGCATGAGCCGCGAAGGCGCCACCGCGGCCGATTTCGTCAACGCCGCCGACGAGAAGACCCTCGCGCAGGTCATCGCGCGTTACGGCGAGGAGCGGCGCGCCCGCGCCATCGCCAGGGCCATCGTCGCCGCTCGCCCGGTCACGCGCACTGGTCAGCTTGCCACGATCGTCGCCGAAGCTCTGGGACCCGCAGCGAGGAGACTTCCAATCCATCCGGCGACGCGCACCTTCCAGGCGCTGCGCATCCATGTGAACGACGAACTAGGCGAGCTCGAGCGCGGCCTCGAAGCGGCTACGCGGGCGCTCGCCGACAAAGGCCGCCTCGCCGTCGTCTCGTTTCATTCGCTGGAGGACCGGATCGTCAAGCGGTTCCTTGCGGCGCGCGTCGCAACCGCGTCTCGCGGCTCGCGTCATGCGCCCGAGTCGCGGCGCCCCGGCGCGTCTTATCGGCTTCTCTATTCCCGACCGCGTTCGCCGGACGCGGCCGAAATCGAGCGCAATCCTCGTTCGCGCTCGGCGCGTTTGCGCGCGGCCGAGCGCATTCGTCCGGCGGCCTAGGAGCAGACTTCGATGATCCGCATTCTCAATTTCTTCTGCATCGCCCTGATGGGCCTGTCGATCCTCGGGCTCTATCACGTTTCTGAACGCGCGCGGCTCGCCAATATCGAGCTCAACAGCGTCAATCGCCAGATCGCGGACGAACGCGCCGCCATTAGCGTACTCGAGACCGAGTGGGAGCACGTTGCCGGACCTGGCCGCGTGGCCGAGCTCGCAGCGGCCAAGTTCGGCCTCGACAACACCGCGACGGCGCAGTTGTCCTCCCTCGAGCTTCTGCCTCGTCGCGGCGATGAGGCGCCGCTCACGCCTTCGCCGATCCGCAGGGCGAGCGCAACCGAGCCTGCGTCCACGCCGAAGCTGCAACAGATCTCCGTGCGCGACGGAACACAATGACATGAGCGAAAACGCCGCCCTCTATCAAAGGCGCATCGTCATCGGCGCCGTGATGTGCGTGGCGGCGTTCGCCCTGGTTCTGGCGCGTCTCGTCGACGTGACGCTGCTGCGCGGCGCGGGGGAGCGATCCGCGCACGAGGTTCTCGAAAACTCGCGCGCCGACCTGGTGGATCGAAACGGCGAGCTTCTGGCGCGCGACATTCCGGTTGCCGATCTCTATGCGCGTCCGCACGCCTTTTGGGACAAGCGCCAGGCCGCCCGCGACCTTGCTACGGCGACCGGGGCGGACCAGCGGCGCCTTGCGGAAATTTTCGCAGGCAAGCGCCCCTATGTCCTGGTGGCGCGCCAGCTGACGCCGGACGAACAAGATCGCGTGCTGCGGCTTGGCCTGCCCGGGCTCGATTTTCAGCCGACCGCCAAGCGCTACTATCCCGACGGGCGCGCGACGGCGCAGGTCCTGGGCGTCACCAGTCCCGACGCCCATGGAGAGGACCAGGGCGTCTCCGGCCTCGAAATGGGACTTAACGAGCGGCTGCGCGGCGGCCATCCTGGTGAGGCCGTCCAGCTCTCGCTCGACATGCGGGTGCAATACATCTTGGATAGCGAAATCGAGGCGAGCAGAGAGGAATTTCGCGCCCGCGCCGCCGGTGGGCTCGTGCTCAACGTGCGCACCGGCGAAGTGCTCGGCATGGTCTCGCTTCCCGACTTCGATCCCAATACGCGCGCGCTCGAAAACGACGACACGACGCGCGACATCATCGGCCAGGACGTCTACGAGCTCGGCTCGGTCTTCAAGATATTCTCCTTCGCGATGGCCACGGAAGACCACACCGTGCGGCCGGACGAAGTCCTCCCGATTGGCAACTCGCTCACGATCGGCAGATATGCGATCCACGAGGCCGAACGCATGCCGGCGACGCTCGCGGCGCGCGACGTGCTGGCGCTGTCCTCCAATATCGGCACCGCGCAGATTGTGCTGCGGTCCGGTCCCGCGCGTCAGCGGCAATTCCTGACGCGCCTCGGCCTGCTTTCGCCGCTGCGCACGGAATTGCCGGAGTCCCGTCGCCCGCTCTACCCGAGCCATTGGGGCCAGATCGAAACGGCGACCATCGGCTTCGGCCACGGCGTCGCAGTCACCCCGCTCTCCTTCGCCGCCGCTGCGGCCGCCGTCGTAAACGGCGGACGGCGCATTCATCCCACCTTTCTCAAGCATCCCGAAGATGCCCGCGGCGAGCAGGTCATTTCGCCGGAAACGAGCCTCAAGATGCGCGAATTGCTGCGCTATGTTGTGACCAATGGAACCGGTAAGAAGGCGGATGCGCCAGGCTACGACGTTGGCGGCAAGACCGGCTCGGCGCAAAAGGCCGGCAAACATGGCTACGAGCACAAACTGGTGACCTCGTTCTGCGCCGCGTTTCCCATCGACGATCCGCAATACCTTGTCTTCGTCATGCTGGACGAACCGCACGGCACCAAGGCGACGTTCGGATTCGCGCTCGCGGGCTATACGGCGGCGCCGCTCGCGGGGCGGGTGATCTCGCGGATCGCCCCCATTCTGGGCGTTCCGCAGAAACTCCCGGTCGCGGTTGCGGCGCGGAGCAACACATAATGGCGCCAGAATTGGAGTCCACTCTCGACGCCGCGAAGGTGGGACGGAACGCCATGAAGGCGTCAAGGGAATTTGCGGGCCTGGCGGCCGACAGCCGCGAGGTGGGGCCCGGTTATCTTTTTGCGGCTCTGCCGGGCGTGCGCGCCGACGGGGCGGATTTCGTCGAGGATGCGGTCCGGCGCGGCGCGTCCGCCGTGCTTGGCCGTCCGGAGCTCGGCGCGAAGGTTCGTGCGCTCGGCGTGCGCTTCATAGCCGAAGATAATCCGCGGCTTGCGCTCGCCCGTCGCGCGTCCGCGTTTTTCGCCGCTCAGCCCGAGACGGTCGCGGCGGTGACCGGCACGAACGGCAAGACCTCGGTGAGCGTCTTTCTGCGCCAGATCTGGCGGGCGGCAGGCCATGAAGCGGCCAGTCTCGGAACAATCGGCGTCGTCACGGCGCGAGAAGAAAGAAGCCTGCGGCAGACCACGCCCGATCCGATCGAGTTGCACCGGCTCCTAGCCGATCTGCAGTCCGAGGGCGTCGAGCGTCTGGCCATCGAAGCCTCCAGCCACGGTCTCGATCAATATCGCCTCGACGGCGTCGATATCGCCGCAGCCGCCTTCACAAACATCACGCGCGACCATCTCGATTACCATCCGACCTTCGAACATTATCTGGCCTCGAAGCTGCGCCTGTTCCGCGAAGTCGTCCGATCCGGCGGCGCAGCGGCGATCAACGCCGACGCCGCCTATGCCGAGCGGTTTCTGGCGGCGGCGCGCGAACGGGGCCTGAGAACGCTCACGGTTGGGACAAAGGGCGACGGGCTGAAGCTCCTCGATTGCGCGGCGCGGGCCGAGTGCCAGACCCTCTCCGTTGCGTTCGAGGGGCGGGCGTGGCGCATCGCGCTTCCCCTCGCCGGCGCATTTCAAGCTTCGAACGCGCTCGTCGCCGCTGCGCTGGCCATCGCGCTGGGCGACGATCCCGGGACCGTCTTTGCAGGGCTCGAGCGGCTTGGCGGCGCGCCGGGGCGTCTCGAACGCGTCGCCCGTTCGGCGGCCGGCGCGCCCATCTATGTCGACTACGCCCATACGCCGGACGCCCTCGAAACCGTTCTTTCGGCGTTGCGCCCGCATGCGCTGGGACGACTCCATCTGGTATTCGGCTGCGGCGGGGATCGGGATAAGGGAAAGCGTCCGCTGATGGGCGCAGTCGCCGCCAAGTTCGCGGACCGCATTGTTGTGACCGACGATAATCCGCGCAGCGAGGACGCCTCGTTAATCCGCAGGGAAATCCTGACGTGCTGTCCAGGCGCACGCGAAATTCCCGATCGGGCCGAGGCCATCGCCGCCGCCATCGGCGCGCTAGGTTCCGGCGACGCGCTCGTCATCGCCGGCAAAGGCCATGAGTCGGGTCAGATCGTTATGGATGAGGTCCGGCCGTTTTCCGATCGCGCCGTCGCGATCGAGGCCGCAGTCGCGCTTGGCGGAGCACGCGCATGAGCGCGCTATGGACAAGCAAGGAGGCCGAGGCTGCGAGCCTCGGGACGGCGAGCAGTAGCTTCGAGGCCAAGGGGCTCTCGATCGACACACGAAGCCTGAAAACAGGCGATCTCTTCGTCGCGCTCAGGGGCGAACGCCACGACGGCCATGATTTCGTTAGCGCCGCGTTTCAGGCCGGAGCCGCCGCGGCGCTGGTCGCGCGCAGGCCTTCCGGCGTTCCCGAAAACCGCCCCCTGCTCGTCGTTGCAGATACGCAGCGAGGCCTCGAAGATCTTGCCCGCGCCGCCAGGGCCCGCAGCGACGCGCGCGTCATCGCCGTCACAGGCAGCGCCGGCAAGACCACTACCAAGGAGATGCTGAGGCTCGCGCTTGGCGCGCTCGGCCCCACGCACGTCTCGGCGGCCTCGCACAACAATCACTGGGGCGTTCCGCTCAGCCTAGCCGCGACGCCTAGGGAATCGCGCTATGCGGCGTTCGAGATCGGCATGAACCATTTCGGCGAAATTCGCTCGCTGGTCGGGTTTGTGCAGCCGCATGTGGCGCTCGTCACCGCCATCGCGCCGGCGCACCTCGAATTCTTCGGAAGCTGTGAAGCCATCGCCGACGCCAAGTCCGAGATCTTCGAGGGCGTTGCGGCCGGAGGTTCCGCGATCGTGCCGGCCGATAGCCCTTATGCGGGCCGGCTTGCGGCCAGGGCGAA
>DASZRM010000224.1:0-2361 GCA_035549135.1 Rhizomicrobium sp. | reverse complement strand
TCGCCGCGCTTTAGGCCGACCGCTTCGAGCGCGTCGCAGACCATCATCAGAAGCTCGGCGTCTGCGGCGGGGGAATTCGAGCCCACCGTGTCGGCGTCGAACTGGGTGAATTCGCGAAAGCGCCCGGGGCCCGGCTTCTCGTTGCGCCAGACCTGCCCCACCTGATAGCGGCGGAAGGGCTTGGGCAGTGTCTGGAAATTCTCCGCAACATAGCGCGCCAGCGGCGCCGTCAGGTCGTAGCGCAGCGATAGCCATTGATCGTCGTCGTCGCGCAGGGAGAACACCCCCTCATTCGGGCGGTCGATATCGGGAAGGAATTTTCCGAGCGCGTCGGTGAATTCGAACGCCGGCGTCTCCAGCGGCTCGAAGCCGTAGGACTGGTAGACCTTGCGGATGACATCGAGCGCCTTGCGCTCCGCCGCGATCTCGGCGGCGCCGCGGTCACGAAAGCCGCGGGGAAGCCGCGCCTTCGGGCGCTGGGGTTTGGACGTGCTCATGGGCCGGGTCGCTCATAACGGGCGGTTTCCATATGGTGCATGCGGCGGCGCGGCAAGGCCAATCGGACGGGACGCCGGATTCGTCAAGCGATATCTTCGAGATTCCACATGGTCGGGCGGGGGCCGCGCGGGCCCGGAACCGAGAATTTGTCCGCGCCTTTCAAGGCCGGGATCCCAACGCTCAGAGCGTCCGGTCGGGCCTGTCAGTCGACGGCGCGGGCGTTTCTTGCGGCTGGCGACCCTCTGCCGGCGGGGCGAGAGGCTTGAGACCGCCCGGAGCGCGCGGGGCGCCCAGCTTCAGCCCATGAATGTAGGCCAGCTCATGCGTCGCAAGTTCGTTGCCCGGCTCCAGATTGAGAGATTCCTTATAGGCGTCTTCGGCTTCGTCCAGGCGATTGAGCTCGGTCAGCGCATAGCCGCGCCCGCGATAGAGCGTGGCCTTGGCCGGAATTTCGATCACCGCGAGCTTCAGCCCGGCGTCCTCGTTCGCGACCACTTCGTCCCAACGCTTGAGCCCCATTAACGCCGCGCCGCGTTCGATGGTGAGGGGTGTACGCATGTCGCTGAGGTCGGACGCCAGCGCCAGACCGAGATCGAGAACCCGCAAGGCGTCCTCTGGCCGCTTCACCTCGTCGTAATAGACGCCGAGATCCATGGCGATTAAGGCGTAAGGATCGGGAACGGCCGTGGCGCTCTTTCCCTTGCTCATCGCGAGCGCCATTTGCGCCAGGGTATCCGTCGCGCCGCTGGCAAGATAGATGTTGCGTGAATCCGCGAGCGCGATCGACTGTTTTGCGCCTGCAAGCGCCGCCTCGAGTTCGGCTGCGTGCGGCGCCACCGCCATGATCCCATCCTGTGAGATTTCCCTTGCGAGATTCTCGATCATGGCCCGATCGCGGCTCCAAGGGTCGGGCGCAACGTTGCCCGCCGGCTGCGCGCCATCGCCGCGCGCCGCCGTGGCAAGCGCCACAACAACCGCCAGCCACAGCGGCGCCGCAATGCCTCTGCCCATGACGCCCCCCGATCAATGCGCAGGATTGCGCGAAGCTCCCTTTTCCTGCGGATGCCCCTGATCCCACGCAAGATGCGCCTGATCGAGAATATACGCCTTGATCGCCGCGGCGTCCTGCTTGGACACGACGTCGTGGAACGACGCCATGCCATTGGCCTCCAGCGCCCCGCCCAGCACCACCGTGTCGAAGGAATTCCATACCCCAGGCTGCATCAGGCGCAGGTCGGGCACTTCGCCTTCGGACTGCGCGAAGAAACCGTGGCAGACCAGGCAGGTGCGGTGATAGAGGGTGAAGCCCTTGGCGACCGTCGCCGCGTCCGCCGTCTGCGGCGGCGGCTCCTCCAGCGGAACGCCTTCGGGCGCCAGCGCGGCGACCTGCTGTCGTCCGCCCAGCTTGAACACGAACAACCGGCCCTGATTGGTGCGGTACTTCGACAGCGCTGTATTCGGATCGCGAAACGCCGACAGTCCGCCTGCGCCGCCCCAGCCGGCAAGCACGGCCACATATTGGACGCCATCGATTTCGTAGCTCATCGCGGGGGCCAAAATTCCGGTCTTCAGATCGATCGACCAGAGCTGCTTGCCGGTGCGCGCGTCGTAAGCGCTGAACTGGCCGTAGGCGTCGCCGCCGAAAACGAGGCCGCCCGCCGTGGAGAGCATCCCGGAGTTCCACGCTCCGCCCATCGAAACCTGCCAGACCTCCTTCTGGGCGACCGGGTCCCAGGCCTTGATGTAGCCGACCGATGGCGGGGGCACCTTGCCCGCCTTGATCGAATCCAGCACCGCCTGGCTCACCGCCGCGAAATCGACGCCGAGATTCCACGCGCCGTGGTGATAGTCGAGCTCCTTCTC
>DASZRM010000223.1:0-10859 GCA_035549135.1 Rhizomicrobium sp. | reverse complement strand
CCGTCAATGGCGGCAAGCCCAAGCGCAATGACCGCCATGCCGGCGATGGCGCGCGGGCCGATGTCCTCATGCAGGAACAGCGCGCCCAGAAGCACGGCGCTGACCGGCGCCAGAAGCGTCACAAGAAGGATATTGGTCGCGCCCGCCCTGGCGAGGATCCGGAAATAGATCAGATAGGCGAGCGCCGTGCAGAGGACGGCGAGCGCGATCAAGGCGCTTGTCGCCGCGATGCTCGGACCGGGCAGCCTCCAGGGCGCTTCGATCGCGGCCAGAGGCGCGAGCAACAGAGCGCTTGCCGTCAACTGGCCGGTCGCCACCACGAGCGGCGAGGAGGCGCGAAAGCGGCGGCCGTAGATTCCGGCGAAGGCATAGGAGACCGCCGCAGCCAGGCAGAAGGCTTCGCCCGCGATATCGGACCCGCCGGAATGGCCCAGCGCCTTGGGGCCGAGCAGAATCGCCACCCCGACCAGGCCGAGGACGACGCCCAGCGCCTTGCCCCAGTTGAGCTTCTCGTTGGCGGTAAGGAAATGCGCGGCGATCAGCGCAAAGATCGGCGTCGTCGCGTTCAGGATCGAGGCGAGCCCGCTCGAGATGCGCGTTTCGCCCAGCACGATCAGCGAAAAGGGCAGGACGTTGTTCAACACGCCGATGACGAAGAACTGACTCCACAGCCCGGCGTCAGTGGGCAGTCTTTGGCCGCGCGCGACGAGCAGGACGTTGAGCAGGATCGCGGCGAGCGCGGCGCGGCCAAGGACGATGGTGAACGGCGGAAGCTCGCCGACCAGCACCTTGTAGAAGAAAAATGAGGCGCCCCAGATCGCGGAAAGCGCAACCAGGAGAATCCATTCCGTCCGTCCCATCGTGAGATTCGCGCTCGGCGTCATCGGCGTCTCCTCGACTTCGAGACGGTTGAGATAGGAAGGGTGTGACGAGCCTGCATTCCGCTTCTTGCGGCGGAATTCACACCGCCAGGCGCGGTGAACGATCGGGTCGAATTTGGGTTGGCGCGGAGCCGGTAATTGTCGCCGCTCCGCCGTTTACGACGCTTTCATGCCGGCGCGATGTTCCATGACCGGACGACATGATGGCAATTACGAAGATGCATGACGCCTCTCGGCGCATGGGTCGACAGGCTCATCCTTCGACAGGCTCATCCTTCGACAGTTTCAGGATGAGGACTTTTCAGATCGAATTACTTCGGTCCGATCATGTCTTCCGGGCGCACGATGGCGTCGAATTCCGCCGCAGTGACAAGCCCGGTCTTGAGCGCTTCTTCCTTGAGCGTCGTACCGTTCTTGTGCGCGGCCTTGGCGATCTTCGCCGCCGCGTCATAGCCGATCTTGGGCGCGAGCGCCGTCACCAGCATCAGCGAGCGTTCGAGCCCCGCCTTGATGTTGTCGCGGCGCGGCTCGATGCCGACGATGCAATGCTCGGTGAAGCTCTTCGCGCAATCGGCCATCAGCCGCACGCTCTGCAGGAAGCTGTACGCCATCACCGGATTGTAGACATTCAGTTCGAAATGACCCTGCGAGCCCGCGAATGTCACCGTCGCGTGATTGCCGAAGATGCGCGTGCAGACCTGCGTCACCGCCTCGCACTGCGTGGGGTTCACCTTGCCCGGCATGATCGAGGAACCGGGCTCGTTCTCCGGAAGCGACAGCTCGCCAAGGCCCGAGCGCGGGCCGCTCCCGAGAAACCGGATGTCGTTGGCGATCTTGAACAGCGAAGCCGCGACCGTGTTGATCGCGCCGTGCGCGAACACCATCGCGTCATGCGCGGCCAGCGCCTCGAACTTGTTGGGCGCGGTGGTGAAGGCGAGACCCGTGATCGCGGCGATGCGCTCGGCCACCATCCTGTCGAAGCCGACCGGGGCGTTCAATCCGGTGCCGACGGCAGTGCCGCCCTGCGCGAGCTCCATCAGCTTGGGCATCGTCTGCTCGACGCGCGCGATCCCGTTTTCGATCTGTTGCGCGTAGCCGGAAAATTCCTGGCCCAAGGTGATCGGCGTCGCGTCCTGGGTATGGGTGCGGCCGATCTTGATGATGTCCTTCCACGCATCCGCCTTCGCCTTCAGCGCGGCGTGCAGCCCGCGCAGCGCCGGAAGCAGCGCGCGATGAATCTCTTCCGCGCAGGCGATATGCATGGCCGTGGGATAGGTGTCGTTGGACGACTGGCTCATGTTCACATGGTCGTTGGGATGAACCGGCGTCTTCGATCCCATCGCCCCGCCCAGCATCTCGATGGCGCGGTTGGAGATCACCTCGTTTGCATTCATGTTCGATTGCGTGCCCGAGCCCGTCTGCCACACCGAAAGCGGGAAATGGGCGTCGAGCTTGCCGTCGATCACCTCCTGCGCCGCCTCCACGATGGCCTTGCCGATCCTGGGATCGAGCCGGCCAAGCTTCATGTTCACTTCGGCGGCCGCGCGCTTGACGACGCCGAGCGCGCGCACGATCGAGGCGGGCTGCTTCTCCCAGCCGATCCGGAAATTGTGCAGCGAGCGCTCGGCCTGCGCCCCCCAGTATTTCGAGGCATCGACATCGATGGGTCCGAAGGTATCGGTTTCTTTTCGGGTCTTGGTCATGGTCACGCTGTCCAGGGATTGATGATTTCTATCCCGCTATGTGCGAAATCGGCAGAATTTCTCGTCGCAATCGCTGCGCCATGGGCGCGGGCAATGGCTGCAATCTGTCCATCCGCCGTGTCCGTTGCGAGGCCCAATGACTTTCGCTGGAGCACGACGAGCGGAAAAGCCCGGGCAGCCTCGCGATCGAAGTCAAAGATTCGAGGAGCTAGAATGCCGAACATCGCTTCGGTTTCCCGCAATATTGCGGCTTTTCGCCTTCCTTCCGGAAGGAGCGCAATGCCGGCCAGAATCTCAGCCTCAGTTATCGCCGTGGTTGAAAGGTTTATGGGATTCTCCGCCTGAAACCAGTTCATGACGCGCTCGGATGGAACGAGCCTCGTAAACTCGGAAATGACATCGGTGTCCAGAATTATCATTTGCGGCGCTTGGAGACGCGCTTTTGTTTTGCGGGCGGCCGGCGCCGAAATTCGCGACTCTCTTCAAACAGGCTTACGGGGCGCATAGGCATGCGCTCCGGAATTTCCAGTTCCACGCCGCCGTACTTCTCGACAACCTCCCGGATTCCGCGGAACAGGTCGAGGCCCGTCTTCGGCGGAGCAGAAGATCCGGCATGAGCGCTCTGGGTAAGGATGTCGCGCACTTCGGCCTCGAGCGAGCGGCCGTGGTCGGCCGCCCGCCGCCTGAGCCGCTTCTTCACATTGTCATCGAGGTTGCGGACCGTGATGCTCGCCATGCAATCGATGTAATCATTGATTGCATTGATTGCAACGCGTTACTTCTTCCGGAAGGAATCGAGGCTGACCACTTCGCCGGGGGCGGGCTTTTCCGCCGGCGCTTCGGGCGCGGCGCCGCCCTTTTCACGGCTCTGCTCGGGCGCAGGCGCCGGCATCTTGGGCGCGGCGCCGGTCTTGGCGTCTCCTTCCGCGCCGCGGAACTGAAGGCCGAACTGCACGCCGGGATCGAAGAAGGCGGTCAGCGCCTCATAAGGGATGGTGAGCGTCGCGGGCAATTTGCGGAAGGTCAGCGTCACCTCGAAATGGTGTTCCTTCGCTTTCAGCCCCGAGAACTGGTGCTGCAGGATGATGGTCATCTCATCGGGGTATTGCTCGCGCAGGAACTCGGGAATTTCCAGCCCCGGGAAATGCGTTTTGAAAGTGAGGAAGA
Source organism: Rhizomicrobium sp. (assembly GCA_035549135.1). GTDB lineage: Bacteria > Pseudomonadota > Alphaproteobacteria > Micropepsales > Micropepsaceae > Rhizomicrobium. The sequence continues at coordinate 7,108 of DASZRM010000223.1, read as the reverse complement.
AATGATGGGCGCCGATAAGGCCCTGCTTCTCAATGCGCCTCAAGGCTTCGCGCACCACGCCGCGCAGCGCCGCGTCGGTCAATGCCTGATAGCCGATGAAATCCTTGGCCATGCCTTGCCTGCCCGGAACGCTGAGAGACTATGCGAGGCGCCGCGCGAGTCAATGCGAGGAGCGGAGCGCCGTTCGAAGCTATCTTGCGCGCGCCGATTGTGCCAATCCTGACGGGCGTCCGGACGGCGAATATGGAACTTGAGGGCGATGCGAAACGACGATTGCGGCCGGCCGCGCCGATTCCGCACAGCCGCAACCTGTCAACCTTGCAGGTGCTGCGCGAATTGAGCCGCAACCCGGTGGCCGCGTTCGGGGCGCGGTCCTACCGCGAGCCATATGTTTACGCGCGAAGCCGGATTCAGGATTTCCTGATGATCAGCGATCCCGAGGGCATCAGGCGCGTGCTCCTCGACAATGCCGGCAATTATTCGAAAAGCGTGCAGTTTCAGAGGCTGACCCGTCCGGCGCTCGGAAACGGACTCGCCAATGCGGAAGCTTCGAGCTGGCGCTTCCAGCGGCGCCTCGTCGCCCCCATGTTTTCGATGCGGCAGATCGCCGAATTCGCCCCGGCGATGGCCGCCGCCGCCGAGGCCGAGGCGGAGCGCTGGATGGGTCTTGGCGAGGGCGCCGAAATCGACGCCGCCGAAGCCATGATGCGGCTCACCTACGCGATCATCTCGCAGACCCTGTTCTCGAACGACGTCAAAATGCAATACGGGCGCATGGCCGAGGCGCTTTCGCTCTATCTGGAGACTCAGGGCCGCGTCGGCGTGCTGCGCACGCTAGGCCTGCCCAACTGGGCGCCGACGCCCGGCAACCTGCGCGCGCGCGCTCCGCTTAGCTATTTCCGCCGCGAGATCGGGGAGGTCATCGCCCGGCGGCGCCAGTCGCTGGCGCGCGACGCGGAAGGCGCTCCGAATGATTTGCTCGCCATGCTGCTTGCGGCGCGCGATCCGGAGGGCGGAAGGCTGTTCGGCGAACAGGAAGTATTCGACAATGTGATGACCTTCGTGTTCGCCGGCCACGAAACTACGGCCAACGCGCTCGCCTGGACGCTCTATCTCCTGTCCCAGTTTCCCGAGACCGACGCCCGAGTCGCGGACGAGATTGCGGCTGCAAGCCGCCTCGAAGAGCTGGTCTATACGCGGATGACGATCGAGGAATCGATGCGGCTCTATCCGCCCGCGCCGATCGTCACGCGCGATTCCATCGGGCCGGACGAGGTCGGCGGCATCGCCATCCGGCCGGGAACCTTCGTCATGATTTCGCCCTGGGTGCTGCACCGTCATCGCCGCCTTTGGGAAGAGCCGGACTATTTCGATCCGGAGCGGTTCGCGCCCGGCAGGCGCGATGCGATTCACAGATTCGCCTATATTCCGTTCGGCGCGGGACCGCGCATCTGCATCGGCATGGGCTTTGCGATGCAGGAGGCGCTGATCATCCTCTCGGCGATTCTGAAGCGCTTCAGGCTCGAGCTCGTTGCCGGCCATCCCGTTGAGCCTCAGGCGCGGCTGACGTTGCGGCCCAAGCATGGCCTCAAGATGCGGATCTGGCGGCGCTAGTCTTGCGGCGCCGGGTCCGGCTCGACCGGACGGGTGACATTTCCGTCAGGCGACGAAAGGGCCTTGAGCGCGCCGGGACGGAAGAGTACCTCCCTTGTCGGATATGAACGATCTGGATTCGAGCGGCGATGCGGCGAAATCCTGCCCGCCGCCGGCGCAGGCGGCGAACATCGCCATCCCCAACGCCGGAACGCCCATCGGCGAACCGCCCAGCGCCGAGGAGCTCGAAAATCTGGGGGAGCCTTCCGGCGCCCTCGCGCTCTTGAACGTCTTTCGCCACCGCAATTATCGACTCTTTTTTTCGGGACAGCTGGTGTCGCTGATGGGCACCTGGATGCAGTCCGTGGCCCAGGGCTGGCTCGTCTACAGCCTGACCCATTCGCCCTTTCTGCTCGGACTGACCTCGTTCAGCGCCCAGGTGACGGTCTTCTTCATGGCGCCCTTCGGGGGGTTGATCGCCGATCGCGTCGACCGCAGGCGCATGCTGATCTGGACGCAGAGCCTGTCGATGATTCAGGCCGCGGTTCTCGCCGGACTCACCCTGAGCGGGGTCGTGCGCGTCTGGGAGATCATCGCGTTGGCCTTCGGTCTCGGCTTTATCAACGCCTTCGACATTCCCTCGCGCCAGGCGATGACGCTCGACATGGTCGGCCGGGAGGATCTGCGCCACGCCATCGCGCTCAATTCGATGATGTTCAACCTGGCGCGCGTCATCGGTCCGTCCATCGCCGGTGCGCTGATCGCGGCGGTCGGCGAAGGGGTGTGCTTCGCCCTCAATGCGGCCTCCTTCGCAGCGGTGCTGACGAGCCTACTTCTGATGAAGATTCCGCAGCGGCCGCGCCCGCCCGCCCGCCACGCCTTGCGCGAGATCGCCGAGGGCTACCGCTATTCCCGCAGCGAGCCCCGCATCCGCTCGGCGCTGATGCTGGTGGGCGTGTCATCCTGCTTCGGGGCGGCCTATCTGTCTCTGCTGCCCGCCTTCGCCCGAGATCTGCTTCACGGCGATTCCACGAGCTACGGGGCGCTGATGACGGGCGTGGGGATCGGCGCGCTCGCCGGCGCCTACGCCCTCAGCCATGTCCGCGAGCGCTGGCTGGGTGCGGCCCCGATCCTGGCGGCGGCGGGGTTCGGCGCGTGTCTCGTGCTGTTTTCGCACTCCCACCTGCTGTGGCTCAGCATGGCCCTGATCGTGCCCACCGCGTTCGGCCTGATGATGCTCGGCGGCACGACAAACACGATCATCCAGCTGGCCGCCGAGGAGCGGATGCGCGGCCGCGTGATTTCGCACTACACGCAGTCTTTTCTGGGCATGATGCCGTGGGGCTCCTTGCTCCTCGGCTTCCTGGCGAGCCGCATCGGGGTCAGCGACGCGGTCGCTTTCGGAGGGAGCGTCGTCCTTCTGTCCGCGGCCGTCGCCTGGTTCAACGGCGCAGGCGCCCCGCGCGCGGTTCGGATGACTTGAATTCTTCGGAAGGTCGCGGCGATCGGCGCGCGGCCGGAGCCGGCGCCTCGCCTCGCCGATCCTGTACGCCCCGTTTGGCAATCGCGGCGCCCCAAGCATCGACCCTGTTCGTTCCCGCGCGGCGGCTTCGTCGTGGGCGCCCAACAACGGCCGAGCACGGTCCATAAAGGCATAATCTGTCTCTCAAGGAAGAATCCGAAAGCCGCTCTTGACGAAGATCCTCGACGCTTGCGGGCCTTCAAGGAAGGCGAGGAAGCCTCGCGCGTTCGCTCTTGCGCCCTTGACCAGGGCGATCGGATAGACGATCGGCGGATGGCTGGCTTCGGGGAACGTGTCGACGATCCGGACACGCGGTTCGGCGTAGGCGTCCGTTGCGTAGACGATGCCCAGCGGCGCCTCCCCGCGCGCGACATAGGCGAGCGCGGCGCGCACGTTTTCGGCGGGCGCCAGCGCGCCGGCGACCGAGTCCCACGCGCCCAGCGCCTTGAGGGCCGCCATCGCGTACCTGCCCGCAGGTACGGATGCGGGATCGGCGACCGCCAGGCGTCCGCCGGCCAGCGCCCGGAATAGATCGAAATGCGGCGCGATCTTGAGCTTCACGCCCGAGTCCGACGGGCCAATCAGAACCAGTCGGTTTCCCAACAAGTCCTTGCGCGTGCCGGCTACTAGCAGCTTCTTCTTGTCGAGATAATCCATCCAGTCGCGGTCGGCCGAAATGAAGATGTCTGCGCCGCCAGAGGCCTCTATCTGCCGCGCCAAAGTGCTCGATGCCGCGAAGGAGAAGGTCGGCTGGGCGTGTCCGTTCGCAGTATAGGCGGTTGCGGCCGCGCGCAGCGCGTCGCTCAATGAGGCCGCTGCGAAAACCGTGACGTCGGCGGCGCGCGTCGGCGGCGCCCACAGAACCGCGAGCAGCAGCGCGCAAATTCTGAGGTTCGCATAAGCAGTCTTCACCGACTCTTCCCCCTCGCGCTTCGTGAAGTTCGTTGAGATATCACCACAGGCGCAAGCCGTTCGCTATCGTCGCGCCTGACTACGGTTGCGGGACATCGCGCATGTCATGGGCGCGCCGGCGCTCGAAATATCCAAAGACCGCCGGACCGGTCCTTTCGCGCAGTTGAACCGTTCCTAACGGGCCGCCGCCTATTGCGGTGCGCCGGAAAGAACGTCCTTCACTTTGGCGGCGAGCTGCTTGAGGCCGAAGGGCTTGGGCAGGAAATGCAGGTCCTCCGCCTTCTCGTCGTTGCGACGGAAGGTGTCCTCGGCATAGCCCGACATGAAGATGACCGCGATCTCGGGGCGGTGCTTCTTGACCGCGCGCACCAGGGTGGGCCCGTCCATGTTCGGCATAACGACGTCGGTGACCAGAAGATGGATCGCGCCCTCGCGCCGCTTGACGATATCGAGGGCCTCTTCGCCGCCGGACGCCTCCAGCACTTCGTAGCCGCGCATGCGCAATGCGCGCGCCGCGAAACTGCGCACCGCCTCTTCGTCTTCGACCAGCAGGATCGTGTCCTGCCCCGTCACGTCGCGAGGGCCCGCGCGCTCCGGCTCGGCGGCCGGGGCGGGATTGGCCTCAGGCCTGTATCTGGGCAGGAAGATTCGGAACGCGGAGCCTTTTCCCACTTCGCTGTCGACGGTGATGAACCCGCCCGTCTGCTTGACGATGCCGTAGACGGTGGCGAGGCCGAGGCCGGTCCCCTGGCCCACGGGCTTGGTGGTGAAGAAGGGGTCGAAGATCTTGGCCTGGTGCTCCTTGGTGATGCCGACTCCGGTGTCGGCCACTTCGATGAGAACATAGTCGCCGGCGGGCATGATCGCCGCGCCGACCGGGGAATCGGACGGCGCCGTCTCGTTTCGCACGCGGATGGTGACCACGCCGCCCTTGGGCATGGCGTCGCGCGCATTGACCACCAGATTGATGATGGCGTTGGTGAGCTGCACCTCGTCGGCGTGGATCGGCCACAGATCGGAGCCGTAGTCGAATTCGAGCGTCACGCCCTCATGCAGCAGCCGCCGCAGCATGGTGGCGAGCTCGCCGACCGCGTCGCGCACCGACAGCACCTTGGGCTGGAGCGTCTGCTTGCGCGAGAAGGCGAGAAGCTGGCCCACCAGCGTCGCGGCGCGCAGCGCGTTCTGATGAATCTCGTTGATCTCCTTGAACGAGGGATCGCCCGCGTGGTGGCGCATGAGCAGGAATTCGCTGTTGCCGATGATGACCGTCAAAAGGTTGTTGAAGTCGTGGGCCACCCCGCCCGCGAGCTGGCCGACGGCCTGCAGCTTCTGGGACTGGGCGAATTTGGTCTCGAGCGCCTTCTGCTCGGAGACGTCGAGCAGATAGAGCACCACGCGCCCGTCGCGCAGCGGATGAACGAACAGCTCCGCCGTCCGCTCGCCCTGTCCCGCGTGCAATTCGACCGAACCGCCGGCGCCGCGCGCGGCGATGAGCGCGCTGACCCCCGCGCGATCCGAGGGCTCGAGCAATTCGGCGAAGCTGCGGCCCTGAAGAGGGCTCGTCGTTCCAAGAAAGGCGGCGAAGGCGCGATTGGCCTCGACAAGCCTGCCGTCGCCGGTCGCCAGCGCCATGCCCATCGGCGCATCGCGAAACATCTCGCCCACGCTTACTTCCGTCCGCGGCGCCGCCGCGGGGGGATTGGCGATCTGCGCGCTGGCCAATCTCGGCGTGAACCACCAGGCGGTCTGCCCGCCGGCCAGCGGCCGCACCGCCGCCACGACCTCGAGGCCTGGCGCCACGGCGAAGGATTCTTCGCGAGCGATCCCTTCGGCGGCGTCGCGCGTCAGCCGATAGAGCACGCCCGACGACGGCTCGCCGGCCAGCGCAAGCTCGGGCGGCGCGGGCGCTTCGCCTTCGGCCGCTCCGGACATGCGGCGATAGACGTCGTTGCAGTCGAGCACGGCCCCGTCGCCGCCGGTGATCGCCCAGGCGACATTGGCGCGCGAAGCCGCTTCCGCCACCCGGCGGGCGTCGGCGACGCTCATCGTCTGGCGCGGCCAGATCGCATACAGAAAGATCGAGGCCACTGCGCCGATGCCCGCAAGCAGCATCACGCCCGCCCAGCGCGCCGCGTCCGGCGTCAGGACCGCAAGCGCGCCGGAGCCGACCGCGAGAGTCGCAAAACCCATCGCCGCCCAGCGCCAAGCGCCGGGGGCCACGCCGATATCTTCGATCGCGAAGCTGCGCGCCGCCGTCATGCGGCCACACTATCCCAAGCGGCGGACGCGCGCAGGCCGTCAGTTTGCGCGCTTGCCGCCGCTGAGGCGCATGACATAGCCGATGACCTGGGCCACGGCGCGGTAATGCTCGGGCGGGATCGCCTCGTCGACCTCGACGGCCGCATGCAGCGCTCTGGCGAGTGCGGGATTTTCGACGACAGGCACGTCATGCTTCTCGGCCACCTCGCGGATGCGCAGGGCGAGGGCGTCGACGCCCTTGGCCACGCAGACCGGCGCGACCATTTTGCCTGATTCGTACTTCAGCGCGACGGCGAAGTGGGTGGGGTTGGCGATGACGACGCTCGCCTCCGGCACCGCCGCGATCATGCGCCGGCGGGACCGCTCCATGCGAATCTGGCGGATTTTCGCCTTTATCGCCGGATCGCCTTCGGTCTGGCGGTATTCCTCCTTGATCTCCTGCTTCGACATGCGGTTGCGCTGGACGAAGCGGAATCTTTGCAGGAGATAGTCGCCGGCCGCGATCAGGGCGAGGGCGGCGAGCGCCGCCGCCAGCACCTTGAAGAGCAGTCGCGCCATGTCGCCGGCGACGGCCTCGGGCGCCTGGACGAGAACCGATTCGAGTCCGCTGCGCTCGGGCCAGACCTGGGTCCAGATCGCCGCGCCGACGATCGCCATCTTGATCAGGCCCTTCAGGAGATTGGCGAGCCCGTCGGTCCCGAACATGCGTTTGAAGCCGGAGATGAGCGACAGCTTGGCGAAGTCGGGCTTGATTCGCTCCGCCGTAAACACGGGACGGTGCTGGATGAGATTTCCGCCGAGCCCCGCGGCCATGATCAGGAG
>DASZRM010000222.1:0-6298 GCA_035549135.1 Rhizomicrobium sp. | reverse complement strand
CTCGGCGGCTATCCCGTGATCCTCGCCGACACTGCCGGTCTGCGCGACACGGCGGAGGTCATTGAAGCTGAAGGCGTGCGCCGCGCCCTTGCCCGCGCCGAGTCCGCCGACCTTGTACTACTGCTCCTCGACGGCAGCGCCACCGACCCGTTCACCGGTCTGCCCGAAGGCACACGCGGCGACCTCGTGGTCTTCAACAAATCCGATCTCCCATGGCCCGCGAAGCGCGACGGACTTTCCGTCTCGCTCAAGACCGGCGACGGACTCGACGCGATGATCGACGCGCTGACCGCGAAAGTGCGCGAGCGTCTCGAACGTCCCACCGAAGCGCCGGTACTGACCCGCGCCCGTCACCGCCGCGCACTCGAAGAAGCATCGCGCTCATTGGAGCACGCCCTCACCGCGCCCGACGATCAACCCGAGCTGATGGCCGAAGACCTCCGCCTCGCGCTGCGTGCTATCGGTCGCATCACCGGCCGCGTCGATATCGAAGACGTGCTCGACGTGGTGTTCCGGGACTTCTGTATTGGGAAGTGAATTAGTCTGTACACGGACTAAAAGTGCCGAACTTGCTCGCAGCCGTGTCGGCGCGTATTGACCCGCGCCATGAGCGCGTTCGACGTCATTGTCATCGGTGGAGGGCATGCCGGTTGCGAGGCGGCTGCCGCTTCCGCGCGGTTCGGCGCGCGCACGCTGCTCCTGACCCACAAGGTCGAGACCATCGGCGAGATGTCCTGCAACCCCGCGATCGGCGGGGTGGGCAAAGGCCATCTGGTGCGCGAGGTGGATGCGCTGGACGGGCTGATGGGCCGCGTCGCCGATGCGGCCGGCATCCAGTTCCGGATGCTCAACCGCCGCAAGGGCCCCGCCGTGCGCGGGCCGCGCGCCCAGGCGGACCGCAAGCTCTATCGCGCCGCGATGCAGGCGGCGCTGACCGCACAGGGCAATCTCGCCATCCGCGCCGCGGCGGTGGAAGATCTTCTGATCGAAGGCAAGCGCGTCACCGGCGTCGTCACCGCATCAGGCGAGACGATCCGTGCCGGCGCCGTGGTTCTGACCACGGGCACGTTTCTCAACGGTCTCATCCATATGGGCGAGACGAAAATTCCTGCCGGAAGAGTCGGTGACGAACCAAGCATAGGCCTTTCGAGAACGCTGTATTCCCTGGGTTTGGCGATGGGCCGGCTCAAGACCGGAACGCCGCCGCGCCTTGATGGAAAGACCATCGATTGGGCCGCGCTGGAGGTGCAGCATGGCGACGATCCGCCCTCGCCGTTCTCGTTCCTGACCGAGCGCATCACCACACCGCAGACCGTCTGCCATATCACGCGCACCACACCCCAGACCCATGCGATCATCCGCGCCAACCTGCACCGCGCGCCGATCTATTCCGGCCAGATCGAGTCGACCGGTCCGCGCTATTGCCCTTCCATCGAGGACAAGGTCGTGCGCTTTGCCGCGCGCGACGGCCACCAAATCTTCCTCGAGCCCGAGGGGCTGGACGACGACACCATCTATCCGAACGGAATCTCGACCTCCCTGCCCGAGGACATTCAGATCGTCTTGCTCAAGACTATTCCTGGCCTTGAGAAAGTCGCCGTGAAGCGGCCGGGCTATGCGATCGAGTACGATTACGTCGATCCACGCGAGCTGAGCGCGGCTCTGGAAGCCAAACAAATCAAAGGTTTATATCTTGCCGGCCAGATCAACGGGACGACCGGCTATGAGGAAGCTGCGGGCCAGGGATTGGTGGCCGGGTTAAATGCAGCGCGGGCGGTGAGCGGCTGCGATCCCGTCATTCTGGACCGCGCCTCCTCCTATATCGGCGTCATGATCGACGATCTGGTGACGCGCGGGGTCAGCGAGCCCTATCGCATGTTCACGTCCCGCGCCGAATATCGCCTGTCGCTCAGGGCCGACAATGCCGACCAGCGGCTGACACCGGTCGGCATTAGCGCGGGATGTGTCAGCTCTGCTCGTGCCGAGCGCCATCGTCGCTGGATGTCGGCGTTGAATTCGGCGCGTCGCCTGGTGGCTTCGCTCAGCCTGACGCCGAATGAGGCCCAGCGGCATGGGATCTCGGCCCGGCTCGATGGGGCGCGGCGCAGCGCGGCGGAGCTCCTGGCCCTGCCATGCGTGGATTTCCGCGTGATCGCAGGCATTTGGCCGAAACTTGCCGAGTTGGAGGCGGCCATCGCCGAGCAGATCGAGATCGACGCCCAATATGCTGGCTATCTGTCGCGACAGCAGGCCGATGTGGTCGCATTTCGCCGCGATGAGGGCCTCGCTGTGCCTGAGGGACTGGATTTCGGCGCAATTGCGGGTCTGTCGACGGAAGTCCGACAAAAGTTGGCGCGCATTCGTCCAGCGACGCTGGGCCAGGCTGCTAGGATTGATGGGGTGACGCCGGCTGCCCTCTCGCTGCTCCTCGCCCACATTCGGGCCAAGGCGCGCAAGGTGGCGTAAGACTGTTTCACGTGAAGCAGTCTTGGCTTCGACCGGCTGGACCTTCGACAAGCTCCGGCTAACGACTTAGAAGCATTCCTAATGGCGAGCGCTTCGATCACGGTGAACGGCTTTGGCCCTGAAGAATTCGCTGCAGAGGCTGGCGTTTCACGTGAAACACTGGCCCGAATGAAAACCTATGTCGGGATGCTCGAGGACTGGAACACCCGCCATAATCTGGTGTCGGCAGGTTCCATGCCCGATGTGTGGCGACGCCACGTTTGGGACAGCGCCCAGCTCGCTCGGTACATTCCCAATACGGCCCGGACCCTTGCCGATCTTGGAAGCGGCGCGGGATTTCCCGGTCTGGTTCTGGCAGCACTTCTGACGGGGCGAGTCCATGTGAGGCTTTATGAGGCGACGGCGAAGAAATGCGCCTTTCTGCGCGAAACCGCTCGCAGACTGAAGTTGGACGTCGACATCCGGAATCAGCGGATTGAGAATGCGGAGCCTGAATTGTTCGACGTCCTAACCGCGCGAGCTTGCGCGCCGCTCGTCAGGCTCCTTGGCTATGCACAACATTTCGCCGGGCCAGACTCGGTTTGTCTGTTTCTCAAAGGACAAAATGTTGGGGTCGAATTGACCGATGCCCGCAAGTACTGGAAGATGAAGTTGCAGCAGCACCCAAGCCTGACCGATCCGTCCGGTCGAATCCTGGAAATACGGGAGCTTGCCCATGTCGCCCGAGCCTAGACGTCCTCGCACCCTCGTCGTCGCCAATCAAAAAGGCGGCGTCGGTAAGACGACGACCGCGATCAATCTGGGAACGGCGTTGGCCGCCGTCGGCGAACCAACGCTCGTGATCGACATTGATCCGCAGGGCAACGCCTCCACCGGCCTTGGCGTGCCGCGAGCCGAACGCCGGACCACGATCTACGAGGTGCTGATGGGCTCGGCGACCCTCGCCCAGGCGGTGATGACCACACGCATTCCGCGCCTGTCGCTCGTGCCTTCCACCGTGGACCTCTCCGGGGCCGAGCTCGAGATGATCGACATGGAGCGGCGCAATTTCAGGCTCAAGGACGCGCTAGCCGAATATTCCGTAGACGGAGAATGTCCATTCTCCTATGTGCTTATCGATTGTCCGCCGTCGCTGACCCTGCTCACCGTCAATGCGATGGCGGCGGCCGACGCGGTGGTGGTGCCGCTGCAATGCGAGTTCTTCGCGCTCGAAGGGCTGAGCCAGCTGCTCAAAACCATCGACCTGGTGCGCGCCAATCTCAATTCCGAGCTGGAAATTCAGGGCATCGTGCTCACCATGTTCGATAAGCGCAACAGGCTTTCCGACCAGGTCGCGGCCGACGTACGCCAGAACATGGGTGAAAAAGTCTATCGCACGGTGATCCCCCGCAATGTGCGCATCTCCGAAGCGCCAAGCCATGGGCTTCCGGCCCTGGTCTACGATCTCAAATGTCCCGGCAGCCAAGCCTACATCAAGCTCGCCGGCGAACTCATCCAGCGCGAACGTCTGAGGGTAGCGGCATGATTGCGGCCAAGCCAAATGAAGACCACCGTCCTCGCGGCCTCGGCCGCGGATTGTCTGCGCTGATCGGCGACGAGGCCGGACCTTCGAGCGGCGAAACGGCCAGGGGCGCGCGCACGCTGCCTATCGCATTCCTGCGGCCCAACCGATTTCAGCCGCGCAAGAGCTTCGGAGCGGAAGACTTGGCCGATTTGGCCGAATCGGTTCGCGAAAAGGGGATCCTCCAACCCATTCTGGTGCGGCCGATCGCCGGCGATCCCCAAGCCTACGAAATAGTGGCCGGCGAACGGCGCTGGCGCGCGGCCCAGCAGGCCAAACTCCATGACGTTCCGGTGGTAGTGCGCGAGATGAGCGATGGCGAGGCGCTTGAGCTGGCCATCGTGGAGAACGTGCAACGCTCCGATCTCAACGCGATCGAGGAGGCTGCCGCCTATCACGAGCTTATGGAGCGCTTTCGCTACACCCAGGAACAGATCGCCAAGGAGGTTGGAAGGAGCAGATCCCATATCGCCAACACGCTGCGCCTTCTGCGCCTGCCCGAAAGCGTCAAGGCGATGATCCGCGATGGACGACTGACGGCTGGCCACGCACGGACGCTGCTTGGCGCCGCAGACCCCGAAGCCCGGGCGCGCGAAATCGTTGAGGGCGCGCTCAATGTTCGAGAAGCTGAACAGCGTTCGGAGCACGTCCGCCGAAAGGCTGGCGCAAACTCGCGACGGGACGTTAACATCGAAGCAATAGAATCCAATATTTCCAATCTATTGGGGCTAAGAGTTCATATCGTCCACAAAGGGGACAAAGGTGGGGATATCCGCATCGCTTATCGGACGCTGGAGCAACTTGACGATCTCATTCGCCGGCTGAGCCGCGCGGTTTAAACTGAACATCGTTCACCAATTGTAACGCCGCGGATGGATCGACCCTGCCGTCATACAGCGCGCGGCCGATCACCACGCCTTCGATCCCGGGTTCGGCCGCAGCGAGTAGCGCCCCGATATCTGCGAGCGACCCAACGCCTCCGGAGGCGATCACCGGAATAGAGACGGCGCGCGCAAGGGCGACAGTCGCCTCGATATTCACGCCCCCAAGCATACCATCCCGTTCGGCGTCGGTGAAAAGAATGGCCGCGACCCCCGCGCCTTCGAAGCGCCGGGCCAAATCGGCCGGCGCGAGCGAGGAGGAAACGGCCCAACCCTCTGTCGCAACCTTGCCGCTGCGGGCGTCCGCCGCGACCACGATCCGACCGGGGAACGCCCGGGCGGCTTCCCGCACCAGACCCGGATTTCTGAGTGCGGCCGTGCCAAGAATCACTCGATCGATTCCAGCCGACAGCCAATCCTCAACAGCCGCCAAGTCGCGCACGCCGCCGCCGAGTTGGATCGGCAGCGTCGTCGCCGCCCGGATGGCCTTGATCGCCCGGACATTGGAAGCCCTGCCGCCGAAAGCGCCGTCGAGATCCACGCAGTGCAGCCAACGAAAGCCGCCCCGCTCAAACATCGCCGCCTGCGCCGCCGGATCCTCGTTGAACACGGTCGCAAGGTCCATGCGCCCGCGCTCGAGCCGCACACAGCGCCCACCCTTAAGATCGATCGCCGGAAATAGGATCACGGCCGCCAACACAGGAAATTTCGAAGGACCGCAATCCCCGTCCCCTGGCTCTTCTCCGGATGGAACTGCACACCGGCAATGTTGCCGCGCGCGACGGCGGCAACGACAGGTCCGCCATAATCAGTCGTCGCCAGCACGTCGGCGCGAAATGTCGGCTGCATTGCGAAAGAGTGGACAAAATAGACGTCCGAGCCGGTCTCTATGCCCTCAAACAGCGGATGCGGCCGCAAAATGTCGAGCCTGTTCCAGCCGATATGCGGAATCTTGAGCATCGGATCGGACGGCTGAAGCCGGGATACCTCTCCCTCGATCCAGCCAAGCCCGGCATGTTCGCCGAATTCGTGGCCTCTCGTCGCCAGCAACTGCATACCCACGCAAATTCCGAGAAAAGGAACGCCTCGCATCAATACCGCGTCGCGCAAGCCGTCGAGCACGCCGGGCAGAGAGGATAGCCCCTCGATGCAATCGCCAAAGGCCCCGACGCCCGGAAGAACGATCCTCTCGGCCGCGGTCACCCTCGCCAGATCGTTCGTCACCTCGATGGTCCACGACCCGCCGCTTTCGGCGGCCGCTCGCTCGAGCGCCTTCTCGGCCGACCGCAGATTGCCGGAGCCGTAATCGATCAGAGCGACCAGAGCCATGGGGACCGCGCTTTGCGCGCCCATCTAGCATTCAGCGATCTCCGGCGCGAGCAGTCTATTT
>DASZRM010000221.1:0-8960 GCA_035549135.1 Rhizomicrobium sp. | reverse complement strand
TCACGAATTCCTGGCTCTTGTCGATGGCGGCCTGCAGCATCTCCCGCTCGGGCGAAAACCAGAAGCCGTTATAAATCAGCTCGGCATAGCGCGGCGCCAGCTCGTCCTTGAGGTGCGCGGCGCCGCGGTCGAGCGTGATGGATTCCATCGCGCGATGCGCGGCGAGCAGGATCGCGCCGCCAGGCGTCTCGTACACGCCGCGCGATTTCATGCCGACGAAGCGGTTCTCCACCAGATCGACGCGGCCGATCCCGTTGGCGCGGCCGAGCTCGTTCAGCCGCGCCAGCAGCGACGCCGGCGAAAGCCGCTCGCCGTCGACGGAAACGGCGTCGCCTCGCGCGAACCCGATCTCGACGACGGTTTCCTTGTCCGGCGCGTCTTTCGGATCGATCGTGCGCTGATAGACGATGGACTCCGGCTCCACGGCCGGGTCTTCAAGAAGCTTTCCTTCCGACGACGAATGCAAAAGGTTGGCGTCGACCGAGAACGGCGCCTCGCCGCGCTTGTCCCTGGCGATCGGAATCTGATGCGCTTCGGCGAATTCGATCAGCTTCGTGCGGCTGGTGAGGTCCCATTCCCGCCATGGCGCGATCACGCGGATATCGGGCTTGAGCGCATAATAGGAAAGTTCGAAGCGGACCTGGTCGTTGCCCTTGCCCGTCGCGCCATGCGCCACCGCGTCTGCGCCCACCTTCTCCGCGATCTCGATCTGCTTCTTGGCGATCAGCGGGCGCGCGATGGAGGTGCCGAGCAGATAGACGCCCTCATACAGCGCATTGGCGCGGAACATCGGGAAGACGTAGTCGCGGACGAATTCTTCGCGAACGTCCTCCACGAAAATGTTTTCGGGCCTGACGCCGAGCAGTTTCGCCTTCTCGCGCGCCGGCTCGATCTCGCCGCCCTGGCCGAGGTCGGCGGTGAAAGTCACGATCTCCGCGCCATACGCGGTTTGCAGCCATTTGAGAATGACTGAGGTGTCCAGCCCGCCCGAATAGGCAAGCACGATCTTGCGAATGTCCAACACGGCCAAGACGATACCCGCGGTTCGGTTTGAAGCGCGAGAAGGCGCCCCTTCCCGCTTGCGAGTCCGTCTAGCCCAACCGGGCGCGCCGCGCGAGCCTCTTGTTCGGCTGCGCGGGAGGCGCCGGAGCCGGCGTTAATGCCCCGCCCCGGAAGCGCCCTCGGGCCGCGCCGTCCGTCCGGTTCCCCTTAATTTTCCGCAAACCAGGACCCAAGCGCGGCCGCCTTCCGATCCCGGGCGCCCTCGAAGGCCCTATCGAACGCGATTATCGCCGATCTCGTAACGCATTGTTTTCTGAAATTCCGCGCTTTGGTTGCGATCGCGCGCAGCGAAGCTAGGTTTTCCCCGGGGCCGCGCCAGGGGGCGCCGGCGATTTCGCGATTTCGAGACATTGGAGGCTTTCATGAAGGGAATTCTCGCGCTGGCCGCTGTGGCCGTGCTCGCGTCCGGCGCCGCCGAGGCAAGACCGGTGGTCAAGGAGATAAGCCTCGACGGCTTCTGCAACATCTTCCATACCACCTTCGCCAATGGCGTCCTCACGGCGCAGGACACGCCCTCCTGTTCGGGCATGTACGGCGGCGGCTTCGTGGGATCGGTGAAGAATTTCGGCAAGTCCGCGACGCTCTCGATCGAAGATCCGTCGATGCCGGGGACCCAGTGGATTCTGGTGCTCTCTTATCCGATCGTGTCGGGCGGGACCTACAAGCTCTACTACACGACCGACGGCAACATGATGGTCGACGACGCGGAAGGGACCTATTCGCTGGTGACCCCGGAGATGGGCGCCAAGACCGGCCGCTCCGTCACCTCGACGATCCGCCGCTAGAGCGCGCTTCGTTCGGTTTGAACCGCCCTCCTCACCCTTCGACAAGCTCAGGGTGAGGAGTTTTCCCACTTCCTCATGCTGAGCTTGTCCAAGCATGAGCTTGTCGAAGCATGAGCCTGGCCGAGCCGGGGCGATCGCGACCGAAGGCAAAAGTCGTTAGCGGACCGCGCTCGCGATCGTCCGAGCCTTGTCGCCGCCCGGTCGGCCGCTTGCCGCGGTCGATCCAGGCGACGCGGCCATGCGGGCTGAGGCGCGCAGCTTGACGCTCTCGCTCTTGAGCTGGCCGCAGGCCGCCATGATGTCGCGGCCGCGCGGCGTGCGGACCGGCGAGGCATAGCCGGCGCGATTGACGACCTCGGCGAACTTCTCGATCTGCGCCCAGTCGGAGCATTCGTAAGGCGCGCCCGGCCAGGGATTGAACGGGATCAGGTTGATCTTCGCCGGTATGCCTTTCAGCAGCCGCACCAGCTCCTTTGCGTCGGCGAGGCTGTCGTTCACGCCCTTGAGCATCACATATTCGAAGGTGATGCGCCGCGCGTTCGAGACGCCCGGATAGGTCCGGCAGGCCTCGAGCAATTCCGCGATCGGATATTTCTTGTTGAGCGGCACGATGACGTCGCGGATTTCATCGCGCGCGGCGTGCAGCGAAATGGCGAGCGAAGAGCCGATCTCCCGTCCCGCCCGCTCGATCATCGGAACGACGCCGGCGGTCGAGAGCGTGATGCGCCGCTTCGACAGCGCGAGCCCGTCGCCGTCCGCCACGATGGCCAGCGCCGCCTTCACATTGTCGAAATTGTAGAGCGGCTCGCCCATGCCCATCATCACGACATTGGTGAGGCGCCGGTTCTCACCCGTCGACGGCCAGTCGGACAGCGCGTCGCGCGCGATCATCACCTGGCCCACGATCTCGGCGGCGGTGAGATTGCGCACCAGCCTCTGCGTGCCGGTGTGGCAGAAGCGGCAATTGAGCGTACAGCCCACCTGCGAAGAGACGCAGAGCGTTCCCCGGCCGGGCTCGGGAATGAACACGGTCTCGAATTCCTCCCCGCCCTCCCCGCGCAACAGCCATTTGCGCGTGCCGTCGTTCGAGAGCTGCTCGGCGACGATCTCGGGCCGCGCCAGCGTGAATCGCTCCGCGAGCAGCGCGCGGAAATCCTTCGCCAGATTGGTCATCGCCGAAAAGTCTCGCGCGCCGTGGACGTAAATCCAGTTCCAGAGCTGCCGCGCGCGCATGGGCGCCGCCTTCTCCGCTACGCCGGCGGCAATCAAGGCGCCGCGCAGCTCATCGGCGGAAAGGCCGATTAGGGACTGCATTCGCATCGCGTTCATCTTGTCATTCCCGGCCGGCCGGCGCCACCGACGCCGAGGCGGCAAGGCTGGCGGCGCAATCGGCCTTGCGGCTCACATTCCGCAGGCCGCGTGGATTTTGTCGAGCGCCGAGGACAGGCCGTTGAGCGAGTAGGTGTCGATGGTGGTCGTGCCGCGCTTGGAAACGCCCGTCACCACCATTTCGGAGCCGCGCCGCATCGCGTCCACCAGCCGCGGCTCGTCGCTCGCCTCCTTGACCCAGGCGCTGCCCGCGCCGTCCTCGTTCTTGACGAAGAAATCGAAGCTCTCCGAGCCGACCTTGGCGGTGACGACGCTGTCGGGTTTGTACTCGTAGCCCGGAACCGCCTCGGGCTCCGCCTTCACCCGGCGGGACGGCCAATCGCTGATGAGAAAATAGATGGGATCGCGCTTGGCCTTTTTCGGCTCGCTCGATCTCGGCTGGCTCAGCGCGTAGCACGTCCGCCCGCCGCTCGCCGACGCCTGGAACGCCGACCAGTCCTTGAACGAGCCCAGAAGGGTCGGCGGCGTGTCGGCCGAGGCCGAGGCGCAAGCCAGCGATACGGCGGCGGCCGCCGCGATCGCGGACAGGCAACTTGGAAAATGGCTCATCGCGCTCCTACTCCAGGACAGCGTCGCTAAGAAGAGTCCGGAAATCCGGCGATTCCATGTCGCGACGCACGGCGCGAATCGTCATGCCCGATCCGCGCGGCGGAGGCAAACAAATTCGAAGCCCTACTCCCTGAGGCCGTAGCCGGTCGCGAAGAGACGCCAGACCCAGAGGCTCAGCCCAACGACGAGCGCAAGGGTCATCGCGATGCCCACGCCCGGCGGGCCTTCGTGAAATCCGATCATCGAATGGCGCAGCCCGTTGATCCAATAGAAGAAGGGATTGGCGAAATAAAGAAACCGCAGATAGGGCGGCATCATGTCGACGGTCGAAAACACGCCGCCCACCATCGACAGCGGCACAATGAAGAAAACGTTGAGAACGTTGAGCTGCTCGAAATTCTTCGCCCACAGTCCGATAACGATGCCCAGCAGCCCGAAAATCAGCGATACGGCGACGATCCAGAACAGGAACGCGCCGAAATCCTCGACCGTCGTCACGCCGAAACAGGCGGCGATCGCAAGGATTCCCAGCGCCGTCACCACCGAGCGGATAATGACGCAGACAAGCTGGCCGGCGATCATCTCCGCATAGGACAGAGGCGCCACCAGCGTCTCCTCGATGAATCTGAGAAAGCGCTGGAAATAGATCGAGGAGGTCGCCTGAAGAAAGGCCGCGTTGATGATGTTCATCATCAGCACGCCGGGCAGGACGAATTCCAGATAGCGATGGCCGCCGATCGCCTTGATCCGCCCGCCGAGGACGTATCCGAAGATGAAAATGAACAGCAGCGCGGAGACCCACGGCGCCACGAAAGCCTGAACCGGCACGCGCATGATTCGCGAGGCTTCGCGGCGCACGATGGTCCAAAGGCCGATCCAGTTGACCGTCATCGGCGCGGGAGGCGAGGTCTGGGTGGTCGTGGTCATGCGGCGCCCGCGATGTGGTCCGGCTCCGCGCCGGTGGCCTCGAGATAGGCGTTCTCAAGGCCCTGCGCCAGGAAGTCCGCCTTCGCCCCGCTGCGCACGATGCGCCCCCGCGCCACGATGGTGATGGTGCGGCAAAGGCGCTCCACCTCCTCGAGGTAGTGCGAGGTCAGAAGGATGGTTTTTCCGTCGCGATTGAGCTCCTGAAGATAGCGCCAAAGGTCCCTGCGCAGCTCGACGTCGACGCCGGCCGTGGGCTCGTCGAGGATGAGAAGCTGCGGATCGTGGATCAGCGCGCGGGCGAGAATGACGCGCCGCTTGAGCCCGCCCGACAGTTCGCGAAAGGACTTCTTGGCGTGCTCCGTCAGGTCGAAGCGTTCGAGCAGCATGTCGGTCCGCGACTTGCGCTCCGCCGCGCTCATGCCGAAATAGCCGCCCATCCAGTCCACGATCTGGCGCGGCGTGGCGAACTGGTCGACGTTAAACTCCTGCGGGCTGAGCCCGATCGTGCGGCGGGCTTCGCGGTAGTTCCTGACGGCGTCGACGCCGAACACTTCGATGGCGCCGGAGGTGAGCGTGGCGATCCCGGTGACGCAGTGGATCGTCGTCGACTTGCCCGCGCCGTTGGGTCCGAGAAAGCCGAAGAAATCGCCTTGCTCGATGGTCATGGACAGGTCCTCGACCGCGACCACGCCGCGGCGATAGACCTTGCGCAGATGTGAAATCGAAAGGGCGGGAGCCATGCGGAAAACCGATTTGCGCGCGCACTATATATAGGAATGCGCCTTTGTCATTTCCTGGCGCGCGCGATTCGCGCAAGCGGCGCGCCCCACTGGTGACGAGGCGGAACCGGTTCCGCCGCCCGCCCCGGCGCGACTGGCCGCTCGCCATAGCCTCCAAGGCTCAGCATCCGGTCGTACAGGACGATTGCGCCCGCCATGCCCACATTGATCGAAAATCGCGTCGGTATCTTCACCACGAATTCGCAGCGCTCGAGGATTTCCGGCGAAAGAGACATGCGTTCCGCGCCGAAGACGTATGCGGCCCGGCCGGGATGACGAAATCTCGGAAGCTCGACGGCGTCCTCCACGATCTCGACGCCGACAAGCCGGCAGCCGACCGGCAGGCGGAATTCGGACGCCGACCGGAAGGCGTAGACCGGCAGCTGTCCCTGCGCCCGGGAGGTGTCGGACTGCGCGTCGGAAAGCTTCACCTGCGCGTTGATGGTGAAGAAAAAACTTGCCTCGAAGGCGTGGGCGATGCGCAGGAGATTGCCCAGATTCATGGCCTTGGAGACGCCGTCGACTCCGACCGCGAAATAGCCGCGCATGCGCCGATCCGATCCAATTCGCCGCGGGGCGTCTTGCGGGCGCCGGCCGCTCCGCCGATTGTGCTTTGCGCGAAAGGGGCTGTAAATTGCCCGCGTCGCTTCCAGCCAGCCCATGGATCAATCCGGTGATCGTTTCCTATTCGCGCAATTTCATCTTTTTCAGGACCAAGAAGACGGCGGGAACGACAGTCGAAACCGTCCTGGCCGGCGGGTGCGGACCCGAGGACATCGTGGTCAGCCGCAGCGA
This sequence comes from Rhizomicrobium sp., assembly GCA_035549135.1. GTDB lineage: Bacteria > Pseudomonadota > Alphaproteobacteria > Micropepsales > Micropepsaceae > Rhizomicrobium. The sequence continues at coordinate 2,674 of DASZRM010000221.1, read as the reverse complement.
GGCCAAGGAGCGGGCGGCGCGCGGCGAGGATGAGGACGGCGAGACGGCCGACAGCGTGGCCAAGCGCGGCGGCTTCTACATACACATCCCGGCGAAGGAAATCCGCGCCCAGGTCGATCCCGCCTTCTGGGACCGGGCCCTTAAGATAACCGTCGAACGCCACCCCTACGAAAAGGCCGTTTCGCAGACCTTCTACCGTCTCAACAAGCGCAACAGGAACCGGCGCCAGGAAAGTTTCGAACAGTTTCTGGATCGAGTCGTGCGCTCCGGGGACTATGCCGGCTTTCCGATATGGTCGATCGACGGCAAGCCCGTGGTCGACGAATTCATCCGTCAGGAAACGCTCAAGACCGATCTCGAGCGCGTCGGAGGCCGCCTCGGCATTGCGATCCCAGACCAGCTGCCGATGATGAAGTCGAGAACCAGGACGGATCACCGCCCCGCCAGCGAGATTCTTTCCGAAGAGCAGAAGCAGATCGTATTCGAGCACTGCAAGGAAGAATTCGAGATCCTCGGTTACGCAAGGTGACGCCCAATCCGGTTCTGGTCGAGCTGACGCGCGGCGACCTCGTGGAGAGCGTTCATCGCGGCTCGATCGCCGTGGCGGACGCGGAGGGCGCGATTCGCTTCGCGCTCGGCGATGTCGAGACGCCGGTCTATCCGCGCTCGTCCTTGAAGCCCATCCAGGCGCTGCCTCTTCTCGAATCCGGGGCCGCCGACGCGTTCGCAATGAGCGAGGAGGAAGTGGCGCTTGCCTGCGCCTCCCATTCGGGAGAGCCCATGCACACCACGCGCGTCGCCGCCTGGCTGAAGCGGATCGGTTGCGCGGAAAGCGATCTGGCCTGCGGCGCCCATCCGGCGCGCTACGAGCCGACGATGGAAGACATGATCAGGCGCGGCGAAGCCCCGACGCGGCTACACAACAACTGCTCGGGAAAGCACGCGGGATTCCTCACTCTGGCGCGGAGCTGGAATGTCGCCATCGAAGGTTATGAGCGCCACGACCATCCGGTGCAGCGCGCGGTGGCGGCGGCTCTGGGCGAGCTTTCCGGCGTCGGCGGCGACCTGCCATGGGGGGTCGATGGCTGCGCGGCTCCGAATTTCGCGCTGGCGCTGACGGCGATGGCCAGGGCGCTCGCGGTTTTCGCCGCGCCGGAGCGGCTCTCGCCCGCGCGCGCCAAAGCCTGCCGGCGGATCGTCTCGGCGATGATCGCCCATCCCGACCTCGTATCGGGCACCGGCCGCGCCTGCCAGATCATGATGCGGTCCTGCGGCGGCAAGGCGGCGGTCAAGGCCGGCGCCGAAGGGTTCTACGCCGCGCTTCTTCCCGGCCTTAAACTCGGCGTCGCGATCAAGATCGACGACGGCGCGGGCCGCGCGGCGGAGGCGGTCATGGCCGCGCTTCTGGACAAGCTCGGCGTTCTTGGCGCCGATGAGGCCGCGCGCGAACTGGTCCAGGCGCCGATCCGCAACACGCGCGGCGCAGCGGTCGGCGAGCGCCGGATCGCCGGCGCCCTGCGCGAGGTTCGACTCGCGGCCTAGTGCGCGTCCGCCTTGGCCGCGTCGGCCGCTTCCTTGTCAGCCTTTTCCATCTCCGCCGTGTAGGGCTCGATCGAACGGATCGGGCAGTGCTGCGGACCGATGGCCGTGCCGGAGATGACCTCGTCGCCCTTGGTCACGCACGCGAGCGAAGTATTGCTGAAGGTGCGAAATCCAAGATTCTGATGAAACTGCAAGTGCTGGCAGGGCGTCATCAGGTCGACCTTGAACTTGTTATGGAATTTGTCCTCGACAATCAGCGTTCGGTCGTTGAGCGCCTTCCAGCTATAGATCTGGGCCTGTTGCAGGCAGCCGGTCGCAGCCATCGCCGGCCCGCAGGCGCACGCCGCCGCAAGCGCCGCCAAAACTAGAGTCGTCTTCATGGCGTTCGTTCCTCGAAAACGCGAAGCCCTTCCGTCTCGAATTATACGCTATGGACGGCCGAATCCGTCTGGAAATTTCCGCGCCCTTGGCGGAGCCGGGCGCCTTGCCTATGGTCCGGCCATCGACATTTTCCAACGCCGGGGAGCGATTTCTCCATGAAAGCCATGCTTTGCAAGGAATATGGACCGCCGGAAAAGCTGGTCCTCAGCGAGGCTCCCGAGCCGGTCCCGGGGCCGGGCCAGATCGCGATCGCGGTCAAGGCTTGCGGCGTAAATTTCCCCGACGTCCTGATCATCGAGAACAAGTATCAGTTCAAGCCGCCTCTGCCCTTCGCGCCCGGCGCCGAGGTGGCCGGCGTCGTCAAGCAGCTCGGCGAAGGCGTCAGCCGCTTCAAACCCGGCGACCGCGTCATCGCCTCGATCGGCAATGGCGGCATGCAGGAGCAGGTGCTGGCCGATCCCGGCCGCTGCATTCCCATGCCGGACGGCATGGGTTTCGATACGGCCTCAGGGCTGGTTCTCACCTACGGCACCTCGCACTACGCGCTGAAGGACCGCGCAGGGCTCAAGCCCGGAGAGACGCTGGTCGTTCTGGGAGCCGCCGGCGGCGTGGGGCTTGCCGCCGTCGAGCTCGGCAAGGCGATGGGCGCGCGCGTCGTGGCCGGCGCCTCCAGCCAGGAAAAGGTCGACCTCGCCAGATCGCACGGCGCCGACGAGGGATTCGTCTATCCCCGGGGCCCGCTATCGCGCGA
>DASZRM010000220.1:0-4740 GCA_035549135.1 Rhizomicrobium sp. | reverse complement strand
GAGGATGGACAAGCTCGCGGCCCTGTCGCGAATTACCGCTTTCGGCGCGCTGCCGGCCGAGGCCGCGGCGCGGCTCGCGGACGTCTCCGGCCTGCAGCGCATCGGACGCGGCTCGACGATTTTCTGCGAAGGGGAAAAGCCCGACTTCCTCTATGGCCTGATCGAGGGCCGCGTGGCGCTGCTCACGGGTCGGGATGGCGGCGAAGCGACCGTCGATTTTCTGAGTGCGGGCGACTTGCTGCTGATGCCGCCGGCCCTTCTCGACCTTCCCTATATGGCGACCGGACGCGCCAGCACGGACATCGTGGCGCTTTTGACGCCGGCGGCCGAATTCCGCCGCCTCGCCGAAACCGATATCGGCCTTGCGACCGCGATCAATCGGGCGCTCGCCGAGCACTGGCGGCAGCTGCTGAGGCGCCTTCAGCAGATTCATTCGGGCGACGCCGACACTAGAGTGGCCCAATTCCTCCTCGACAGCCTGCGCCCCGGCGCGAGGCAGGCGGTGGTGATCCTGCCCAGCTCGCGCCGCGAACTCGCTGCGCATCTCGGCATGACCCCCGAAACGCTCTCGCGGTCGTTCAGGCGGCTGGCGGACAGCGGCGTCAGCTCCCGCGGCCCTGCGGTCGCGATCGAATCCGCCGCCAAGCTCGCGGCCTTTGTGGGAGGCGGCGGCGCCCGGGCCGAAAGCCCTTCCCGGGGCCGCCCGGACCGCCACTGACGCTCGAGGGTCCTTGTCGAATATTTAACGCTCGAAGCCTATAAACCAGTGTTGACATATCAATAATGATGTTCAATACATCAATTTAGGCTGACATCCCAAAGGGCCGAGCCATGATCACCGCAGCGCAGATGCGCGCCGCTCGCGCCCTTGCCGGCATCGACCAGCGCGACCTCGCCAAGAAGTCCGGCCTGTCGGTGCCCACGATTCAGCGGATGGAGGCGAGCGACGGCGTGATCCGCGGCAATGTGGACTCGCTGATGAAGCTCATCCGCGCGCTCGAAGAGTTCGGAATCGTGCTCATCGGCGAGGGCGCGGCGAGCGCCGATGGCGGCCGCGGCGTGCGCCTGAGGAGCTGACGCGATGGACGCCGCTAATCCCGCGACCGTTCTTGTCGGCTGCGCGGCCGCGCTCATCGCTCTGGCCGCGTCGAGCGTTGCGTTCGCCGGCCGGCGCATCGCAACGCCTTTCGTCTATGGCGCCTCGGCGCTGATCTGCGCCGTCGCGGGAGCGGTTGCGCTTTTGGCGCTGCTCGGCGGAGATGAGGCGATCCTGCGGCTGCCGCTCGGGCTGCCGTGGATCGGCGCAAATTTCCGCGTCGATCCGCTCGCCTCGTTTTTCCTTCTTGTAGTCAATCTCGGCGGACTTGGCGCCAGCGTTTACGGGCTCGGCTATGGGCGTCACGAAGAGGAGCCGGCGCGGGTGCTTCCCTTCTTTGCCGGATTCCTTGCGGGAATGAATCTCGTCGTTCTTTCCGACGATGCGTTCGGCTTTCTGGTCTCGTGGGAATTCATGTCGCTGATGTCCTGGGCGCTGGTGATGGCGCGCCACCGCGAGGCGGCCAACGCGCATGCGGGCTATGTCTATATCCTGATGGCGGCGTTCAGCGGCTTTGCGCTGCTTCTGTGCTTCGGCCTTCTCGCCGGCCCGGGCGGACATTACGCCTTCGCGGCGATGCGCGCGGCGAAGACCGGCGGACCCTATGCGGCGGTGCTGGTTCTGGCGCTCATGGGCGCCGGCTCCAAGGCGGGCCTTGCGCCGCTGCACGCCTGGCTTCCGCTCGCCCATCCCGCCGCGCCGAGCCATGTCTCTGCGCTGATGAGCGGGGTGATGACCAAGGTCGCCGTCTACGCCTTCATCCGCATCATCTTCGACCTCGCCGGACCGCCCGACTGGTGGTGGGCCATCGTCGTGCTCGCCCTCGCCGGGACCACCGCGGTGATGGGCGTCCTCTACGCGTTGATGCAGCACGATCTGAAGCGCCTCCTGGCCTATCACACGGTCGAGAACATCGGGATCATCTTCATCGGCCTCGGTCTGGCGCTCGCATTCCGTTCCAATGGACTGGCGGGCGCGGCGGCGCTCGCCCTGACCGCCGCGCTCTTTCATGTGTTCAACCATTCGATTTTCAAAAGCCTTTTGTTCTTCGGTTCGGGCGCCGTGCAAACCGCGACCGGCGAAAGGGACATGGAGCGGCTTGGAGGGCTGATCCGGCCGATGCCGCTCACGGCGCTCGCCTTTCTCGTCGGCTGCGCGGCGATTTCGGCGCTGCCGCCGCTGAACGGATTCGTCTCGGAATGGCTCACGTTTCAGGCGATCCTCTTGAGCCCGCAGCTCGCCCAATGGGGCCTCAAGCTGATCGTTCCGGCGATCGGGGTGATGCTGGCGCTGTCCGCGGCGCTCGCCGCGGCCTGCTTCGTGAAGGCGTTCGGGATCAGCTTTCTCGGCCGGCCCCGCTCCACGGCGGCGCTCGCCGCGCGCGAGGCCGACCGCTTTTCGCTGACGACCCTTCTCGCCTACGCGGCGCTTTGCCTTCTCGCCGGAATTCTCCCGGGGTACGTCATCGACGCGCTCGGGCCCGCGGCGCAGTCGCTTCTCGGCGCCCACATGCCGCAGCAGAGCTCGGTCGCCTGGCTTTCGATCGTGCCGATCGCCGAGAGCCGCAGCTCCTATAACGGGCTCTTGGTGTTCGCCTTCATCGCAGCCTCCGCGGCGATGGCGGCCTACGCCATTCATTCGCTCGCCTCGCGCGCCATCCGCAGGGCGCCGGCATGGGACTGCGGCTTTCCGAACGCCGATCCCGCCACGCAATACACCGCGAGCGGCTTTGCGCAGCCGATCCGGCGCGTCTTCGGCACGCTGGTCTTCGCCGCGCAGGAAACGGTGGCGATGCCTGCGCCGGGCGACATGCAGCCGGCGCGGCTGAGCGTGCGGCTCAGGGACCTTATCTGGGACTACGGCTACGCGCCGGTGGCCTATGCGGTGGACGTCACCGCGACGAGGCTCAACATTCTTCAGACGCTCACCATCCGCGGCTATCTGAGCCTCGTGTTCGGCGTGCTCGTCTTTCTGCTGCTGGCGCTCGCGATATGGCGCTGATCCGCGATCTTTCCGTTCAGGGCGGCGAAATGCTGCTCGTGCTGGGCGCGGCGCCGCTCGTCACCGGCTATGTGCGCAAGGTCAAGGCGCGGCTGCTGCGCCGGCGCGGGCCGCCGCTTCTCCAGCCGTACCGGGACCTGCTGAAGCTGCTGCGCAAGGAAACGGTTCTGGCCGAGAACGCCTCCTGGCTGTTCCGCGCCGCTCCCTATCTCATCTTCTCGGCGACGTGGGTGGCGGCGGCGCTGGTTCCCACCTTCGCCGCGGGCCTGATGTTCAGCTGGTCGGCCGATCTCATCGCCATCGTGGCGCTGCTCGGCAGCGCGCGCTTCTTTCTGGCCCTGGCGGGCATGGACGTGGGAACGAGCTTCGGCGGAATCGGCTCGAGCCGCGAGATGATGATCGCCTCGCTGGCCGAGCCGGCGATGATCATGGTGATTTTCTCGGTGGCGCTGCTTGTCGGCTCGACCCAGCTCTCCACCATCGCCGCCTACATGCTGTCGCCGGATGTCGGATTGCGAGTGACGCTCGCCATGGCGCTGTTTGCGCTGATCATGGTGGGGATCGCGGAGAACGCGCGCATACCGATCGACAATCCCGCGACCCATCTCGAGCTGACCATGGTCCACGAGGCGATGGCGCTCGAGTATTCGGGCCGGCATCTGGCGCTGATCGAGCTCTCCGCTTCGCTCAAGCTGCTGCTCTATCTGTCGCTGATCGCCTGCCTGTTCATGCCGTGGGGCATGGCCGGCGCCGAGGCGGGCTGGAGCGCGCATCTTTCGGGCGTCGCGGCCTACGCGGCGAAGATCGCCGCCGGGGCGACCGCGCTCGCCGTCTTCGAGACTGCGATCGCCAAGATGCGGGTCTTCCGCGTTCCCAATTTTCTCGGCGCGGCGCTGATGCTGGGGCTGCTCGGAACGCTGCTGCTCTTCGTCTCGCGGGGAGGGCTCTGACATGCATGGCCTGAATTTCGACGTCGCCCATCTCCTGGCCGGGGGGCTCGTCCTCGTCAGCTTCATGCTTCTCTATCAGGACCGGCTCTACGCGCTCCTCAACGTCTTCGCGCTTCAGGCGGCGGTGCTGTCTCTGTCGGTCGCCTGGCAGGCCTATGTGCAGGGCGCGCCGCATCTCTATGTCACCGCGGCGATCGCCCTGCTCTTCAAGGCCATCGTCATCCCGGTGGCGCTGCACCGCATGATCGTGCGGCTCGGCATCCATCGCGAGATCGAGACCGTCACCGGCATCGGCGTGACCATGCTCGCCGGCGTCGGCCTGGTCGCGCTGTCGCTGGTTGTGATGCTGCACGCGGCGGCCGGCGAGAGCGCGCTCGCCCGCGAGGACATCGCCTTCGCGCTGTCGGTGCTGCTGCTCGGCCTGCTCATCATGGTCACGCGGCGCAACGCCGTGAGCCAGGTCGTCGGCTTCATGTCGATGGAGAACGGCCTGGTGCTCGCCGCGACCGGCGCCAGAGGCATGCCCCTCGTCGTCGAATTCAGCGTCGCCTTTTCGATCCTGATCGCCTTCATCGTGATCGGAATCTTCCTGTTCCGGATCCGCGAACGCTTCGACACCGTCGATGTGGAGGCGCTGGACCGCGCCCGCGGGGCGCCGCAATGACGCCCGTCGCATTCGATCCGATCTGGGGC
>DASZRM010000219.1:0-22899 GCA_035549135.1 Rhizomicrobium sp. | reverse complement strand
GTGAACGGGAAGGATTTCACGAATCTCCGCGACATCACGCGATAGCCGGTCAGCAGGTCATGGAGCCTGACCCGGAACATCACCGAGGTCAGCCAGGTGAGCATGCGATTGCCGATCACATGGCCCGGCCGGTAGGCGCTTTGATCCATCGCCACGCGCCGGCCGGACACGATGTCGAGGCCGTCGTCCACGAGCCTGCGGATCAGCGCCGGCGCGGCGGAGGCGTCATAGGTGTCGTCGCCGTCGACCAGCACATAGATGTCGGCTTCGACGTCGGCGAACATGCGGCGCACGACATTGCCCTTGCCCTGGCGGGTCTCGCGCCGCACCAGCGCGCCGGCCTCTCTGGCGCGCTCCACGGTCTTGTCCCTCGAATTGTTGTCGTAGACATAAATCTCAGCGAAGGGCAGGGCCGCGCGGAAGTCCCGCACTACCGCCGCGATGGCGGCCTCCTCGTTGTAGCACGGCACCAGCACGGCGATTTTGGCGTCAGGCATGGTCGGCGGCTCCGCGCAGCGGCACAAGCGGACAGAATTGATAGGCCCCAATGATATTCGTATCGAATAGCGCGCAATTCGCCCAGTCGATGGCCAGGCCGTAATCGGCCGCGGCGTGGCGGGCGCGGATCATATTGCTTGCGTCGGCGATGAGATAGAGATCGCCCCGAAACGCGGCCACGCGCTTTCGCATCTTTCGGGTCAGGCCGGAGCCGTCCTTCGGCTGAAGCATCCAGCCGTCGATGCGCAAGACCGGAATCCGCGGCGGCAATTCCGGGACAATGAAGCCCATCGGGTCGTTGCCGGTCATCAGCACCATGGTTTTCTCGGGGTGGGGAATCTTGGGCAGGGCCACGTCCACATAGGGATCGCCGAGCGGCGCGCGGTCGAGGAAATCGGGCCGGGTCAGCACGAGCGCCAGGAAGAACAGGGCGCCCAGGACAAGAAGCTGCGCGCGCCGCGGCATCGGCAGAAGCCCGATCGCCGCCGCGATCAGGATCGGCGACAGCATTTCGAGCGCCAGGATGTAGCGGTAGATCGCGAATATCTTCAGCCAGGCGAAATAGGAAACCGCGGCGAAGGCGAAGAGCGCGCGCGCGGCCTCCGGCCTGACCAGCGGATCCTTGGCGCGGCGGCCGAATATCCAGACGATTCCCGCGACGATCGTTGCCGCGTAGGCCATGGGGACGCGGATGTCGCGATAGGGCAGGTCGTCGGCGACGGACCAGTCCGCCCCGAAATAGAAAGGAAACAGCAGCTGCCGCCAGAAATGCGTCGGCACGAAGCGCAAATCGCGGTAGTTGCGGTTCAGCGCCAGGGCCGAATGGAAATGCTCGTTGAAGTAGGGAAACAGGGGATTGCCGGTCAGATGCTGCATCTCCAGCATCCAGTAGCCTCCGCAAAGCGCCGCGCCGAGGACGCCGCCCGCCGCGCCGCCGATCAGCCGCGCGCACTGGTTCTTCCAGCCGCCGCCGATGGCGAGGAGGGCGGCGGCGAAGCCAAGCGCGAACGGCGCTTCGGGCAGTTTCAGGCCGACCGTCACGCCCGTCAGGAACGCGGCGCCGGCCGCGACGAGCGCGCCTGCGACGAGCGGTCCGCTGCGAAGCGTCTCGAACTTGACGACCACAATCGCCAGGCTCGCGAAAATGAAGACGCTCATGACATTGTCGTAGTAGTGAAGGCCGAGCAGGCTGAGCGTCAGTCCGCCCGTCTGGCCGAGAAGGGCCAGCGCCCCGGCCCCGAGTTTGAAGTCCTCCATCGCAAGGCTTTGGCGTCCGATGAGGTAGAGCGGGACGACATTGGCGCCCTGGACGGCGCCCAGCGAACCGATCGCCAGCCAGGACGGCGCGTGGGTCGCGATCCAGTAGAAGGGGATGTCGAGAAACGGATTGTAGTAGCTGGCCTGGTGCGCGACCGCGACGTCGATCGTCAGCCTTCCATGCAGGAAGGCGTAAGGGATGTACCAGTGATAATTGCGGAAGTCCCAGGACGTGTCCTTGCCGAGACAGGCCGCCAGCGCCGCCCAGAATGCGACCACGCCGAACAGGAACAGCCACTCGGCTGGCGCCAGGCGCAGGCTGCGGGCTTCGACTGGGGGTGGAGACATTGTCCGGCTGGATGGTGGGCGCAGGCAAGCTAGAGTTCTTTGCCGGCAAACGGAATTGCCAATTTTGCCCTGCCCCCGGACATTCCCGCGCCGCGATCGCGGCCGGCCTAATCGTCGGCCAATGGATCGAGCGCCAGGTTCGCGAGGAATTGGCGGGTGCAGTTTCGCCAGGAGCGCGTGAGGGCGAAGGCGCGGCAGTCGGCTCGCGGAATCGCCAAGGCCTCAAGGCAGGCCCGGCCCAGATCCTCGTTCAGGGCGCCGACCCGCGCGCTTCCGATCACGTCCAGCGGACCCTGAACGGGATAGGCGGCGACCGGCGTTCCGCAGGCCAGCGCCTCGAGAAGCACCAGCCCGAAGGTGTCGGTGCGGCTCGGAAAGACGAAAACGTCGCTCGCCGAATACGCCCTGGCGAGGTCGGGCCCGAATTTGGGCCCGAGGAAACGCGCGCCGGGGAATTGGCGCTCGAGCGCCTGGCGCGCCGGACCGTCCCCCACCACCACTTTCGTCCCCGGGATGTCGAGACCCAGAAAGGATTCGAGATTTTTTTCGACGGCCACGCGACCGACATACAGATAGACCGGCCGCGGGACATCGAAGCTCGCTCCTTCGATCGGACTGAACGCCTCCACGTCGACGCCGCGCGACCAGATGCGCACATTGCCGAAGCCATGGCCCTCCAGCTCGCGCTTGAGCGAGGGGGTCGCCGCCATGACGGCGGTCGCCGGCCCGTGAAACCAGCGCAGCCACCGATAGACCGCCCGTTCGGGCACGAAGGGAAGCCTCGCGCGGACATAGTCGGGAAAGCGCGTATGAAACGACGTCGTGAACGGAATGCCGTAATGCACGCAGATCGCCCGCGTCGCGAGCCCGAGCGTGCCCTCGGTGGCGATGTGGATGGCGTCGGGTGCGAAGGCGCGGATCTCGTTCTCGAGCCTGCGTCTTGGAAGGACGGCCAGGCGAATCTCCGGATAGGTCGGCAAGGGCGCGGTGAGACGGCCCTCCGGCGTCGCGTAGCGCACCTCATGGCCAAGGCTCTGCAGGTCCCGGCCGAGGATTTCGAGCGTCCGCACGACGCCGTTGACCTGCGGCGCCCACGCGTCGGTGACGATCAGCACTTTCAGGCTTTCGGCGTCCGAGGCCAATCCGATGCCGGGTGGCATCGCGCCGCCCGGCCTCATGCGGCGTATCCTACGCTTGTATAAGCGCGGCGGCGCTGCGGGCGGAGACCAGAGCGGGTTCGTGAGAAGGCGCGGTTGTCGCCCAGCGCAGAATCTCCAGATTTCCGCTGGCATCTTCAACAAGGGCGGAGCAGCTTTCAACCCAGTCTCCATCGTTGAGATAGAGGACCTCGCCGATCCGGCGAATCTCGGCGTGGTGGATGTGCCCGCAGACGACGCCGTCGACGCCGCGTTCCGCGGCCGCGCGCGCCACGATCTCCTCGTAGCGCGAGACATATTCGACGGCGTTCTTGACCGCGCGCTTGAGAGAGGCCGAAAGGGACCAGTAGGGCAGGCCCAGCGCGCGGCGCACCGCATGCAGCCCGTCGTTCAGCCGGAGCGCCAGCGAATAGGCGCGGTCGCCAAGCAGGGCGAGCCATTTGGCGCAACCAATCACGCCATCGAACTGATCGCCGTGGATCACGAGCAGCCTCTGTCCGGCCGCCGTCACGTGGATCGCCTCGCGGACCACCGCGACGCCGGCGAGGCTTCGCCCGACATAGGGCCGCAGAAATTCGTCGTGATTGCCCGGGACGTAGACCACCCGGCAGCCGTCGTCGATCATGCGCAGCACCTCGGCGACGCAGCGGCTCTGGGCTTCGCTCCAGCGCCAGCGCTTGAACTGCCAGCCGTCGACGATATCGCCAACCAGATAGAGCGTGTCGCAGCAATTGCGGGAGAGGAAATCGGCGAACAGATCGGCCTTGCAGCCGCGCGTGCCGAGATGCGTGTCGGAGATGAAGATCGCGCGATGGCGCCGCCGGGGGCGCGCTCGCTGCGGGGGCGGGGCCGAACGGACCGGCCGCGCCGCGCGGGAGAGAGGGGGCGGCTCGGCAAGGGCGTAGGCGCTGAGGCTCCAGGCTGTCTCGGCCATCTTGCGGGCTCCCTTCGCCGCGAGGCGATTCGCGGTGTCCGCAAATGGCCTAGCCGGGCGCCGCGACCGTTTTATTGCGCCGCGAAGACAAAACGATGACTCAGAGTCATTTGGCTAACGCCGTGAGCTTCCGAGCGCGATTTCTGGCGGCGCAGCGAGGGCGGATTGCGCCGCTTTCAACTATTTTTGACCGAATCCGGCTCGATTCCACTTGCTGACGCTGCAGTGCGGGATCATATTGTTGCAATGCGGTAGCGCGGTTGCGCCACCGCCGCCCTTCCTGGGCGTTTCCTCCCTGAACTTGGCCGCTCCTGCGGGAGCGGCCTTTTTATTATTCCGCGGCCTGGGGGCGGGCGCGCCCGAGCGCCTCGACGTCGACCGCCGTCAGCCGCGCCAGCGCCTCGTCCAGACGCCGGCGAAGCGGCTCGAACTCCGGTTTGAGGGCGATCCGCTCCTCGTCCAGGTAGAGCGAACGGTCAATCTCGATCTGCAGCGCATGCACATAGCGCTCGCGGCGGCCATAGAGATGGGTGGTGTATCCGCCCGCATAGGGAGCGTTGCGGCCGACGCTGAAGCCGGCCTTCGAAAAGCAGCGCTCGGCAAGGTCGCTGAGCATCGGCGCAGCCGCCTGACCGAAGCGGTCGCCCACCACCACCTGCGGCGCGGCAGCCGCCGACGGCATGGTATGGCAATCGATGAGAATGGCGACGCCGAAGCGGGCGAGCGTCTCATCGATGAGCCTTGCCAGAGCGGCGTGATAGGGCGCGTGAAGGCGCGCGAGGCGCCGCTCCGCTTCCCGCGGGTCGAGCTTGCCGCGATAGATTTCCGCCCCGTCGCGGACGATGCGCGGAATAACGCCGAGCCCCGCGTTCACCCGCGCGTTGGGCTGATCGACGCTGAGCGCAAGCGAGCCCTCGAACATGGCCGGATCGAGTTCCGACGGCGCGCGATTGGCGTCCACATAGGCGCGCGGAAAGCGCGCGGCGATCATCGGCGCGCCCAGCTCCGCCGCGCCTGCGAACAGCATGTCCGCATAGGCGTCCTCGGAGCGCCGGAGGCAAAGCGCGTCGAGCCGGCTTTGGGCCGTGAAGCTTTCCGGATATAGCCGGCCCGAATGAGGGGAGGCGAAAACGAACGGAATACGGGCCTGTTCCGGCCGGTAGATTTTGAACGGGTGGGCGAAGAGCGCGGCGAGCGCGCCGTCGAACGCGCGGCCGGCCGCCGAATTTCGTTGAGAGTCCGCCATGCTCGATTCGTCGTTTGTCTCGCAGTGGAGCACCTGGGCCGCCCTGCATCAAGCCTAACGAGGAGTACCGGCTTGTCGCGGCGTTAACTCACATTTACGCTTTCGTATGTATACGCCTTATTGTAGGGGCGAGGGCGGGCGATGGCGCACATCCTTCTGGCGGAAGACGACGAGTCGCTGCGCAAATTCCTGGCGCAAGCGCTGGTGCGCGCCGGCCACACCGTCGACGATTTCGGCGACGGCAGCGAAGCATGGGAGCGGCTGAAGGGATCGCATTTCGATCTGCTGCTCACCGACATCGTCATGCCGGGCATGGACGGAATTGAACTCGCCAAGCGCGCCGCAGAGATGGACGGCGCGCTCAAGATCATGTTCATCACCGGCTTCGCCGCCGTGGCGCTTCATCCCTCCTCGCAGGCCCCCAAGCAGGCCAAGGTGCTCTCCAAACCCTTCCATTTGCGCGAGATCGTCGCCGAAGTGGACCGCATGATCGCCGCCTAGCCGCTCCGCGGCCGGTTCAATTGCGGCGAAACCTGCCCCATTGAGGCCCGGCCATCGCCGGAATCCGGCGTTACCTTCCTGATGCGACCGCCCATGGCGGCCCGGCCCCGCGCTCGAGCGGGTTCCGACCGCCGCGATGCGGCGGCCCGGCTCGAACGGGGAGGAACCCATGAGACGGCCAATTCACCAAATCAATGCGCCCGGCTCGCGCTGGACGAGCGAGCGCATCGCAGGCGTCGGCTTCGTCGGACTCCTGCATGTCATCGCGATTTACGCGCTTGTGACCGGACTCGCCCAGCAGATCGTCAAGGCCATTCCGCGCGATCTGCAGGTGAGCGTCAGCCCCGCGCCGGAGAAGCAGGAACCCGTCGTGGCGCCCAAGCTGCCGGATGTGCAGGCGCCGGCTCTCGACGACGCGGTCGCGCCGCCGGAGATCGACATCGCGCCGGACCAGGCGACGCAGATGACCATCCCGCTTCAGCAATCCGGCTCCACGGATGCGCAGGCCGCTGGCGTTTCGGGCACGCATACGACGCCGCCCTATCCGCCGGTGGCGCGCAAGCTCGGCGAGCAGGGAAGCGTCCGCCTCAGGCTGACGATATCGGCGCAAGGCGCCGTCAGCGCCGCCGACGTCGTGCAGTCTAGCGGATTCGACGATCTCGATCGCAGCGCCGTCGATTGGGTGATCGCGCATTGGCGTTACAAGCCGGCGATTCGCGGCGGCGTCGCCGTCGCAAGCCAGACTTTCGCGCTCGTCATCTTCAATCTGCGGACGGCGCGCTGAATCGGCGCGGCCCGGCGCGTTGTCGCCGGGCCGCAATCCACTGGAAATTCCGCTGAAACTTCCTATCTCACTGGTAGATACGGCGTCGCGCGCCGTGCGCGTCGCCACGGAGAAGCGCATGCAGAGAATTCTTCCGCGCGCCGATTTCGCCGGAAGCCGCCGGTCGCCCGAGCGCATCGCAGGGATCGCCTTCGCGGTGCTGGTCCCGGCCGCGTTCGTGTACGCCTTCGTTTCCGGCCTGGCGCAGAATTTGGTCCATTCCATTCCCGCCCTGCTGGAGGTGCGCGTCGCGCCGCCTCAAGAGGAAACGCCGCCGCCTCCGCCTCCGCCGCCAATGCCCACCGTGGTTGAGCCTGCGATGCCGACGGTCCGCGCGCCGGTCATTCGCATCGCCCCGGCCGAGCCGGCGCGCAACACGATCACCGTCCGGCAAGGACCGCCCGAGCCGGCGCCGACGAACGTCGCTCCCGTCGCTCCGGTCGCTCCTGCGCCGCCTTCGACGAGCGCCACGGCCGTCGCCGGAACCCACACCACGCCTCCCTATCCGCTGATCGCCCGCCGGCTTGGGGAATCCGGAACGGTGCGCCTCAAGATCGAGCTCGCCGATACAGGCGCAGTCGAGGCCGTTAGCGTGATTCAGTCGAGCGGACATCAGTCGCTCGACGAGACGGCCGTCTCCTGGGTCAAGTCGCATTGGCGTTGGCGCCCGGCGATGCGCGCAGGCAAGCCCGTCGCCTCGACGACGATCGCCGATATCGTTTTCGATCTGCGCAACAGCTGACGCGAGCGGCGTCTGGGCGCCTTGCGGTCCTATCGCTCCGCGGCGTCGGCCGGGGCCAGCTTGTCGCGCAGCGGAACGCGATCGCTCAATCCGATGACGGTCTGCACCATCGCCAGATGCGAGAAGGCCTGGGGAAAATTGCCGGTCAGCCGGCGGGCCTTGGGATCGTACTCTTCGCTGAACAGGCCAAGATCGTTGCGGAGCGAAAGCAGGCGATCGACCAGCGCGTTCGCCTCCTGAAGCCGGCCCTGGCTTTGATAGGCGTCGGCGAGCCAGAAGCTGCAGGCGAGAAACGCGCCCTCTCCTGGGGGCAATCCGTCCGCGCCGCTCTCGGTGCGGTAGCGGCGCACCAGCCCGTCAACGACGAGTTCGCGCTCGATGGCCTCTATGGTTCCGGCCACGCGCGGATCTTCGACCGGGAGAAAGCCCATCTGGGGAATGAGCAGAAGCGTGGCGTCCAGCTCGTCGCTTTCGAAGCTTTGCACGAAGGCCTTTTTCGAAGCGTCGTAGCCGCGCTCGCAGACGGAACGATGGATGGCCTCGCGCAGCGCCTTCCAGCGTTCGAGCGGCGCGTTCAGGCGATGTTTTTCGGCGTCGCGTATCGACCGATCGAAGGCGACCCAGGCCATGATCTTGGAATGGGTGAAATGCTGCCGGCCGCCGCGGACTTCCCAAATGCCGTCATCCGGCTGCCGCCAGATCGCTTCAAGCCTTTCGAGCGCCTTGCATTGCAGGTTCCACCCAGAGGTCAGCGGCGCCAGTCCTCCCTCGCGCGCCAGGTGCAAGGCGTCCGTCATCTCGCCCCAGACGTCGAGCTGAAGCTGGCCCGACGCGGCGTTGCCGATCCTGACCGGCGCGGCGCCCTGGTAGCCGGGCAGCCAGGGGACTTCCCACTCCGCCAGCCTGCGCTCGCCGGCGAGCCCGTACATGATCTGCAGATCGTCGGGTCTGCCGGCGAGGGAGCGGCGGAGCCAGTCCCGCCAGGCCTTGGCCTCTTCGTAGTAGCCCGCGCCCATCAGCGCGCGAAGCGTGAGCGTCGCGTCGCGGATCCAGCAATATCGGTAGTCCCAGTTCCGGGAGCCGCCGAGCTGTTCCGGAAGCGACGTCGTCGGCGCGGCGACGATTCCGCCGGTGACGCGGTAGGTGAGCGCCTTCAGGGTCAGCAGCGAGCGCATCACCGCTTCCCGCCTTTCGCCGCGATAGGCGCAATGGCCGGCCCAGTCGCGCCAGAAGGCTTCCGTATCGGCGAGCTCCGCGCGCGCGTCGATCGGCTCCGGCGGCGGCAAATGCGAAACCCCATAGCTCATCGCGAAAGGAAACGACTCCCCCGCGCGCACGGTGAATTCGGCCACGGTCGAAAACTTCTCGCCGCGGAGCGGGACCGGCGCGCGCAATACGGCCAGGTGCGGCCCGGCGATGGCGACCACGCCGCTCCGGTCTGGCAGCCGCGTCACCCAGGGGACGGTCGAGCCGTAGTCGAAGCGCAATGTCAGGCTCATCCGCGCCTTTGGCGCGCCTGCGCGGCCCTCGACGATGCGCACGACGCTCGAGGTCGGCTGGTGAATGGGCATGAAGTCGATCAGGGCGAAGGAGCCGTCTTCGCCCTCGAAGACCGTTTCGAGCACCATCGTGTCGCCGCGATAGGCGCGGGTCACGCGTTTGGCTCCTTTCGCCGGATGGATCGCCCAGCGCCCATGCCTGGCGGTCCCGAGAAGCGCGGCGAAGCACGCCTCGCTGTCGAAGCGCGGCCAGCACAGCCAATCGATCGAGCCGTTTCGTCCGACGAGCGCGGCCGTGCGGCAATCGCCGATCAAACCGTAATCTTCGATGGCAAGCGGATGGTGCGGATCGGCCGCGTAGCGTGGCATCGCGTTCAGTCTAGCCGCCCGTGGCGAAGCCGGGATAGAGGGTCATGCCCCCATCGACGAAGATTGTCGCGCCAACCACATAATCGGACTCGTCCGAAGCGAGCCACACCGCGACGCGCGCGATGTCTTCCGCCTCGCCGATCCGGCCATACGGAATGAGGGTCAGCAAACGCCCGAGCGCGTCCTGCGTTTGCCAGGCCGACTTGTTGATCGGAGTGCGAATGGCGCCGGGCGCAATGGCGTTGACCCGGATGCGGTGGGGCGCGAGTTCCTGCGCCATGCTTTCCATCAGCTGCTTCACGCCGCCTTTCGAGGCCGCGTAGTTGGCGTGGCCGCTCCAGGGGATCGACTGGTGGACCGAACTCATGCAGATGATCTTTCCGGCCGCGATGGAAGCGGGCGAGCGTACGCCGCGCCGGATGAATTCGCGCGCCGCCGCGCGCGCGCAGAGAAATTGCCCGGTGAGATTGACCGAGAGCACTTTGTTCCACCGCTCCAGCGTCATGTCTGCGAAGGGCGCGTCGCTCTGGATTCCGGCGTTGGCTACGAGAATGTCGAGCGCGCCGAACGCGCTCATGACCGTCGCGAACATTTCGGCGACCGCGGCCTCCGACGAGACGTCGGCGCGGACCGTGATCGCTTCGACGCCGAAGCCGGAAATCTCGCGCGCGGTTTCGGCCGCGGCCTCGTCTCCATCCACATAATTGACCGCAATGTCGGCCCCTGCGCGTCCCATCGCGACGGCGACAGCGCGACCGATGCCGGAATTGGCGCCGGTTACGATCGCTTTCTGGCCTGTCAGCAATCCCATTCGCGAAATCGGCCTTTGGAAAATCGCAAGCGACGACGCCTTGCTAACGCGCCGGCGGCGCCGAAAGCTCCAAGGGGCGATGGGCCCAAATGGTCGCGGTCGCGGCCGCGTTCGAGGTCAAGCGTCCCCGCCGCCGACGCGCCTTGCAAGGCGCCTCGCCGGAACGCTATAGAAGCCATCCCCTGGACGGGCGCGTAGCTCAGCGGGAGAGCACTACCTTGACATGGTAGGGGTCACAGGTTCGATCCCTGTCGCGCCCACCATTTCTCGCTCGTCACTCGCTGCGCAGAAATCCGTGATAGGTCTCGTCGGGCGTCGTCCACCAGCCGGTGACGAGGCCGCTGTCGTTGATGTCGTTGGCATAGACGCCGGTCGCGCCTGGAACGTCGAAGCTGCGGATCTTCCCCTTCGCGCTCCGCACGAAGCCATGGGCGACATAGCCGCCGTCGAGATAATATCCCGCGATCGCTCCCTTCTTGTTGACCCCGTTGGCGACGGTCGAGATCGCGCCCTGCGCGTCGAACGCCGAAATCGTCCCGTCGGGCGCGCGCACGAACGCGTGATACATGAAGCTCGCGTCGGCGTAGTAGCCGGCGATCGCGCCGGCGGCGTTGATGGCCTGCGGGAATGTGCCTCCGTTCGCGCCCGGCGCGTCGAAGCTTGCGATCGCGCCGTCGGGAGTCCGCACGAAACCGTGGACGAGACCGTTCTCGTCGCCCCAGTGGCCGGCGATCACGCCATCGGCGTTGAGGCTCATCGGGCTCGCGCCATAGGCGTCGCCGCTGACGTCGAACGTCTCGATCCCGCCTTTCCGTCCGCGCAGAAATCCATGCGGAACGTCGTAGAGATCGTAATAGGAGCCGACGATGGCGCCCTTGTCGGTGAGCGCGATCGGAAAGGTTCCGTTGTCGTCGCCCGGCGCATGGAATTCGGTCATCGCGCCGTCGGCCGCGCGCACGAAGCCGGGATGATTGCCCGCGTCGACCGTCCAATAGCCCGTGCTGACGCCGCCTTCGGAGATGGCGTAGGCCGCGGTGGTCTTCGAGCCCGCATGATCGAACGTCGTGATCTCGCCATCGGACGCGCGGATGAAGCCCTTGGTCGTCTGCGCCGCAGTGTCGTACCAGAATCCGGCGATGTCGCCGTTCCGGTTCGCGCGCCACGGATAGGTCCCGCCCGATCCCGGCGGATCGAAGGTCACGATCAGCGCCTTCGCCGCGGCCGGCTCGATGCAGAGCGCGCAGAACGCGACGCTTGCGCACAGAACGATCGTCGCCGCCGCGATCGACCTCATGGTTCTCGTCATGTCAGCCTCCCCAATCCGCCGCATGGTACGCCCGGCGCGCGCGGGCGCCAATTGCGGCGCGGCAAGGCGACTACGGCCAGAAACGCGCGGCGATCACGACGGCTAGGAAGACCGCGCCGATGGCCCGGCTGGCGCGATCGCGGATGGCGAAAATCACCGGATCGTCGTTGATCTTTCCGCGCCGCGCGCCCATCCAGAGCCGGTTGTTCCAATAGAGCATCAGGAAACACAGCGCCCACAGGATATCGGGCCTGCGGTAGAGCGCCCTTACGTCGGCGCTCGATATGTAGAGCGCAAGCACCACGACCGCGGCCGTGCCCATCGCCACGCCAAGGCTGAACAGCGCCTCGGCGTCTGAGCGAGAATAGCGCCGCCCCTTCGCCGCCGGCGCGGATTCCGGCAGCGCCGCGATCTCCACATAGCGCTTCAGATAGGCAAGGCTCGAGAACACGAACACCGAAAAGCCCAGCAGCCAGGATGAAGGAAGAACCGAAATCGCCGTGGCGCCGGCGAGCACGCGCAAGGTGTAGAGCAGCGCCAAGGTCATGATGTCCGCGGTCGACACCCGCTTGATGAACAGCGAATAGGCGTTTGTGAGCGCGAAATAGCCGGCCAGCGTGACGGTGAACGCGACCGGCATGACCGCGAGCGACAACGCGAAGGCGGCAATTGTCAGGACCAGGCTTGCGAGCGCGGCCGCAGCGAGCGTGAGGTCGCCGGAGGCCAGGGGCCGGCGCCGTTTCACGGCATGCGCGCGGTCCGCGTCGAGATCGAGCAGATCGTTGAAGATGTAGTGGCCGGACGCGGCGAGGCAGAACGCCGCAAATCCAGCCAGCGCCATCAGGTCGTGGCGCAGATCGGTGTAAAGATGAGACGTGAACAGCGGCGCGAAGAGCAGGACGTTCTTGATCCATTGATGCGGCCGCATTTCGCGCAGCAGCGCCTTCAGCGGATGGGAGCGCGTGCGCAAAGACAGTTCGAGCCGGCCGGACCGCCGAGCCTCGCGCACGTCTCTCGCCGGCGCATTGACTGTTATCACCGAGGCCGCCGCCTTCCATATCGGGCGATCGGCGCCGCTGTCGCCCGCATAGGCGAAGGGCCGGCCCTCCGCTGCCGCTTCGATGGCCTGCAGCTTGCGCGCGCCTTTGAGGTTGGTCCTGGCGTCGCTGGCCATGACCGCATCGAAAATCCCGACTTCGGCGGCGATCGCGTTCGCGCGCCGCCAATGACAGGCAGTGGCGAGGACCAGCCTCGCGCCCCTCCGGCGACGCTCGCGCAGATGCTCGATCAGCTTCTGTTCATAGGGCAGATTGACGAGATCGATCGGCGCGGCCCGGGCGATCGCCGCCTTCGCCGCCGCCCGGCCGCGCATCAGCAACAGCGGCAGCGACACAAGCCGCAACGGATTGTCGCGCACATAGCGCAGCAGGGACTCGGCGAAGATGTCGGTCCTGATAAGCGTTCCGTCCAGATCGACGAAGATGTCGCGCGGACTCTCGCTCCCGGCGCGCGCGTCGAATGCCTTCTCCACGATCAGCAGAGGCCGAAGCGGCGCCGCGCAAAGGCGCCGAGATCGGACGGAAGTCCCCATTTCCCCCGCCGGGAGTTCGACATGTCTTCACCCTCCGACGCAATCCTAGCCTTGCTCAAAATACGAGAAGTTAACGACGGCGCAATGGAGGAGCGGTTCCGGATGCGCGGGCGCCGACATTGCCTTCCGCGATGGGGCCGGCCGGCGACCCGACATTTTGCGACATGTCTGAGGCGAAACCTTCCTGCGCCGCATGGGTTATCCCTCTACCGAAGGGGTGCGCCGGGACGTCTCGAATACGGAGGAAAGCCCATGAAATATCTGCTTTTCTGCGCGTTGGCGGCGTGTTTTGCGGCGCCGGCCATGGCCGATCCGCCCGACCACAGGGACCAACGAAGCACGATCGTGCAAAAAAAGCTGCGTGAGACGCCGGAGCGCAGAGTCGTTCATACGCGGTCGGAGGGGCCGCATCGCACAGTCACCGAAACGCGCAAGGTGACGCCGCGCCGCAAGGTCATCACGCATGAAACGTCGCGGCATCACGTCACGACCGTTCATCGCAAGGTGGTCACGCATCGCCATCCCGGCGTGGCGCATTTTCACAGGGTCGTCCGCGCGCCGCATCGCTTCCACATCCGCGCCTGGATTGCGCCGCGCGGATTCCATTACCGGCGCTTCAGGCTGGGCGAGCGCATTCCGCGCGTCTTGCTGGCCGCCGACTTCTTCCTTACGAGCTACTGGCTTTATGGCCTCGATCCGCCGCCTCCCGACTATGTCTGGGTTCGCGACGGTCCTGACGCCGTGCTGGTGGACCGCTACACGGGCGAAGTGATCCAGGTGGTCTACGACGTCTTCTATTGAGCGATGCGCAAAACGAAATCCGGTCCCGGGGGTTCGCTCCCGGGACTTTTATTGAGCGGCCCGCGCATCGCCGCTAGGCTCTGGCCTCCTTGCGGGAGCGGAGCATGCTCGTCCTTTCCGGCGTCGCCGTCGTGGTCGCAGGCTTCGCGCTGCGGTTCAATCCGCTGGCGGTGGTGGTCGTGGCGGCGATGGTCACAGGGCTTTCGGCCGGGTTCGATCCGCTCGCCGTGGTCGGGATGCTCGGCCACGCCTTCGCCGAAAACCGCTTCATCGCCGTGGCCTGGCTCGTGCTTCCGGCGATCGGTCTCGTCGAGCGCGGCGGCGTGCGCGAGCGGGCCCGCGCCCTGATCCTGCGCTTGCGCGGAGCGACCACGGGGCGCGTGCTCATCGCCTATCTGCTCATCCGCCAGATCGCAGCCACGCTCGGCCTGACGGCGCTCGGCGGCCATGTGCAGATGGTGCGGCCGGTGATCGCGCCCATGGCGGAGGCCGCGGCGGACGGCGTGGCGCCCCTCGATCGACAAACGCGCGAGCTGATCCGCGCCAACGCCGCCGCCGTCGACAATATCGGCGTCTTCTTCGGCGAGGACGTCTTCGTCGCCATCGGTTCGATCCTGCTGATCAAGGGTTTCCTCGAACAAAACGGCATCTCGGTCGCGCCCACCCAGCTCGCCGTCTGGGCGGCGCCGACGGCGGTCTTCGCCTTCGTCATTCATGCGGCGCGGCTCTTACTTCTAGACCGGCGGCTCGCCCGGCGCGGCCGCGCATGATCGGGCTTGAGCCTCTCTATGTGCTGGTGGGAGCGATGTTCGCAGCGTTTGCGCTGGCGCAGGCGCTCGACGGGAGCTGGCGCAGCGCCGTCTTCTGGGGCGATTTTGCGCTGATCATGGCGGGCGCGTCCTGGCTGCCGGACCTTGCGACCGGCGCGCTCGTGATCCTTCTGGGCGCCCTCGCGCTCTTCGGACTGAAGCCGTCGCCGGCGCCGGCCCCGGACGCGTCGGCGAGGACGGCGTCGGCGGAGCGGCTGCGCGACTGGCTCTTCGCTCCGGCGCTTGCGATCCCGGCCGTGACGCTGGCGGGAACGTTTCTGCTGCCTCTTGCCAGACTGAACGGCGCGCCCCTCGTTGACCCAAAGCAGGCGACGCTCGTGTCGCTTGCGCTCGGCGCGATCGTGGGACTGGCGTTTGCGATGGGCCTGTTGCGCGCGCCGGTCTCGACCGCGATGAAGGAGGGTCGGCGCCTTGTGGATTCGATCGGCTGGGCGGCGGTCCTTCCGCAGGCGCTGGCGGCGCTCGGCGGCATTTTCGCGGCGGCGGGGGTCGGCAAGGTGGTCGCCGCGCTCGCGACACAATACATCCCCATGACCGAACCGCTTGTGGTCGTCTCGGTCTATACTTGCGGCATGGCGCTGTTCACGATCGTCATGGGCAATGCGTTCGCGGCCTTTCCCGTGATGACCGCAGGCGTCGGTCTGCCCCTGATCGTCGGCAAATTCGGCGGAGATCCCGTCATCATGTCCGCGGTCGGCATGCTTTCGGGATTTTGCGGAACGTTGATGACGCCGATGGCCGCGAACTTCAACATCGTGCCCGCCGCGATACTCGAGCTCAGCGACCGCAATGCGGTGATCAAGGTCCAGGCGCCGACGGGCGGGCTTTTGCTCATCGCCAATACGGCGCTGATGGCGCTTTTCGTATTTCATCGGTGACGAGATGGATGCGCGCCTAACCCAGTCTCTGGCCGACCGCTACGCGGTCATCGCGCTCGGACATGTGACGCGGGAATTTCCCAACAAGCTCGATCACGTTCTCGCCGAGGCGGGCGACGTTCGACGGCCGCGCGATCTGCATCCGATTTTCTTCGGCAGCTTCGACTGGCATTCCTGCGTCCACTCCTACTGGCTGCTGGCGCGGCTGAGGCGTCTGTTTCCCGAGATGCGGAGCGCGAACGACATCGATGCGCTGTTCGCGCGCATGTTCACTGCCGAAAACATAGCGGGCGAGGCCGCCTATTTGGGTCGGCCGTCGAGCGCGGGGTTCGAGCGGCCCTATGGTTGGGCCTGGCTGCTGATGCTGGCGGCGGAGTTCCGGCGCGGCGGGGCGGCGCGGCTGAAGCCGCTTGAAGACATATTCGTTGCGCGCTTTCTATCCTATCTGCCGAAGCTCACCTATCCGATCCGGGCGGGCACGCATGGCAACACCGCCTTCGCGCTGATCCTCGCCTCGGACTATGCGCGACAGGCCGGCGCGGTCACGCTCGAAAACCTGATGGCGCAGCGGGCGCGCGACTGGTTCGGCGCCGACCGCGATGCGCAGGCCTGGGAGCCCGGCGGCGACGATTTCCTCTCCGGCGCGCTTACCGAAGCCCTGTGCATGCAGACTTTCTTGCCGCCGGCCGAGTTCGCGCCCTGGTTCGCATTGTTTCTGCCGGAATTGCGCCGCGGCGCGCCGAAATCGCTGTTCGAGACGGCCGCGGTCAGCGACAGGAGCGATGGCAAGATCGCTCATCTCGACGGTTTCAATCTCAGCCGCGCCTGGTGCTTGCGGCGGCTCGCGGCGGCGCTGGACGACGCAGAGTTGGCCGACCTCCTGCTCCAGGCGGCCGAGCGCCACATGGCGCCCGCGATGGCGCATGTCGCGGGCGACTACATGGGCGAGCACTGGCTCGCCACTTACGCGCTGCTGGCGCTGGCCCCTGCGGACTGAACCGGCCGGAATCGCCGCGTCGCCAGAAAACCCGTGACCAGGAAAAATAGAAGAGTGAGGCCCTGCGCGATCGCGAAGGGCGGCTCTGAGCCATGCGGGGCCAGCGCGTGCGCGGCCGGAAGCTTGAGGAATATCTGGACCACGAGCACGAAGACGTTGAAGTAGAGCGCGGCCACCGCCGAGACCACATAGGCGACGCGCCACCCCCCATTGAGCCCGAAGGCGTAGCGCGCGCTTGCGGCGATGGCCAGCGCGGCGAGCGAGATCGCGCCCAGCGTCAGCGCAGGCGTCGGCCCATGGATCGGAAAGGCGAAACCGGTGAGGCTCGTGGCGGCGGTGAAGATGAGGAATATTACGGTCCACGCGTTCATGCGGTCGTTGCCGATCATGCCCCATAGCGCGACGAGGCCCGAAACGATCGCGATGGCGCTGATCGCCACATGAATGAAGAGAAATGCGGCGCTCGCCGTCAGCATGGTCTGCCCCCTCTTTGCGACGCCGGGTCTAGCCCCATCGTCCCGCCACAGGATGGGAGCTGGAAAGCCCGCCGTCTACCGCGAAAGCCTGGCCGTTGACGTAAGAGGAGTCGTCGGACGCCAGAAACAACGCCATCCGCGCGATTTCCTCCGGATGGCCATAGCGCCTCAAAGGATTGAGCTGGCCGATCTTGCCCTCGGTCCCGCGCGACTTGGCGTAGTCGAAAATGGGCTTGGTCATTCCGGTCTCGATGATGCCTGGACAGATCGCGTTGACGCGCACGCCCGTGCCGGCAAGCAGGTTCGCGCTCGTCTGCGCCAGAGAGATCACCCCGGCCTTGCTGGCGCTGTACGGCGCCCCGCCGGCGCCGGAACGAAGACCCGCGACCGAGGCGGTCAGTACGATCGAACCCTTCTTTTTCGGCGCCATGACCCGCGCCGCATGCTTGATGGCGAGATAGACCCCGATCAGGTTGACGCTGAGGACGTCCATCCAATCCTGCGGGGTCAGCTCGAGAAAGTTCTTGAAGCCGCCGCTCACGCCGGCATTCGCGTATAGCGCGTCGAGCGCGCCAAATTCGCTCGCCGCGCGGTCGATGGCGGCGGCGACGTCGCTCTCCGAGGCTGCATCGGCGACCAATCCGATCGCCTTTCCGCCTTTTTTGGCGATCTCGGCCGCAGTGTCCTTCACAGAGTCCGCGCGATCGACGGCGACGACTCTCGCGCCTTCCTCGGCGAATAGCAGCGCGCTGGCGCGCCCGATTCCGCTGCCCGCGCCCGTCACAAGCGCAACGCGTCCGCTCAGCCGATTCATCGCACGCTCCTGCCGGTTCTGGCCCGCCAGCTTGCCGGTCTGCCGATTGAGGTCAAGGCGGGCGGCCTAGAGAGATGGCCGCGGGCCAGATAGAGTCGTTCGGGATGAGCGACGCACAGCGAGTCGCGGGGGAATCGCCCGCCCAGATCCGTCTCGAGCGGATGGGTCGACTGACCCGGCTGGTCGCCTCGGGCGATTGGACGGTGCATGCGGCGGCGCGCCTCGACGGGGCCTTGCGAGCGCTCGATCTTTCGGGCGCATCGGAGGTGGCGATCGACGGCCGTTCCGTCACGCGGCTGGACAGCGCCGGCGCCTGGCTATTCATCCGGACGCGCCGCGACATCGAGGCGTCGGGCGCAAGCGTGCGGGAATTCGCGCTTCCCGGCGTCTACGAGCCATTGTTGAGGACGATCGAGCAGGAGCGAAATGCGCCGCCCGTCGTCATGCCGCGCCGGACGGGGCCCAAGATTCTCCTCGAGAATCTGGGACGCGCCAGCGTCGAAGTCCTCCAGCAGGGATATCGCATGCTCGGCTATCTCGGCCGGGTGACCATCGAAACGCTGGAAGCGATGTTCCGGCCGCGGGGAAACCTGCGGGTCGCGGCGCTGTTCACCCAGATCGAGGAGATCGGCATCAACTCGCTGCCGATCGTCGGGCTGCTCGCCTTCCTGATCGGCATCGTCATGGCCTATCAAGGCGCCGATCAGCTTCGCCGGTTCGGGGCCGAGATATTCACGATCAATCTTTTGGGCGTGGGCATTCTGCGCGAACTGGGCGGCCTTGTGACCGCCATCATCGTCGCCGGCCGGTCGGGCTCGGCCTTCACCGCGCAGATCGGCACGATGAAAGTCAACGAAGAGATCGACGCGCTGCGCACCATCGGCATCAACACCTTCGACGTGCTCGTGCTGCCGCGCGTGCTGGGGCTCGTCATCGCGCTGCCGTTCCTCACCTTCTATGCGGATGTGATGGGAATGGTCGGCGGCGCGGTAATGTGCTATTTCGATCTCGGCATCACCGTGCCGGCTTTCATGCGCCAGCTGCACGACGCGATCTCGGTGAACACATTCCTCGTCGGCATCATCAAGGCGCCGGTGTTCGCCTTCATCATCGGCCTCGTCGGCTGTTTTGAAGGGCTGCAGGTCGAGCGCAACGCCGCCAGCGTCGGCAAGCTGACGACCCGCTCGGTCGTGGAATCGGTGTTCCTTGTGATCGTTCTCGACGCGGGATTTTCGATCATGTTTTCGATATTGGGGATTTGAGGTGCCGAGCCGGAACCGCGAAGTCGTCATCCGCATTCGCGATCTGGTCAATCAGATCGGCGACAATCTCATTCACGACCGCCTCGATCTCGACGTCTATCGCGGCGAGGTGCTCGGCGTCGTCGGCGGCTCGGGCGCGGGCAAGTCGGTTCTCCTGCATACCATCGTCGGGCTCAACAAGGCGCGATCGGGCGAGGTCGAGGTGTTCGGCCAGGACCCTACGCCGCAGCGCGAACGTCCCGAAAACTCGATTCAGATGCGCTGGGGCGTTCTGTTTCAGGAAGGCGCGCTGTTCAGCTCTCAGACCGTTGCGGAAAATATTCAGGTTCCGCTGCGCGAATACACCGCGATGAGCCAGGAGCTGATGAACGAGATCACGGCGATGAAGCTGTCGATGGTGGGACTTCCGCAGGACGCGGCGCGCAAATACCCGTCCGAACTCTCGGGCGGCATGAAGAAACGGGCTGGCCTCGCCCGCGCGCTGGCCGCCGATCCCGAGCTTGTCTTTCTCGACGAGCCGACCGCCGGGCTCGACCCGATTTCCGCAAGCCAGTTCGACGAGCTGGTGCGCGACCTTCAGAAGAGCCTCAATCTTACGGTGTTCATGGTGACGCATGACATCGACACGTTGCGCGCGACCACGGACCGCATCGCCGTACTGGTCAATAAGAAGATCAAGGTCGGCACGATCGCCGAATTGCGAAAAGACCCCGATCCATGGATCCAGGAATACTTCTCGGGCGCCCGCGGGCGGGCGGCGCTCGACTCGTGAGAAGGTGACAGGCGATGGAGACAAAGGCGAACTATGTTGCGGTCGGCGCGTTCGTGCTCACCTGCATGATCGGCGTCGTCGTCGCGCTGCTGTGGCTGGCCGGCATCCAGTACAGTCAGGAGTACGAGTATTTTCAGACCTCGTTCAAAGGCCCCGTCACCGGCCTCGGCACCGGCACAACCGTCCGCTACAACGGCATCGACGTCGGCCGCGTCACCGATCTGCGCTTCGATCCCAACGATCCGCAGAAGGTGATCGCGATGCTTCAGGTCAAGCCGGACCTGCACATACGGCAAAATTCGGAAGCCTCGATCGAAAGCCAGGGCCTGACCGGCGGCTCCTATGTCGAAATCAGCGGCGGAACGAAGGATTCGGCGGAGCTGACGGCGACGACCCGCGGACAGGTCCCCACGATAAAGTCCAGTCCCTCGACCCTGCAGCAGCTCGAGCAGAGCGCTCCGGAACTCGTCGACAAGCTCAATCGCACCGCCGACAAGCTCAACACGCTGCTTTCGCCGGAGAATATGAAGAACTTCTCCGGCATCCTCGCGCATCTCAACGGAACGACGGCCAATCTCGACAAGATCACGGCGCCGCTCGCGCGCCGGGCGAACGATCTCGACGCGATTGTCGTCAATCTTTCGCGCGCGAGCGCGAGGCTCGGCCCTACGCTCGACGACGCCGACGACAGCGTGAAGAAATTCGGCAAGCTCACGGCCGACGCCGACGCTTTCGTCAACGGCGAAGGGCTCGCCCAGCTGAGCGATCTGCTGCACGAGACGCGCGGCATGGTGGTGAGCCTGACGCGGCTTTCTAACGAGCTGGACCGGCAACCGACCCGGCTCCTCTTCGGCGACCGTCACAAGGGATACACGCCCAAATGAACCAGAACCGACCCGCGCCGACGCGGCGCGCAATTCTCGCGGGCGGCGGCGCGCTTGTGCTCGCCGGCTGCAGCGATCTCATCGGTCCGTCGTCGACGCCGCTGCAGCAATATCTGCTGACGCCGACGGATGGAGCTTCGACCGCCGGCCCCAAAGTCTCGTGGAGCCTGGCGGTCTCCACATCGACGGTGTCGGATCACCTCGCCAGCGCGCGCATCGCGCTGACGCAGCCGGACGAGTCGGTCGACTACTACGCCGGGTCCTCCTGGACCGACCACCTGCCGGTGCTGGTGCAGAACGCGATCGTGGAAGCGTTCGAGCGCAGCGGGCGCATCGCCGCCGTGTCGGCGGACGGCGAGGGTTTCCACGCGGACTATTTGCTCGGGGCGCAGATCCGCGATTTCGAGGCGCGCTATAGCCAGCGCGACGGCATCCCGACGGCCTGGGTGCGCATCGAATGCAAGCTCGCCTCGGCCCGCGGGCGCCAAATTCTGGCGAGCTTCAATTCCGTGCACGAAGTCGCCGCGACCGACAATTCCGTTCCCGCCGCGGTGCAGGCTTTCGGCGCGGCGCTGGGCGCCAGCCTTTCCGAAATCGTCAACTGGACGCTGGCGACCGCGCCGCCCCTCGCCGATGGCTGAGACCGGCGCGATGCAAGCCTCACGCGTGCAGATGGGCCCGGCGCTCAAATGGCCGCGCTATCCGGATTTTCCGGAGCGCTACTATCGGGCCGAGCGCATGGAGATTCCGCTGCGCGCCCGCCGGCACTTCTATGACTGGACGGTCTATACCGAAGAAGGCCTTCCGCACGCGGAAGCCTATTGGCTCGAAGGGGCGAGGTGGCTCTCGCAATTGCTGCCCGAACGCATGCGCGTCGATCCCGAACGCCGGACCGGAATCAATCTGGGCACCTTCACCGGCGTCTTTCAGAAGGCGTGGATGCGGCTCGGCTATGCGATGTACGGGATCGAGCTCGAGGACGTGATCGCGGATTTGCGCGCCTATGGCTGCGAAGGCCATCGCGACAGCGTCTTCGATCTGTCTTCGATCGCGGCCGGACGCTTCGACTTCGGCGTGCTCGATCGCGTATTCTGCCAGCAGGCGTTTTACGAGCGCTACGAGGCCAATCCCCAGCCTGGCGTCGCGAAGCCGCCGCCTCCCTATTTCGCGCGCATCCGGCGCATCCTGAAGGACGACGGCGCCTTCATCGGAATGCTGTACGACTGGTATTCGCGTTCGGTGATTTCCGAACTCGCCGCTCTCGGCGGCTTGACGCTGTGGCCGATGAACTGGCGGCGCCTCGCGTTCTGCGTGGACCTCTCCCGACCGCCCAGCATCCTGCCCGATCCAATGCAGGAGCCCTTCGACAGTCCCTATTTCATGGACATCGAGATCGACGGGCGGCCGGTGAAGTTTTTTGCCCCCACGAACGAAATCGTCGACGAAGGGAGCGGGGCGCGCCGCGTCGCGTTCGCGCCGCCGCTCCGCGCGGCGTCGGAGCAGGCCCGCAAACGCCCGTCGCGCCCCGGGGACGAGCCCGCCCGCGCGACGGCGAAAAGGCGCTGGTTGCGCCTGTTCCGCTAGGCCGATGGACCGGTTCGGAACCGATTGCTGCATCCGCCGTTTCCGCTTTGATCGTTTCGTGCGGAGATTTCCATGCTGAGATGGGCGTTCATATTTCTCGTCATCGGGTTGATCGCAGCGGTTCTCGGCTTCACCAACGTCGCAGGCGCGTCCATCGCGATCGCGAAGGTTCTGTTCTTCGTCTTCATGGTGATCTTCGTCGTTCTGCTGGCGGCCGGCCTGACCTTCGCGCGACGCGTCGGCGGCGGATGAGCGACGTCGAACAGGCGACGGCGTCGTCTGTCGGCGAACGCTTTTAGGTCAGAGAAGGGCAGGCGGGCGGAAACGTCTCCGCCAGCCTGCAGTGAGTCTCAATCGAACACGTCTTCGGCCGTGTCTTCGACTTCGCCGGTGCGCAGATTGACCAGAAGCAGGTCGCTGCCGTACCGCACCCAGCGATAGCCGGGCGGCGGCGCCTGAAGGCCGAGAGGCGCATAGTCGTTATAGAAGTACGCGTCCGTCAGGAAAATCGCAGGCAAC
>DASZRM010000218.1:0-6975 GCA_035549135.1 Rhizomicrobium sp. | reverse complement strand
GCGCCGCCAAGGCCGCAGGAATGGCCGCTGGGCGACCGGGTCGATGCGAACGACATTCCGGAGGGCGTCGATCGCCAGGCGCTCGAGCGCGCCGTCGCGAACGCCTTCGTCGACGAGACGCCGGAGAAGGAAATCGATACGCGCGCCGTTGTCGTCGTCTATGGCGGACGCATCGTGGCCGAGCGCTACGCTCCGGGCTTCGACGCGAACATGCCGATGCTCGGCTGGTCGGCCAGCAAGAGCGTGACGGCGACTCTTATCGGAACGCTGCTCGCGGACGGCGCGTTGAAGCTCGACGCACCGGCGCCTGTTCCCGAATGGCGCGGCGCAAACGATCCGCGCGGCAAGATCACGCTGCGCCAGTTGCTCAACATGTCGAGCGGTCTCGAATTCAGCGAGCCCTACGATCCGGGCTCCGACAGCACCGACATGCTGTTCCAGCGCCACGACATGGCGGCGTTCGCGGCGCAGAAGCCCTTGGCGCACCCGCCGGGAACGGTCTGGTCCTATTCGTCGGGGACGGCGAATATTCTTTCGCGCATCGTCTTCGAAATGGCGGGAGGAACGCTCAAGGCCTACGAGGCCTATGCGCGCGAGCGCCTGTTCGGCCCGGCGGGCATGACGAGCGCCGTGTTCGAACCGGACGAAACCGGAGACTTCGTCGGCAGCTCCTATCTCTACATGAGCGCGCGCGATTGGGCGCGGTTCGGGCTGCTCTATCTCGATCGCGGCGTCGCCGGCGGGAACCGGATCGTGACCGAGGATTTCGTCGATTTCGTCCGCGCGCCGGCGCCGGCCGATTCGAGCAAGGGCTATGGCGGACAGTTCTGGCTCAACGGCTTTGCGGATGCGGCGCGCGGGGTTCGCGAGTTCCCCCATCTTCCCGCAGACATGTATTCGGCGGAAGGCCATAACGATCAGTTCGTGGCGATCTTTCCCTCGCGCGACGCCGTGATCGTCCGTCTCGGCTGGTCGACGCGCGACAATCTCTTCGACCGCGACAAACACTTCGCGGAAATTCTCGCGGCCCTTCCGAAGCGCTAGGACGGATCTTGTCCGAATGGAATCTTCGCTCCCCACGCTTCGACAAGCTCAGAATGAGGAGTTTAGTTGATCCTCATGTTGAGCCGTTCGATCCATGAGCCTGTCCAAACCAGAGGGCCGGCCGATCGCGCTCGGGAGAAAAAGCGCTAGGCTGCAAGGGCGAGCGGCTCGCCCCGCCAGAGCGCGATGAGCCCCGCCTCGACCTCGCGTGGCGCGGAGAGGCGACAGAGCGCGGATTTGGCGGCGCGTCGGTTGGCGGCGGCCGGCGGCCAAGGCGCGGCCTCGACATACCAGCCCAGATGCTTGCGGAAGACGCGAACGCCATGCGCATCGCCATAAAAGCGTAGGGAATCAGCGAAGTGATCTAGCGCGATGGCCAGGCGCTCTTCGATGCCGGGCTCGGCGAAGGCCGCGCCGCCGAGCGCGCGATCTATGGCGCCGGCGATCCATGGCCTTCCATAGGCGCCGCGCCCGATCATCACCGCGTCGGCCCCGGCCCGGTCGAGCGCAGCCCGCGCCGTCGCCGCGTCGGTCACATCGCCGTTGACGATAAGCGGAAGGCGCGTCGCGGCCCTCACCTCCGCCACGGCCCGCCAGTCTGCGGAGCCGGCGTAGAATTGCATGCGGGTGCGGCCGTGCACCGCGATCGCGCAAACGCCGATGCGTTCGGCGCGCCTTGCGAGCTCGGGCGCGTTGCGGCTCTCCTCGTCCCAGCCGAGACGCATCTTCACCGTCACCGGCCTCGTCGTCGCGCCGACCGCCGCCGCGATCAGCCTTTCGGCGAGATCGAGATCGCGCATCAGCGCGGCGCCCGACAGCGCGCCGGTCACCTCTTTCGCCGGGCAGCCGAAATTGAGATCGACGATGTCGGCCCCGGCCGCCTCGGCCATGCGCGCGCCTTCGGCGATCCATTCGGCGTCGCGCCCCACGAGCTGGATGACGGTGAGCGGAAGCCCGTCGCCCACGGCGGCGCGGCGCACGACATCGGGCCGGCCGCGCGCAAAGGCTTCGCAGGCGACCATCTCCGTCGCCACATAGGCCGCGCCCGCGCGCGAGGCGGCGCGCCGGAAAGGAAGGTCCGAAACGCCGGTCATCGGCCCGATGAGCGCGCGCCCGCCGATCGTCACGCCGCCGATGTCGAGGTTCAACCGGGTTCCGCGGTTTTTGGGTTTCGCGCCGCGAGCCTATATAGAAGAACGATGGACGCGCAAACGCCCGCTCCGCTGTTCCGTTTCGACAATTCCTATGCGCGGCTGCCCGAGCGCTTCTATGCGCGTCTGACGCCGACGCCGGCGCCAGAGCCCAGGCTGATCCGCCTGAACGAGACGCTGGCGCGGGAGCTGGGCGCGGATGTGGAGGCGCTGAAGGCGCCGCAGGGCGTCGCCGCGCTCGCTGGAAATCTTGCGCCCGCTGGCGCAGAGCCGATCGCGATTGCCTATGCCGGGCACCAGTTCGGCGTTTTCGTTCCCCAGCTCGGCGACGGTCGCGCCATTCTTCTGGGCGAGGCGATCGATGCGTCCGGCGCTCGCCGCGACATTCAGCTCAAGGGTTCCGGGCAGACGCCTTTTTCGCGGCGCGGCGATGGACGGGCGGCGCTGGGCCCGGTGCTTCGCGAATATCTCGTCAGCGAGGCGATGGCGGCGCTCCGGATTCCGACGACCCGCTCGCTCGCCGCGGTTGCGACCGGGGAGACGGTTTGGCGCGAAACCGCGCTGCCCGGCGCCATTCTCGTGCGCGTGGCGGCAAGCCATATCCGCATCGGCACCTTTCAGTATTTTGCCGCGCGCGACGACGTCGAGGCGCTTCGCGCGCTCGCGGACCACGCCCTCGCGCGGCATTATCCCGGCGCCGCGGCGGCGCCCAATCCCTATCGCGCGCTGCTGGACTGCGTCATCGCGCGGCAGGCGGAGCTGATCGCGCGCTGGCTTCACGCCGGGTTCATCCATGGCGTGATGAACACTGACAACGCCGCAATTTCCGGCGAGACCATCGACTACGGTCCCTGCGCCTTCATGGATTTCTACGATCCCGCCCAGGTCTACAGTTCGATCGACGAGACGGGCCGCTACGCTTACGCCAACCAGCCGCTCATGGCGCAATGGAATTTGGCGCGCTTGGCCGAAGCGCTGCTGCCGTTGCTCGCCGCGGGCGAGGAGGAAGCGGTCGCGGAGGCGAAGGACGCGCTCTCGCTTTTCGCGCCCCGGTTCAATGCGGTCTATGCGCAGGGACTTCGAGCGAAGCTCGGACTTGCGGAGGAACGCGAAGGCGATCTGGCGCTGGGTCAGGACCTGCTCGCGCTGATGGCGCAGGCCCATGCCGATTTCACCGGCGCCTTCCGCGCGCTTTGCGATGCGGCGGAGGGAGAGGATGGAGCGTTCCGCGCCCTCTTCGAGAACCATCCGATCGAAGCCTGGCTCGCGCGCTGGCGGGCCCGGCTCGAACACGAAGCAGGCGATGCGCGCCGGCGAGCGGAGCGCATGCGCGCCGTCAATCCGCTCTACATCCCGCGCAATCATCTGGTCGAGGACGCGCTTTCGGCGGCGGTTGAGCGAGACGATTTCGAACCCTTCGAAACGCTTCTCGACGTTCTCTCGCGCCCCTTCGACGAACAGCCAGGCCGCGAACGTTATGCGCAGGCGCCGCTGCCAGAGCAGATCGTGCGCCGGACTTTCTGCGGCACCTGAACGCTGAGGAACCCGCGGAACAGAACCGATAGGGGACCTGGCCCTTGAATCGAGCGCGCCTCGTTCCTATGTCGCGCGAAGCGCATCTGAGAGCCAGGCTGCGCGATGGGCGCCGCGCGAAGCGGCATTTGGAGTCGTAGAGAGAGCGAAATGGCGCCAGGCCGTGCCCGAGGGATTCCTCTTCCGACCCGATGCGGCGGAATTTGGCGTTGATCGCGCGGCCGCGCGCGCAAGGTCCGGTCGTCCGTCCCGGCGCGGCGGCGCATCTTTTGATTCTCGTTCTGCTGACGGCGGTCGTCCTGTTCACGCCGCTGAACGGACGGCGCGAGAGGACGCATCCGGCCCTGCCCGGCGCCGCGCTCGCGCGAAAGCCTGAGCCCCGCGCCGCGGACCCGCGCGCCTTCGCGCGGGAGGCGGCGATGACGCCGGCCGAACTGATGTCCAGATGGGATCCGCTGATTTCCTCCGCCGCGCGAGAGCTGAACGTTCCGGCGAACTGGATTCGCGCAGTGATGCGGATGGAGAGCGGCGGGCGCACCATGCTCGCCGAAAGCGAGCCGATCACGTCCTCCGCGGGCGCGATGGGGCTGATGCAGGTGATGCCTGAGACCTATCGGCAGATGCGCGCGCAACTCGATCTCGGCGCCGATCCCTACGATCCGCGCGACAATATCTACGCCGGCGCCGCTTATCTGAAGGCGCTCCATCGCCAATATGGATATCCCGCGATGTTCGCCGCCTACAATGACGGGCCGGGCAATCTTGAGGACCATCTTCATCGCGGCCGCGCGCTGCCGCTTGAAACCAGATCCTATGTGCGCGCCATCGCCTCCGCCCTCGGCGGCAAGCGCGGCGCGGCGCTCCTGACAAGGCCGGACGGGACGCGCGTCTCGATCCGGGCCTCTGCGGTCACTTCGGTGCGCGCGCCGCTTCCGGGCGAATACGCCGACGGAGTCAACGCCGTTGTCGCCATGGGCAAGAAAAAGCAGGGCGTGCGCGAGAGCGTGGCTGAAGTCCAGCGCTTGACCGGCGCGGTCTAACCTTCTCCCTGCGCGTCCTCGCCGGTTGCGCGGACCTTGGGCGACAGCGCGGCGATGAGCGCGGCGAGCGCGCCGACGATCAGCGGCAGGAGAATCTCGCTGGGCGGAAGGCTGCGGATCATCGACGCCACCGATATCGCCGCGCCGCCAGCGGCGGTCCAATAGCACGGCCGCGGATTTCCGCGCCGGCAGGCGCGGCCGACCACGGCGAGCGCGACCCCCGCCATCAGGATTTCCAGAACCAGGTCCATCCTCGCGCGTTAACGCGCATGGACCTCGGTTCCGTCTCGCGCTAAAGGCGGAACGACGCAAGGACGGGAGCTGTTCGCGCCGGAGATGAAGGTTAAGATTTTTCGCGGCCCCGACACCGCCGCGCTCGAAAAAGACGTCAATCTCTGGCTTGACCGCGCCGGCCCGGGCCTCAAGGTCGTCCGTTCCGAAACCGATGTTGCGACGATCAGGTCCCATTCCGCAGACGTCGCGGTGCTGTTCGTCACGGTCTGGTACGAGCAGGGCGGCGCTTGAAGCATTGCCGCGCGCCGTGCCCGCCCGCTAGCCTCTGGGGCGGGTGCGAATCGCGGCCGCCTGATGAACGTCTTCGCCGACACGTTTCTATTCAGCTTCGCGGCGCTGTTTCCGATCGTCAATCCGGTCGGCGGCGCGCCGCTGTTTCTCGGCCTGACCCAGTTCTGCACCGACAAGGAGCGAACCGCGCTCGCGCTCAAGATCGCGCTGAACAGCTTTTTCCTGCTGCTCGGCTCTCTGTTCATGGGCTCGCATGTGCTGGTCTTCTTCGGCATCAGCCTGCCGGTGGTGCGCATCGCCGGCGGGCTTGTGGTCACAGCGTTCGGCTGGAAGCTGCTCAATTCCGACGAGCGGCCGGACGGTCCGCGCGACGCGCAGAAGAACTCTTCGCCCATCCCCGACGCGTTCTATCCGCTGACCATGCCGCTGACGGTGGGGCCCGGATCGATCTCGGTCGCCATCACGCTCGGCAGCCAGCGGCCGAAGGACATCGATTTCGCCCATCTCCTCCAGCTCGGAGCCGCGGCCATCGTCGGCATCGCGGCGATCGCGCTCTCGGTCTATCTCTGCTACCGCTTCGCCGAGCCGATGGTGGCGCGCCTCGGCAAGACCGGAACGAACGTGCTCGTGCGGCTCTCCGCCTTCATCATGCTCTGCATCGGCATCCAGATTCTGTGGGGCGGCTGGAGCGCGCTCAACGGCCTCAAGCCCTGAGGCGTCAGGAGGCGAGGGCGATGGGCCTGCGCGGCGCCAGCCGGTCCTTCGGAAGCGTGACGGTGACGCAGGTCCCCTTGCCTGGCGCGCTTTCAAGCGCGATGCGCCCGCCATGCGCCTCTGCGAGTCCCTTGACGATCGGAAGACCGAGGCCGGCGCCTTTCTCCGGGCCTTCGATGCGATCGCGCGCTTGGCCGAACCGCTCGAAGACATGCGCCTGCTGGTCCTCGGGAATGCCGGCGCCCTGATCGCGCACGCCGAACGCCAGATCCCCCTGGGGGGTGAGCCGCGCGAAGGCCTCGACCTCGCCGCCCGTGTGGCTGAATTTTATGGCGTTGACGAGGAGGTTGAGAAGGACCTGCTTGATCGCGCGGTTGTCGGCCAGGACCTGGGGCAGCTCGCGCTCGACGTTCATTGCAAGCCGCAGATCGCGGCCCCGCGCGCGCAGGCCGACGGTCTCGACGCAGTCCTCGATCAGGACGCCGATATCGATCGGGGCGATGCGCAGTTCGAGCTTGCCCGCCTCGATGCGCGACAAATCGAGCAGGTCGTTGACGAGGCTGAGAAGATGGGCGCCCGCATCGTGGATGAGCTTTGCGTATTCCCGCCGGCGCGGCGCGAAGACGTCGAGTCCGAGCAGCTCGGAAAAGCCAAGAATGGCGTTGAGCGGCGTGCGCAGTTCGTGACTCATATTGGCGAAGAACTGGGTCTTGGTGCGGTCGGCCCGTAGCGCAGCGTCGCGCGCCTCGGCGAGCGCGTCGCGCGCACGGGCGAGATTGTAGTGCGCCTTGGCGATCTGATAGGTGACGGGAATCGTCACGACGGTGGCGATGAGCAGGGTCGCGAGCGGCGTATAGTGCGCGCGATCGTGCAGAACGAGAACGGTGATGACATAGTCGGCGAGCATCGCGCCGGCGATGGAAACCGCCGACCAGCGAAGCGTCATCAAGAGCTTCTGCCGGATCATC
>DASZRM010000217.1:0-4630 GCA_035549135.1 Rhizomicrobium sp. | reverse complement strand
AAGCGGGGATTCTTCTTGTTGATGACGTAGGTGCGGCCGCGGCGGCGGATGACGCGGCAATCCTTGTCGCGCTTCTTGAGGGATTTGAGGGAGTTGCGAACTTTCATGGGCCGGCCGGTCGTGAAATGAGGCGCGGAACCTAGTGTCCGGGTTTTGCCCTGTCAACCGCGGCAAACTGTGGGAATTTCGCCGCATTTCGGCCGTCCGCGGCGTGCTAGGAAAGCGCCCGCAGCAGGGATTCGCATGGCGCCGAGGATGTGGGGGAAGAGAAGGCGGCCGACCGTAGCGCTGACGGTTGCGCTCTTCCTGGAGGCGGCCTCGCCGGCGGCCTCGGCCGTACCCGTTCCCATTCCCTCGCCCCTCGACCCGCAGGACGTCAAGTTTAGCGCCTTCGTACACGATTTCCGGCAGAGCGCGCTCGCCGCCGGGATATCCGCCGCGACCTACGATCTGGCTATGGCCCATGTGGAGCGCAACGCCCGCATCGAGCAACTCAATCTCAATCAGCCTGAATTTTCGCTGCCCATATGGTCCTACCTCGACACCGCCGTGTCGGATCGCCGCGTGTCGCTCGGCCAACAGATGTTGGCGGCTAACGCCCCGATCTTGGCTGCGATAGAAAAGCGCTTCGGCGTGCCGAAGGAAATTCTGGTCGCCATCTGGGGCGAGGAGTCCAATTACGGACATGGGGCAGGCTCGTTCAACATGTTCGAGGCGCTGGCGACGCTCGCCTATGACGGACCTCGCGTCGACTACGCCCGCCCCGAGCTGATCGCTGCGCTGAAGATGATGCAGCAGGAGCATTACGCCCCCGAGGCCATGACCTCCTCCTGGGCGGGCGCATTCGGGCAGACGCAGTTCACGCCGTCCACCTTTCTCTCCCATGCTGTCGACGGCGACGGAGACGGCCGCATCGATCTATGGGGGTCGCCGGCCGACGCGCTTGCCTCCGCCGCGGCGGTGCTCAAAGACGCAGGATGGAAGACGGATGGTGTCTGGGGCTACGAGGCGCGGCTGCCGCGCGACTTCGCGTATGAGCAGGCCGATCTCGACAACGCCAAGCCCATCGAAGAATGGCGCGCCGAAGGGGTGAAGACGGTGTGGGGCGCGGATTTGCCGGCGAGCGAAGAACCTGGCGCGATCTATCTGCCCGCCGGCATGCGCGGCCCGGCCTTCATGACTTTTTCGAATTTCAAAGTGATCCTGAAATATAACAACGCCGCGTCCTATGCGCTTGCGGTGTGCCTGCTGGCCAATCGCCTCAAGGGCGGCGCACCGATTATGGCGGGATGGCCGCGCGACGAGCCGCCGATGTCGCGCGAAGAGCGGCTTGCGCTTCAAGCCTATCTGCTTGCGCTCGGCTACGACGTGGGGCCGATCGACGGTGTCCTTGGCCGGCGTTCGCGCGCGGCGATCCGCGAATACCAGAAGACCCACGGCATCCCCGCCGACGGGTTTCCGACCGAAGATTTTCTCACCCGCGTCGCGATGGATGCGACGGCAAAGAGATAGTAGGCCGCTACCCCCGGTGCCGGGGCCCTCGCGGAGTGCCAAATATCGGGTTATCGTGGACTCTGTTTGGATGGGGGGCATGACAATCGCAACCGCAGCATTCGCGCGCAACCGCGCCGATGACATCTTCTTCCCCGGGATGGCGCTTGCCCTGCTCGTCACGATCGTGACCGCATTCGGGCATGCGTACTTCTTCGCTGGAATGATGGCAGCGCCGCTTCCAAGCACACTCGTGCATGTCCACGCATTCGTGCTCACCGCGCCTGGGTGGCACTGCAGGCGCTGCAGCCGATCCTCGTGGCTGCTGGCCGGACCGCGTGGCACCAGACTGCCGGTCTCGCCGGAATGGCGTTTGCCGTCGCAGTGCCGACCATGGGGATTCTCGCTGTCATCGGCGAAGTCAGAAGGCATGCGGAAGACGCCGGCGGCCTAACGCTGGATTTGGCCTTCGGCTTCGCGGCCGTCATTGCCTTTGCCGTGCTGGTGTTTCTCGGACTTCGTCAGCGCAATAGAGATTTGTCCGCACACAAACGCTTTATGCTGATCGCGACAATCTCCATCCTGGGACCCGCAATCGGACGCCTTCCCTTCGTGAGTGGCGCGGCAGCCCCCTACTATGCGAGCTTTGCGTTCTTCGCCGCAGCAGTGATTGCATTCGATCTTCTGTCATTGGGCCGCATTCACCGCGCGACGATGGCGGGCCTGGGCGTGATCGTTGCCACGCAGGGTCTTGCGGAATTGTTCTGGCCCACGGACGCCGCGCACGATCTGGTGACGTGGATTCAAAATGTGTAGCGCGAAAGAGAGCCAGGAACCTTCGCGGTTAACGTCGTCATCTTCAATGGTGTCTCTACTCCTACGGGTGTGATAGTCTTCCCTTGGGATGGAGGGCGAAATGGGGCAAGCGCAAGAACTGATCTGTGCGCTGATGGCGCAGCTTAG
The DNA here is from genome assembly GCA_035549135.1 of Rhizomicrobium sp. Taxonomy (GTDB): domain Bacteria; phylum Pseudomonadota; class Alphaproteobacteria; order Micropepsales; family Micropepsaceae; genus Rhizomicrobium. The sequence continues at coordinate 2,176 of DASZRM010000217.1, read as the reverse complement.
CGGGTGGCTGTTTCGCGCGACATCGGACCTGATGTTGTTGGCGCGGGCCCGCTCTGTATCTGGTGGATGACAAACATCTCCAAGCGGCGAGTCGAAGCCGAACGCCTCATTCCAAAATTGAAGTCTCGTCAGCAGGAGATTCTTGAGGAAGTCGATCCGCTTTGAGTATTGAAATGGAATCTACGCATTCGGGAGCTGGGTTTCCGCCGCTTCCTCGATCTGTTCGGCCTCGGGGGCTGCGAGGCCAGCATTCTTCAGATGCGGCGAGGCGAGCGCGTAGACGTAGCAGACGGCCATCAGCGCGCCGCCGAAGATGAAGGGCGCGCTGGGCGCGATGCGATAGAGGCCGGTCGCGATCATCGGCCCGAAGATAAAGCCGGCGCCGCTCGTGGCCCCGGTCAGCCCCGCGATGGCGCCTTGCTCGTGCGGATCGACAGACAAAGAGGCGGCTGCGGCGTAGCCCGGGCGCACCAAACCGAAGCCGAGCCCATTGATCATCAGCGCGAATACGAGCGGGCCGAACTGCCGGCCCATTGCGAAGAGCGCAAAAGAGAGAATGCACGAGATCGAACCCCAGCGCATCAGCGTCCGCGCCGAAAGATGGAAGCGCTGCACCACCACGAGCTGGGCGAAGAGTGCGGCGAGCGACGAGGCCACAAGCCCGATGCCGGTGTATTGCGGCGCCACGGCCGGCGAGTAATGCAGCACGTCGATGAAGAGATAGCCGATGGTCTGGATCGGCACCGCGCCCGCGGTCGAGATGCCGACGCCGAACACGATAAACGGCCATATGCGCCGGTCGTGCCATTTGAGCGGCTTCTTCTGGCTCGCGTGAATCTGCGGACGCGTGCGTTCGGGCAGAAAGAACCAGATGGCCGCGGCGCTCGCGAATGCGACGGCCGCCGTGAAATAGAAGGGCGCGAACAACCCGAACACCACGAGCGCCGAGCCGATCCCCGGACCTATGGTGGTGCCGAGCCCGAAGGCCGCGCTCAGCGTGGCGACTCCGGACGTCCGCTCGGCGCGCGTGGTGCGGTCGGCGACATAGGCCTGCGCGGCGGGCGATGCGCCCGAGCCGAACAGTCCGTAGAGCGAGCGCGCCGCGATCATTAGCGGATAGGCGACGGCGACGGCGAGAAAGCCATCGATGCCGAGATTGGCGACCGCCGCGAAGGAGGCGAAGGAGACGCCGAAGGCGACAAGTCCCAGGAGGATGACCGGTTTGCGGCCCCAGCGATCGCTCTTTCCGCCCCAATAGCCGCTCGAGAACAGCCAGATCGTCGCTGAAAAGACGAAGGGCAGCGAGCCTTCGAATTCACTGAGGCCGAGGCGGCGCGCGAAAGAGGGCAGGATCGCGAACATCACCGACTGGCCCGCGCCCATGCACATCAGGCTGACGAAGAGGATCGCGAAAGCGCGCTGGCGCTCGCTCGCGGTAGTGACGCGCTTGATGGCGGACTTCGCAAAATCGAATCTGGGATGGCTCATCGAGCGCCGAGCGCACTCCAATGCGGCAAAGGCGTCAAGCTCACGAATGCAGCCGCTTGAAACGAACCAGCGCGCTGTCGCTGCGGCCTTCCGCGTCCACCACTGTGACATGGGCGAGACCTTCGCCCGAAGGCGCAAATTGAGCGGGCTCAAAGCGGTCGAAGGAGCCGATAAGCTTGCCGTCGACGAGCCATGTCAGCGGCTCGCGGCCGCCATCGGCTTTCAACACGATGGTCCTGTCCTTCGCCCTGGCGTCGGGGATGGGAACGGTCGCGCCGTTCGGCGGAAATGCGATCGACGGCGGCGGAACAACCGCGGCGACCGGCGCCTTGGGTTCGGTTTCGCGCGTGAAGACGCGAAGCTGCGGCGGCAATTGTCCGTTCGACTGAACAAGAATGGCGCCAGCAGGCGGCGCTGGAGCCGGCTGCCGGTCCGGGGGCAGAAGCTCGAAGGTCTTGAGCAAGATGGGCGCGGCATTCTCAACGCCGACATGGCCCGGGCGCGGGGTCCCGTCGGCGCGGCCCACCCAGACCCCGACCGTATAGTCATTCGAGAAGCCGATCGACCATGCGTCGCGAAAGCCATAGGAGGTGCCGGTCTTGAAGCCCACGGTCCGGCCGCGCTTGAGGCCCTGCCCCATGGCCCAGCCATCCGGAAGGTTCACGCCGTCGAGGATCTGGCGCAGGTA
>DASZRM010000216.1:0-1590 GCA_035549135.1 Rhizomicrobium sp. | reverse complement strand
TTCGCGGCGAATTTTCCGCTTGAAGTGTTGAACTCCGTGGAATTCTCCGAACGGGGCGGGCGGACGACGCTCAACATGACCGGCGCACCCTACAATGCCAGCGAGGACGAGCGCGCGTTCTTCCAATCGATGTTTCCCTCGATGCGTCAGGGCTTCGCGGGAACGCTGGACCAGCTCGACGCTCATCTGGCGGCGTTGCAGGGCGCCGCGAATGAACGCTAGCGAGCCGGGCGCGCCGGTCGCGCTTCAACCGGCAAAGAAAGGAGCAACGATGAAAATCAACGCCTATCTCACCTTCAACGGCCAATGCGAGGAAGCATTCAAGTTCTATGAGCGCGCGCTGGGCGCCAAAATCGAGATGAAGTCGACCTTCGGCGAGACGCCGATGGCCGGCCAGATGCCCGCCATGAAGGACAAAATCGTGCATGCGCGAATCCGCATTGGCGATCAGATTGTCATGGGCTCGGACGCGCCGCCGGACCGCTTCGCCAAGCCGCAGGGCTTCTCGCTGAGCCTCGCCGCCGCGAGCGCCTCCGAGGCCGAGCGCCTGTTCGAGGCGCTCGCGGCTGGCGGCGAGGTGCGCATGCCTCTGGCGCAATCCTTTTTCGCCGAACGCTTCGGAATGCTGGTCGACCGCTTCGGCGTTCCCTGGATGGTGGTCTGCGAGAAGTCCGCCGCATGAGCGCGGCAAGGAAGGCGGGCGGGTTCGCGCTGTTGGCCGTCGTCGCTTCGTTCGGACTTTGCGCGCTCGCCGCGCCCGCGCCGCCTCCGGCCATTCTGCCCCACGGCCAACCGGATGCGCGCAAGGCGACAGCCGGGGTCTACAGTCTCGATCCCGCCCACACCGCGGTGATCGCGCGCGTCTCTCATCTCGGCTTTTCGATGAGCGTCTTCCGCTTCGGCAAGGTCGCCGCGACGCTTCGCTGGGATCCCCTGCGGATGGAGCGTTCGTCGCTCAGCGCCTCGGTCGAAACCTCTTCGATCGAAACGCCCGTGCCGGGCTTCGCCGCGCAGCTTCGCGGCAAGGACTATCTGAACGCGGCGAAAAATCCACGCGCCACGTTCGTTTCGACCGCCTTCCGTCCGCGCGACGAAAAGAGCGGCGTCGTCGAAGGCCGGCTCACGCTGATGGGCCGGACGTTGCCGGCGAGCTTCGAAGTCCGCCTGGTCGGCGCCGGGCCGGGATTCGCGGCAGGGCCGGTCATGGGCCATGTGTTGGGCGTTCACGCGCTCACGCATGTCGACCCGAAGGCGATCGGATTGCCCTCCGTGTTCCACGAGCCGATCGAAATCTCCATCGACGCCGAATTCGCAAAGAAGAGCTGACTCATGGCGCTCAAGCTTTATTATCATCCGCTCTCCTCTTTCTGCTGGAAGGCGTTGATCGCGCTCTATGAGAAGGGCGCCGATTTCGAGCCCGTCGTCGTCAACCTGATGGAGCCGGACTCGCGCGAGGCGTTCCTGAAGATGTGGCCTATCGGAAAATTTCCGGTGCTCAGGGACGAATCCCGCGACTGGCTCGTGCCCGAATCTTCGATCATCGTCGAATATCTGGATGGGCGCTTTCCGGACCGGGCGAGGCTCATTCCG
>DASZRM010000215.1:0-3395 GCA_035549135.1 Rhizomicrobium sp. | reverse complement strand
GTGATGAGCGAGAACATGGCCAAGGCCCTCGGCTACGGTCCCGGCGCGAAACTCTCGGCATTGCTCAACGGCCGCAAACGAAGCTTCACGGTTGTCGGCGTCGCGCTCTCGCCGGAATTCGTCTACACGCTGCCGCCCGGCCAGCTGATGTCCGACGACAAGGCCTTCGGCATCCTGTGGATCGACCGCGCGATCCTCGAGGCGGCCTACGATCTGGACGGCGCCTTCAACGACATCAGCGTTCGGCTCTCGCCCGGAGCCTCCGAGCCCGAAGTGATCCGCAGGCTGGACACTCTGCTTGCGCGCTACGGCGGAACGGCCGCTTATGGCCGCGCCGACCAGATCAGCAACGCCTATCTCGATCAGGAGCTCGATCAGCTCAGAACCATCGCCTTCGTCATTCCGCCGGTGTTCCTTGCAGTCGCCGCGTTCCTGATCAACATGGTGCTGTCGCGCCTGATCGACACCGAGCGCGAATCCATCGGGCTGCTCAAGGCCTTCGGCTATTCGGATTGGGAAGTCGGGCGCCATTACCTCAAATTCTCGCTCGCCATCGCCGCACTGGGCGTGCTCGCGGGGCTGGGCGCGGGACACTGGCTCGGCCGATGGATGACCGGGATCTACCAGGATCACTTCCGCTTTCCCTTTCTCGAGTACCGGATCGATCCGGCGGTGTTCTCGGCGGCGATTCTCGTCTCTTTCGCTTCGGCCGCGGCCGGAACCTGGACGGCGGCGCGGCGCGCCATGCGCCTTGAGCCGGCGGCGGCGATGCAGCCGCCCGCGCCCACGGTCTACCGGCGCGCGCTGTTCGACCGGCTGGGCCTCGATCGGATCGTCTCCATGCCCACGCAGATGATCCTGCGCCATATCGAACGCTGGCCGCTACGGGCCGGGCTCACCGTCTTCGGCGCGGCGACGGCGGCGATGCTGCTCGTCAGCCTGTTCTTCTTCTTCGACGCCATCGACGAATTGATCGACAGTTTCTACTTCCGCGCCAACCGCCAGGACATCGTCATCGGCCTCGTCGATCAGCGCGGCGAGCGGGCGGGGTTCGACATCGGCCGCCTTGCCGGCGTGCGCGGCGCCGAGCCGGTTCTGGAGATTCCGGCGCGCCTCAGCCACGGCCATCTCGCCCAGCGGCTTGGAATCTCCGGCGTCGGGCAGGGCGCGCATTTCCGCGCCTTCTACGACTCGGCGGGGCGGAGTTTTACGATTCCAAGCCGCGGCATCGTGCTCTCGAACAAGCTCGCCGCGCTTCTTGGCGTCGCAAGCGGCGACAGCGTGGATGTCGAGGTCCTCGAAGGCGCGCGCCGGCATGCGCGCGTGGGCGTTGCGGGGATCGCGGTCGAACATGTGGGGCTTTCGGCCTATATGGACCGCAGCGCGCTCGCGGCGCTGACCGGCGAGCCCCACACCGTGACCGCCGTGCAGGCGCTTCTCGATCGCGCCGTCGAGGCGCGGCTTCTGAAGCGCCTGAAGGAAATTCCGGCGGTCGCCACGATCTCCACCCGCGCGCAGGCGATCTCCGCGCTGCGCGACACCATGGCCAGAAGCATGACCATCGTCATCGATTTCTACATCGGGCTCGGCGCGGTGATCGCCTTCGGCGTCGTCTACAACGCCGCGCGCATCTCGCTGTCGGAGCGCGGACGCGAACTGGCGAGCCTGCGCGTGCTGGGCTTCACCCGGGGCGAGGCGACCTATATCCTGCTGGGCGAACTTGCGCTCCTGGTGATCGCGGCCCAGCCCATCGGCTGCGCGCTCGGTTACGGCCTCGGCTGGCTGATGAGCAGGGCGATGGAAACAAAGCTCTTCCGCGTGCCCTTTGTCATTCTTCCCGGGACCTACGGCATCGCCATGGCCATCACCCTGGCCGCGGCGGGCGCCTCGGCGCTGGCCGTGGCGCGGCGGATCGGGCGGCTCGATCTCATCGCCGTCCTGAAGACGCGGGAGTGAGCATGGCGCCGGCCCATCGACGCACGATCCTCATCGCCGCCGTGGCGGTTCTGGTCGCCGCGGCGCTGGCCTGGAGCTTCTGGCCGCGGCCCGTCGCCGTCGATCTCGCCGCCGTTTCGCGCGGGCCGATGCAGGTCGAAGTCTCCGACGAGGGGCGCACGCGCATCCGCGAGATCTACCGGATTTCCGCGCCGGTGAACGGAAGGCTGCTGCGGGTGAACGTGCATCCGGGCGATGTCGTCACGGGCGGCGTGACGAAGGTCGCCGAGCTCCTGCCGATCGCCCCGTCCTTCCTCGACGTGCGCACGCGCGCTCGGGCCGAATCGGCGGTGAGCGCGGCCGCGGCCGCGCGCAGCCTTGCCGCCGCGGACCTGGCCCGCGCAAGGGCCGAGCTCGCCTTCGCCACGTCCGATCTCAAGCGCGCGCGGGCGCTGGGTTCTTCCGGCTTCATCTCCAAGGCCAATCTGGAGCGCGCCGAGCTGGCGCAAAAGACGGCGGCGGCGCAGCTGGCGACGGCGCAGGCCGCGTTGCGCGTGAAAGAGTCCGATCTCGAAGCGGCGCGCGCGCTCCTCATCGATCCCACCGCACAGCAGCGCGCGCAGGCGGGCATCGACATTGTCGCGCCGGTCTCGGGCAGCGTGCTGCGCGTTCCGAACGAAAGCGAATCGGTTCTGGCCGCGGGCGCGCCGATCCTGGAGGTGGGCGATCCCGCCGCGCTCGAAATCGTCGCCGACCTGATCTCGGAGGACGCCGTCAAGGTGCGCGCGGGCGATCCGGCCAGGATCGCCGATTGGGGCGGACCGGGCGATCTGCCGGCGCGCGTGCGCCGAGTGGAGCCGTCCGGCTTCACCAAAATCTCCGCGCTGGGCGTCGAGGAGCAGCGGGTCAATGTCATCCTGGATTTTTCCGGAGCGCCCGAAACGCGCGCGCGCATCGCCGACGGCTTCCGCATCATCGTCCATATCCGCGTCTGGAGCGCGCCGAAGGTCTTGCGCGTTCCGGTCGCGGCCCTGTTCCGCGAGGGTTCCGATTGGGCCGCTTTCGCGCTGCGGGACGGCCGCGCCCGGTTGACGCGGGTCGCAATCGGCCACAGCAACGACGAAAGCGCCGAAATTCTCTCTGGCCTTACGGAAGGCGACCGTGTCGTCCTGCATCCGAGCGATCGCATCGCCGACGGCGCGCGCATCGCCGCGCGCGGAGAATAGGCGCCATCCCGCACCCCTCCGCCTCCGTTCGGGGGCCCTTACGCCGCTTCGCCCTTCATCAGGCGCGGGAGCTTGCCGATGTCGCCGCCCGCGTGGCGCATGAAGAAGCGCCGCGCCGGGCCGATGCGGTCGACAATGCCAAGGCCCAGATCTCGGATGGCGCGGATCGGCGCGATGTCGTTCGAGAACAGGCGCGTCAGCGCGTCGGTGGCCGCGGCCAGCGTGAAGGAATCG
>DASZRM010000214.1:0-53256 GCA_035549135.1 Rhizomicrobium sp. | reverse complement strand
GGCGCTGCCGTCGAGGAGCAGTAGTACAAGGTCGGCGGACTCGGCGCGGGCAAGGGCGCGGCGCACGCCTTCAGCTTCAATGACCTCCGCCGTGTCGCGCAGACCGGCAGTGTCGGCGAGGATCACGGGATAGCCGCCGAGGTCCATGCGCACCTCGATCACGTCGCGGGTGGTGCCGGCGGTCTCGGCCACAATGGCCACGTCGCGGCGGGCGAGCGCGTTGACCAGTGAGCTTTTGCCCGCGTTCGGCGGACCGATCACTGTTAAGTGCAAGCCTTCACGCAGCACCTCGCCGCGCCGGGAATCGTCCAGATGCCGTTGGATATCCCGCAAAATCCCGGCGATGGCGGCGCGCGTCCGGCCGAGCGTGTCGGCGGGCAGCTCCTCGTCGGAGAAATCGATGGCCGCTTCGGCCCAGGCGCCCGCCTTGATCAGATCGGCCCGCCAGCCCTCATAGAGTTCGGCCAGCGCGCCGTCGTATTGGCGCAGCGCCTGCCGCCTTTGGGCATCGGTCTCGGCATCGACCAGGTCGGCGATGGCCTCAGCCTGGGTGAGGTCGAGCTTTCCGTTCTCCACCGCCCTGCGTGTGAACTCGCCGGGCTCTGCGGGGCGAAGGTCAAGGCCCGCCAGCGCGTCCAGCAGGCGAGCTACAACCGCGCGCCCCCCATGGATGTGAAACTCCGCCACGTCCTCCCCCGTGAAACTGGCCGGTCCGCCAAAATAGATCGCCAGTCCGCGGTCGATCAGGTCTCCCTTCGAATCGAAATAGGCCGTCGCGCATGCCCTGCGGTCGGGGGGCAAGGGCTTGCGGGTGAGCGTCTGAAGGACCCTTGCGGCCTCCCTGCCGGAGACCCGCACCACGGCCACGCCGGCGCGGCCAGGCGCGGTGGAAAGCGCAAAGATCGTGTCGTCCCTCAACCCTTCTTCGGCGCCGCCGCCTTGGCGCTATCCCACAGGAATCGCTGAAACTGCTCGAAGCCCTGACCCAACGGCGCCCAGAGTTTCATCAGCGCTTCCGGATCGCTGGCTTCGCGCATCCGCCGCCGCATCTCCTCCAGCATCTGTTCGTTCAGGGCGCGCACGTCTGGGAGGCCCATAAGGGTTCGCGCCTCTTCGGGGGTCATGTCCATTTCGATGTGAATCTTCATGGGCTTAACTGCTTTCAGGCTTGCGCCTTGTGAGCCGGCGGGGCCACGCGCTAAAGGAAGCCTGACCAAGACAGAACCAAAACGCAACGTCGACCTTTCGCCACAACGCCTCCAACGGGACGCACCATGAACGGCAACCAGCTCGCGAACGAAACTAGCCCCTACCTGCTCCTGCACAAGGACAATCCTGTCCATTGGCGGCCGTGGAGTCGCGAAGCGCTGGCCGAAGCCGAAGCTGCAGGCAAACCGATCTTGCTTTCCATCGGCTATTCGGCCTGCCATTGGTGCCACGTGATGAACCAGGAGAGCTTCGCCGATCCCGAAACCGCCCGGCTGATGAACGAAAACTTCATCAACATAAAAGTCGATCGAGAGGAACGCCCAGATCTCGATCAGCTCTATCAATCGGCCTCCAACGCGATGGGCAGCGGCGGCGGCTGGCCACTCACCGTCTTCCTCACGCCCAAGGGCGTGCCTTTCTTCACCGGAACCTATTTCCCCAAGGAAGAGCGCTTCGGACAACCGGCTTTCAAATCGGTGCTGGCCGACGTTTCAAGACTCTATCGCGAACAGGCCGAACCGATCGCCGGCACGACGACAAAGCTGACCGAACAGCTCAACAATCTATGGAACCGCGACATGCGCGGGCCGCTCGACACCAATGTGCTCAACGACGCCGCGGTCAAGATCGCGCAGCGCTTCGACATCTTCTTCGGCGGCCTTACCGGTCCGCAGAAATTCCCGCAGCCGCAGCTCGTCGAATTGCTTTGGCGCGCCTATCTGCGCACAGGCATGCCGCAATTCGTGCAGGTGGCGAGCAAGACCCTCGATTCTCTGCTGGTGGCGGGCATCTACGATCATGTCGGCGGCGGTTTCTTTCGCTACGCCACCGACGAACGCTGGCTCATCCCGCATTTTGAGAAGCTGACCGCTGACAACGCCCAACTCGTCGAATTGACGACTCTGGTCTGGCAGCACAACCGCAACGCCCTGTGCCAGGCGCGAATCGAGGAAACCGTCGGCTGGCTGCTGCGCGAGATGAAGGTAGAAGACGCCTTCGCCGCAAGTCTCGATGCCGACAGCGAGGGCGAAGAGGGCAAGTACTACCTGTGGAGCGAGGCTGAGGTGGACGCCGCGCTGGTCGGCACCTTCGCGCAGAAATTCAAGGCGGCCTACGGCGTCTCGCGCGATGGCAATTTCCAGGGCCGCAACATTTTGCGCCGCATCGGCACGCCGGCGCCATATCCGCAGTCCGAAGCTGACGAGGCGCTTCTGGCCAAGCAGTGCGGGCTTCTGCTCGCGGCGCGCCAATCCCGCACGCCGCCTTTGCGGGACGATCAGGTTCTGGCCGACGCCAACGGCTTGGCGATTTCGGCGCTCGCAAACGCCGGGGCGGCGATGAAAAGGTTGGACTGGGTTCAGGCCGCCATCAAGGCGTTCGACTTCGTCGTCGCGGCGGTGGGCGACGGCGATACGCTCTTCCACTCCTGGCGCGCCGGGCGACGGGGTCATGCGGGTTTCGCCGACGACTACGCCCACATGGCGCGGGCGGCGCTGGCGCTCTGGGAGACCACGGGCGAAAAACGCTTCCTCGAGCGCGCCAAGGGCTGGACACATATGTTGAACGAGAATTTCTGGGATCAGTTCGGCGGCGGCTATTTCACCACCGCCCATTCCCAGGATCCGCTTTTCGTCCGGGCGCGGTCCATTTTCGACCAGACCCAGCCGCCCGCCAATTCGGTGATGCTGGGCGTTTTGGCGCGGCTGCATATGGCGACTGCCGAGCCCGAATATAACGACCGCGCCAGCAAGCTGATTCAGGGTTTCGCCAGCGAAGTGACCCGCGCCTTCATGTCGTCGGGGACATTCCTAAACGGGCTCGAATTCGTGGCGACCAATCTTCAGATCGTCATTGTCGGTCCGGTCGATCATCTCAAGACTCACGAGCTCGTCGCAGCCGTTCTGGGGCGCAGCCTTCCCAATAAGCTGCTCGTCGTGGTCGCGCCGGATCAGCCCTTGCCCGAGGGCCATCCCGCCCATGGCAAAACGATGCTGAACGGCAATCCTACGGCCTATATTTGTCAGCGCGGCGTTTGCTCGACCCCGATCAACAACCCCGTCGCCCTCAGCCAGATGCTGCAGCTGCCCGCTCAGCGCGCGCCGCAGGCCGGACAGAGAACGCAATGAAGGAGACGCGATGACCGCCAGGCAGATTTCGATTTCGACGGCCGACGGCGGGGCCTTCGCCGGATATCTCGCGAGCCCGAAATCGGGGCGTGGGCCCGGAATCGTCGTCATTCAGGAGATTTTCGGCGTCAATCAGGTCATGCGAGATGTCTGCGACGGGCTCGCCGCTCACGGCTATTTTGCGCTCGCGCCTGATCTGTTCTGGCGGCTTGAACCCGGTGTGCAACTCACCGACAAGACCGACGCCGAATGGAAGCGCGCATTCGACCTCATGAATCGCTTCGACGCCGACAAGGGCGTGAAGGACATTCAATCGGCAATCGATACGCTTCGCCACCGCGAAGGCTGCAGTGGAAAAGTGGGCGCCGTCGGCTATTGCCTTGGCGGCCTGCTCGCTTTCCTGACCGCGGCGCGCACCGATGTCGACGCCACCGTCGGCTATTACGGCGTGAACATCCAGGAAAAACTCGGCGAGGCCGGCGGAATTCGCAAACCGCTCATGCTGCATATCGCCGCCAGGGACGAATATGTTCCGCAGGACGCGCAGCGAAAGATCGTCGAAGGGCTTTCGTCCAATCGCAATGTCGTCATCCACGTCTATCCGGAAATGAACCATGCTTTCGCGCGCGTCGGCGGCAAGCACTACGACAAAGCCTGCGCCGATCTCGCTAACGGACGGACTTCCACCTTCTTCCGCCAGCATCTGAACTGAGGGCCGGCGCTTCTACTCTTTATCCGCCAGCGGGCGCACGTCCTCGACGAGGTGGACGAGCATGCGGCCGGGCTCCTCGATCTGGATCATGTGCGCCGAATTTTCGAACCAGACGAACTTCTTGACCGGCGCGCGCACTCGTTTGAACCAGTCAGCGACCACTTCCGACGAGGTCGTGGCGTCGTGTCGCCCGGCGAAGACGATGATCGGGCAGTAGAAGGTTGTTACGTTTTCGAAGTCGCCGGAGCCGAAGGACGCAAGCAAGGGCGGCAAGGACAGAGCTGAACCCTTGTCGATCGCGGCGAAATCGGCGTCGCTGTAGTCTGGCGAGATCCTGCCGGCATTGTAGTAGTAGCCGTAATTGTCGCGCCCGTAACTTAGCCCTCCGAGACGCACCGACCATTTGCGCTCGACATCGATCTTGCTCAGCGAAAGGGTCTTTCCGGGATAGGGCGCGATCGCCCGCAATTCCTTGACCGCCTCCGCGCGGCCCGCATCCTTGGCCGCCTTCAGGATCGCCTGATAACCGAGCATCTCGCTCTTTTTCGAATCGATCACCTGGCCTACGCCCACATACGCATAGAGCCATTCAGGGTGATTTTCGGCCAGCATGAGCCCGAGGACCGATCCCCAAGAATGGCCAAGCGCGAAGATTTTCGGCTTGTGGTAAGTCTTGCGCAGGTATTGCGTCATCGCTTCCGTGTCGGCGACCATCTGGGCGAGCGAAATGGTCGGCGCAATCTTCTTCGGATCGTTCGCGTTGTAGGTCTTCCCCGCGCCGCGCTGGTCCCACTGTACGACCGTGAAATAGTCTTCCCAGCCGTTCTGGAAGGTCCAGCTCGTCGGCATTTCCGGCGCTGCGGGACCGCCGTGAATGAACAGCAGGATCGGATTCTTGCGATCGCGGCCGCGAACGGTGATCCATTGCCGCGATCCATTGATAGGAACCGCCGTCGTTTCGTCGATACCGCGCGGCGTTACCACTTTCTGCAAATCGCGGATGATCGCCCGCGCGTCGTTGCGATTGAATGGCCTCTCAGACGCCGCCGCCGGCGCGACGAAAAGCGCAAGCGCGCATATTGCGATCATCCGCGTCAACATCACGAACCTCCCGAACCAAGCCAATTCCACATAAGTCCGCGTCCGGAAATGTCGAGTGGAACCGGCCGACATTTCCGCCTTCCGTCTTGTTGTGTTGCACATCAGGCGCATGCCCAAGAGGATGGGGACAAACTTCGCGTTCGGCGTTATGACGGCGTTCCGGAACGCTGGCGGGCGGCCAAACCGCGCGCCGGCGCGTTTCCGGGTAACCCGCTGAAAGCAGAGGGGTATCGATCATGAAGGCAATCCGCTTCGACCGCACTGGTGGGCCCGAAGCCCTCTGCTTTGAAGACATTGAGCTGCCTCCGCCCGGTCCAGGTCAGGCGCGCATCCGCCACACTGCGATCGGGGTCAATTTCATCGACGCCTATCACCGCAGCGGCCTCTACCCCATTCCGCTACCATCGGGCCTCGGCAGCGAAGCCGCCGGCATGGTCGAATCTCTGGGCGCCGGCGTAAGCGGATTTGCGATCGGCGAGCGTGTCGCCTATGCCACCGCCTTCGGCGCCTATGCCGAAGCTAACAACGTTCCAGCCGAAAAGCTGGTGAAGCTCCCCGACGGCATCGGCGACGAAATCGCCGCAGCCGCCATGCTCAAGGGCATGACAGCGCAATATCTGCTGATGCGAACCTATGCGGTCAATCCGGACGAGACGATCCTGTTTCACGCGGCAGCGGGCGGCGTCGGCTCGATCGCCTGCCAGTGGGCGAGTCATCTTGGCGCCACAGTCATCGGAACCGTGGGCTCGAACGACAAAATTGCGCTTGCCAAGGGCTATGGCTGCGCGCACGTCCTCAACACGCGCACAGAGGACTGGGTCAAGCGCACGCGCGACATTACCGCTGGCGAAGGCGTATCGGTCGTCTATGACGGTATCGGCAAGGATACCTGGGAAGGCTCGCTTGATTGCCTTGCCGTGCGTGGCACGATGGTGAGCTTCGGAAATGCAAGCGGCGCCGTGCCCGCGTTCGCGCCAGCAATCCTGTCCGCCAAAGGTTCGCTCTACTTGACGCGTCCGACCCTTTTTCACTACACGCGCACGGCACGCGAACTTCAAGAGACCGCAGACGATCTCTTTGCGGCGATCCTGTCTGGCGCGGTGAGGATCGACGTCAACCAGCGCTTCCGTCTGGCCGAAGCGGCGAAAGCCCATGAGGCTCTGCAGTCCCGGCGCACTACAGGGGCCACGATCCTAATTCCCTAAGGCGGCTTCACCAGCGAAATTCCCGGATCAAAGGGCCCTTGTCGAAATCGGAATAGCGCGCCCAGATCGGACGAACGCCCCAATAGGCAAGGCCCTTCCAGCTCAACCGCTCGCGTCCGTCGGGCCACGCAGAATAATAGGCGGCGCGGTAAGACGAATCGGACTCGTCTGCGAGCGAGATCGGAAAGGCAACGCCCTCAAATTGAAGAGTCTGCTCGCCGGGGCCCGAGTACACGACCGCAATATGCGGCCGTGCGAGCAAATTGGCGTGTTTGCGCGTGCCCGACAGCGTGTCGAAGACCAGCTCGAAAGTCTGGGTCACGGCGATCCCGACCAGCGCCGATTGCGGCTTCAGATCGGCACCGATCGTCGCAACCACGGCAAGCCTGTGGCTGCGCATATAGGCGAGCAATTCGGGCAAACCGAAACCGTTCAAGGACGATCACACGGCTGCGCGAATAACCGGGGCAGCATTGTCGCTGCGCAGGTAGATCGAGCGCTTGGGCCGCGCCATCACCCGCTGCACCATCGGAACGAAGGCTTCGAGCGGCATAGCGTCGTAATCGGGATCGAACGCGTTCTGGTCGTGACGCGCGCAGAACAGCGCCGTGCGCTCAAAGCAGGGATGGCCGCGAAACTGCTCGCGCATGTTTCGGTCAAGGCCCAGATAGTGGAAGAAATAGTAGCCCTGAAATATCCCGTGGTGTTGAAGCATCCACCAGTTCTCATCAGAGACGAACGGTCGAAGCACCGTGGCTCCCAATTCAGCGTGGTTGGCGGAAGCCAGAATGTCGCCCATATCGTGCAGAAGCGCGCAGACGACATATTCCTCGTCCATGCCGTCTCTCTGTGCGAGCGTCGCCGACTGTAGCGAATGCTCGAGACGATCGACCGAAAAGCCCCCACAATCGCCCTTGAGCAGCTTGAGATGGGATAGAACGCGATCTGGCAATTCGCGGTTAAATGCGACGGAAGCCGCCGCGATCTTCCGCCAATCCTCCTCCGTGCTGTCGCTCATTGCGCGGAACTGGGCGCGCTCATCCGATTCCTCGGCCATCTCCATCTCCTTTTGGAGCCAACGCCAAGTTTCCGCCCCGCTCACGGTGCGGTCAACGGGCCTAATGCGGTCGCGCCGGCCAAAGCAGGCCTCTGACGACGGCGCCGCCTCGAGGTCTCAGCGCGCAGTGATGGATTCGATCACGCCACAAATGGAATTCCATCAGGTGTTCATACTATCGAAGAAATCGGAATTGGTCTTCGACTGGCGCAGCTTATCGAGCAGGAACTCGATCGCGTCGATCGTGCCCATCGGCGCCAGGATGCGGCGCAGCACATACATCTTGGCGAGCGTCGCCTTGTCGACCAGTAGCTCCTCCTTGCGGGTCCCCGATTTGAGGATGTCGATCGCCGGGAAGACGCGCTTGTCGGCCACCTTGCGGTCCAGAATGATTTCCGAATTGCCCGTGCCCTTGAACTCTTCGAAGATGACTTCGTCCATGCGGCTTCCGGTGTCGATCAGAGCGGTCGAGATGATGGTAAGCGAACCGCCTTCCTCGACATTTCGCGCGGCGCCGAAGAAGCGTTTCGGCCGCTGAAGCGCATTGGCGTCGACGCCGCCGGTGAGCACCTTGCCCGACGAAGGCACGACGGTGTTATAGGCGCGTCCGAGCCGCGTGATGTTGTCCAGGAGGATGACCACATCGCGTTTGTGCTCGACAAGACGTTTGGCCTTCTCAATGACCATTTCGGCGACCTGGACATGGCGTGTCGCCGGTTCGTCGAAGGTGGAGGAGATCACCTCCCCCTTCACCGTGCGCTGCATGTCGGTCACTTCTTCCGGCCGTTCATCGATCAGAAGCACGATCAGATAGACTTCCGGATGATTGACGGCGATCGCCTTCGCGATGTTCTGCATCATGATCGTCTTGCCGACGCGCGGCGGCGCCACGATCAGGCAGCGTTGGCCCTTGCCAAGCGGGGCCACGATGTCGATGACCCGCCCGGTCCGATCCTTCACCGTGGAATCGGGCAGCTCCATGCGGAAGCGCTCGTCCGGGTAGAGCGGCGTCAGGTTGTCGAAGGCGACCTTGTGCTTGATCTTCTCCGGATCCTCAAAATTGATCGAGGAGACCTTGAGCAACGCGAAATAGCGCTCGCCGTCCTTGGGCGAGCGGATCGGGCCCTCCACCGTGTCGCCGGTCCGTAGGCCGAAGCGGCGGATCTGCGAAGGACTCACATAGATGTCGTCGGGTCCGGCAAGATAATTCGATTCCGGCGAGCGCAGAAATCCGAAGCCATCCTGCAGAGTCTCCACCACGCCCTGCCCCATGATCTCCACGCTGCGCTCGGCGAGTTCCTTCAGGATCGCGAACAGCATGTCCTGCTTGCGCATCGACGAGGCGTTCTCGATCTCGAGCTCCTCGGCGAAGGCGAGAAGATCGGTCGGGGATTTGGCCTTGAGATCCTGCAGCTTCATCGTCTGCAGGCCGGATTGGATGGTCATGGGAACGACACCTAGTGCGTGGGAGGTAGGGTCCGGTTTGCCTGCGAACGCCTTTGGGCGCCCGCCAGTTCATCATCGGAAGATCGCTGGGCATCGCGCCGGGTTCGCCGGGTCCGGCTTTGGGCGCTTGCCGCGCCTGCCGCCTGCGATGCTTTGGGGAACGCCCCCTATATAGCGCGGAACGGGGCCGCTGCAAAGAGGGCCGGGATCAAAAAGGCTGGACGATTACCAGAATGACAATGAACGCCATCAATAGCGGGGGAACCTCGTTCAGGATACGATAGAAGCGGGCGGGCCGGTCGTTCCGGTCGGCTGCGAAGCGCTTCATGCAGCGCACGAAATAGCCGTGCAGGCCCGACATCACGATCACCAGGGCGAATTTTGCCTGCATCCATCCGTCCCTGTAGGCCTGGGTCAGCCATGCGAGGGTGAGCCCGAAAATCCACGTTGCGATCATCGACGGATTGATGATCGCCTTCAGAAGGCGGCGCTCCATGACCTTGAAGCGTTCCGACTCGGCAGAGCCCGGCTGCACTTCGGCGTGATAGACGAAAAGGCGCGGCAGATAGAACATGCCCGCCATCCATGCGATCACCGAAATCACGTGGAACGATTTGATCCAGAGAATATTGTTCGACAGAAACATCGTCACGGGCATGCCTCCCGGAAACCGCATCTAAGCGCCTCAAGGCAGAGCGCGCCGCCTCTTACCGTCTCGCCGGGCCTGGCGTCTGCGACAAGCTCCGCCAAGGCCTCGATGAAAGCTTCGCTAGCGCCGACGACCGCCGCGCGGAGATAGTGCGGGACGCCGCTCTCCCGCGCCAGCTTGGAATAGTCCATGTCGAGCTCGACCAGCGTTTCGGAGTGGTCGGACACGAAGGCGATGGGCGCAACGATCACGCCCATACCCTGGGCGCCAGCGCGGCGAATCTCCTCATCCGTCGCCGGACCGATCCATTTGAGAGGACCCACCCGCGACTGGTAGCAGACCCTCCAGTCCAGATCCGTCATCCCCAATTTCTCCACAACTGCGCCGGCGGTCTGTTCCACCTGCCATTGATAAGGATCGCCTTTAAGGATCACGCGCTCCGGCAAACCGTGAGCGGACAAAAGGAGGCGGTAGGACTTCTCGGGTTTCACCTTCGCCATCGCCTGCCGGATAGACTGGACAAGCGCTTCGATAAAACCCTTTGCGGTCGGATAGCAGCACACGGTCGCGGTCGGCGCGGAGATGTCGATCGCGCGCGCGGCCCTCGCCCAGTCGGTGAGCGAAGAGGCGGTCGTCGTCGTGGAGTATTGGGGATAAAGCGGCAGCAGAACAATGCGCTCGGCGCCCCAAGCCTTGAGCGCGCGCGCAGCCTCGTCGCTTGAAGGCCTCCAGCAGCGCATAGCGATGAAGGCCCTTGCCACGAACCCGCGCGCCCCTAGCGCATGTTCAAGGGCGCGCGCCTGCGCCTCGGTCTCCTCGAGAATCGGCGAACGTCCGCCGATCCGAGCGTAGATCCGCCGCGTGAGGGGCGCGCGACGGCGCGCGATCAATCGGCCGAAAATCTCGCGGAGCGGACCAGGCAAGGGGAGAATGGCCGGATCGGTGAAAAGATTGCGCAAGAACGGTTCGACCGCCTCCAACGAATCCGGTCCGCCCAGGTTAAACAGAACGATAGCGAGTTTCACGAACCCTCGCGAACGATAGTCAACAATTCCTCCACATGGGTGATGGGCGTCTCCGGAAGGATGCCGTGTCCCAGATTGAAGATGAAGCGCGCGCCCTTCATCACGGCAAGGATCCCCTCCGCAGCCGAGCGGAGCGCTGCGCCGCCGGCGACGAGTGCGACAGGATCGAGATTGCCCTGAAGCGCGATTTCGCCCCCAAGGGCGGAGCGCGCCCAGGACAGCGGCGCTGCAGTGTCCAGGGAGACGGAATCAACGCCGGTTTCGCGCGCATAAAGCTCGTAACCGTCCTGCGTCGCCGCGCGCGGAAACCCAATGATTTTGGCTCCTGGGTGGCGCGCGCGCAGCTTACTCACAATCGCCTTTGTCGGCTCGATCACCCAATTGCGGAACTGCGCCTTCGGCAGGCCAGAAGCCCAGCTATCGAAAAGCTGAACGGCATCCGCGCCCGCCTCGATCTGCTTGCCCAGATGAAAGGCGACGCACTCCGACAGGAGGTCGAGCAACGCCGAAAAGCCAGATGGATCGCGGTAGCCCCAGAGCTTCGCCGTCTTCTGCTCATCGCCGCCGCGACCCGCAGCGAGATAGCTGGCAAGCGTCCACGGTCCTCCCGCAAAGCCCAGAAGCGCGGTCTCATCGTCCAGCCCCTCCCTCACATGCAATAGCGCGTCGTAGGTCGGCGCAAGCGCCTGGCCCCAGCGCGCTTCAGAACCCTCCAACCCAGCCGCCGAATGAATCGACTCGAGAAGCGGCCCGCTTCCTTCCTCGAAGGTCACCTTAACCCCGAGCGCCCAGGGAACGACAAGGATGTCCGAAAACAGGATCGCCGCATCGAACCCGAAACGACGAACAGGCTGCAAAGTCACCTCGCTCGCAAGCTTCGGAGTCATGCACATCGTCCAGAAAGATCCGGCTTTTGCGCGAGCCTCGCGATATTCCGGCAGGTATCGGCCGGCCTGGCGCATCAGCCAGATTGGAGCGGGCCAAACATTCTCTCCATTTAACACAGAGACCAGCCTTTTGGTCTTCAAGACAAGACTCCTGAAAAGATGATGAAGAAGATGTTGGTCTGTGATTTGTGGAAGAGTCTGAGGGTATCTGGTTTCTCTAGGCTCATAGGCGTTCGAACTCAAGCGCATGCGCCAAGCGGAGGTTGTCCGCCGTTAGGTGGAGCGCGCTCGTTTCTGGGGACGGCTTTGTGCGGAATTCGGGAAAGACTTGGCGGTATGGTCTATGATGATCGAAAGTGAAGCCGGTGTGGGTTGAAGGAGAATGCATCTGTGGGAAAGACATTCCACGTCCACCAGGTTTCGGACGCTACGGGCGAAACGCTAAATGCGATCGCCAAGGCTGCGCTCGCGCAGTTCGAGGGCGTTACGGTGCAGGAACACGCCTATACGCTGATCCGCAGCAGCCGCCAACTCGAGCGTGCGGTTGAGCACATCCGCGAAAATCCCGGTCTGGTATTCTTCACATTGGCGAGCTTGGAATTGCGCGAGGCTCTAGTGGCGGAGTGCAATCGCCTCTCAGTGCCCTGCCTTGATGTTCTCGAAACGCCAGTTTCGATGATGCGGCGCTTCTTGGGGGCGGCTGAAACCCATAGGCCCGGTGGCCAGCACGAGGTCGATCAACGCTATCTTTCTCGCATCGAGGCGCTCAATTTCGCAATCCAGCATGATGATGGCCAGTCGCTCGATACGCTTGATGACGCCGAAATCGTGCTTGTCGGCGCAAGCCGGACTTCGAAGACTCCGACCTGCGTCTATCTGGCGATCCGCGGTCTGCGCAGCGCCAATGTGCCGCTTGTGCCTGGCCTCGCCCTGCCCCGTGCGCTGCTTCAGGTTTCGAAGCCCCTGATCGTGGGCCTCTGGGCGTCGCCTGAACGGCTTATTCAGGTTCGGCGCAACCGGCTGGCCACGATGGGTGAACGACGCGACACCGATTATGTGGAGCTCGAGAGCGTGCGGAGCGAAATCGCCGCGACCAGGAAGATTTTCGAGCAGCACGAATGGCCGTCAATTGACGTATCCCGCCGCTCCATCGAAGAGACTGCAGCTGCTATCATAAATTTGCTTTCCGAGCGATCAGGCGCGGGCGCATGATGGACTTGGTGCTCGCATCTTCCAGCGCCATACGGGCCCGCATACTGCGCGATGCGGGCGTCGGCTTCACCGTTGCGCCCGCCGAAATCGATGAGGCGGCGGTCAGGGCGTCCATGGCCTCGTCTGATGGCAAGGCAGTGGCGGCGGAACTGGCGGCCCGAAAAGCCTTGTGCGTCTCCGAGCAACGGCCTGAAGCGCTGGCTTTGGGCGCGGACCAGGTTCTCGCCTTCGACAACCTGACGCTCGGCAAAGCGGCGGATATGGCGTCTGCCGGCGAGCTGCTCCGCGCCCTGCGCGGCCGGCGGCATGCGCTAGTCGCGTCCGTCGCGCTGGCGAAAGGCGGTTCCGTTATCTGGCGCCATAGTGAAACAGTGCGGTTGTGGATGCGCGACTTCAGCGAGGCCTTCCTGCAAGCCTATCTCTCCGCAGAAGGCGAGGCCTTGCTCGGTTGCGTCGGCTGCTATCGCTTTGAGGGGCTTGGCGCTCAATTATTCGAGCGCGTGGAGGGAGATTATTTCGCAATCCTGGGTCTTCCGCTGCTCCCACTGCTGGCGGCGCTTCGCGATCGGGGCGCGCTCGCGTCATGACAACAGAGGATGGACCGAAACTTGCGGGTGTCGTCGGCTGGCCGGTCGCACACAGCCTCTCGCCGCGACTTCATGGTTTCTGGCTCAAAGCGCATCGGATCGACGGCGTCTTTGCGCCGCTCGCGGTTCGCCGCGAGGATTTCTCCGTCGTGTTGCGCGGGCTGAGGCTCGCGGGATTTCAGGGCGTAAGCATCACCCTTCCCCATAAGCAGGCGGCGTTTTCTCTGGCTCATAGCCTCGACGCCGACGCCAGGGCGGCCGGCGCGGCGAATTTGCTAGTGTTTCGACGCGATGGCGCCATTGATGGGTTCAATACCGATGTGACCGGCTTTGCGGCCAGCCTCGCCCAGGAGAAGGTCTCGGTGGACGGGGCAAAGGCGATCCTTGTGGGCGCGGGAGGCGCGGCGCGCGCCGTGGCGCTTGCGCTGGACAGGCGCGGCGCGCGCGCCATCTGGGTTCTCAACCGCAACGCCGCGCGCGCCCGCGTTCTTGCGCAAGATCTCGCGCCCTTTGTGCACGCGCGTCTGATCGCAGCGCAACTCTCCGATTGGAGCGCTATTGCCTTCGACGCCTCACTCGTCGTCAATGCGACCAGCGCAGGCCTTCGGGGCGCGGCTTCGCTCGAACTTTCGCTTGACGCTCTCCCGGCCGCAGCAGTGGTGTGCGATATCGTATACGATCCAGTCGAGACGGAACTTCTGCGCCGCGCCCGCGCGCGCGGCCTTCGGACCGTCGATGGGCTCGGCATGCTCATGCATCAGGCGGCGCCGGCATTTCGCGCCTTTTTTGGCGTTGAGCCGGAGGTGACGACCGATTTGCGGCTCACGCTCGAGCGCGCGCTTTGCAGACATGCGTAGGCCGCTCCTCATCGGGCTCACCGGCTCAATCGGCATGGGCAAGAGCGAAACCGCCAAGCTATTCGCGCGGCTTGGCGTTCCGGTCTACGATTCCGACGCCGCCGTGCATAGACTCTACGAGCGTGGGGGCGCGGCGGTCGCCGCCATCGCCGCGGCCTTCCCTGGCTCGGTCAAGGATGGCCGGGTCGATCGCTGCGCTCTGTCGGAGAGCCTTTCTGGAGACGAGGGCGGGTTCCGGAAATTGGAAGCCATTGTCCATCCTCTGGTCGCCGAGGAGCAGCGCAGATTTCTCGCGGAGGCGGCCGCAAGCGACGCCGAGCTGGTCCTTCTCGACATACCGCTCCTGTTCGAGACGGGCGGACAAGCGCGGGTGGACGCGGTGGTCGTCGTCTCGGCGCCCGAGGAGGTCCAGCGCCAGCGTGTGCTCGAGCGTCCCGGCATGAGCGAGGAAAAGCTCGACCGGATCCTGTCGCGGCAAACGCCCGATGCGGAAAAGCGCGCGCGCGCTCACTATGTAATTGAAACCGACAAGGGGCTTGATCACGCCTTCGAACAGGTGAAGAACATCGTAGCGGAGCTGAGAGCGAAGGCGCATGCGTGAAATCGTGCTAGACACCGAAACGACCGGCCTCGATCCCAACGACGGTCACCGGGTGATCGAAATCGGCTGCGTCGAGCTCATGGATCATTTTCCAACCGGCCGTACGTTTCAGAGATATCTCAATCCCGACCGGGACATGCCGCCCGAAGCGCTGCGCGTGCACGGCATCACGAACGAATTCCTGAAGGACAAGCCGCGCTTTTCGGAGATCGTTGAGGAATTTCTCGAATTCATCGGCGATGCTCCGCTCGTCATTCACAACGCCGCCTTCGATCTCAAATTTCTCAACGCGGAGCTCAACCGTTGCGCGCGTTCGCCGCTTTCCTTCGCACGCGCCGTTGATACGATCGAAATCGCCAAATCCAAGATTCCAGGGGCGCGCTATTCGCTCGACGAACTCTGTCGGCGTTTCAACATAGACCTGTCCTCGCGCAGCCTCCACGGCGCGCTGCTCGATTCCGAACTGACCGCGCAAGTCTATCTGGAGCTGGTTGGCGGACGTCAGAAACGTCTCATGCTGGCGCCGCTCGACGAAGTCGAAGCGACTGTTACGATCGAGACGCGCGTCGCGCGCGTACGCCCCGTCCCGCTCAAGGATCGCCTCACCGAGGCCGAAAAGGCTGCGCATGCCGAGTTCCTGGCGCGCGAACTTCCAGAGGGCGCAGTCTGGAGCTGGGACTGACCTCAGCTCAGCGCTTCATCGGCGCGTACATGATGGTGGCCGAGGCCGTCGCGATCAGCTTGTCCGAGCCGTCGCTGAGTGAGGCCTCAAGGAAATTGATCTGCCGGCCGCGCCTGATGACGCGCGCATCGGCGATATGGCGGCCCATCGAAGCTTGGGTGAGGTAGCTAACCTTCATTTCGAGCGTCGGGGCGATTTCGCCCCATTGAAGAAATAGCCCCGCCGCCACCGCGAGCGCGTCGTCCATCGCGCAGGCGACCGCACCTCCATGCAGCGCGCCGTAGCGGTTGAGATGAGATTCGCCGAATTCGTAGGCAATCCGCGCGAATCCCGCCTCGGCGTCTATCTCTTGAACCTCCTGGTTGAGCCAAGCCGAACATGGCGCTTGGCGCTTGAGGATTGCCTGGATGTTCGCCGGATAGTCCGCCGCTCGCGACGGATCGATTCTCCGCCGCATCGTCAGGCCCAGAACGGTTCGGCGCGCTTGAACTTGTCCCAGTCCTTCAGCGCATCCTTGCCGAGCCGGGCCGCGCGGGCTGAATGCCAGCCATCGATATGACCCGCGGCGAAGAAGAGATCGGCCTGTGCGCCATCGCCATGAGCTCCGGCGGCGGTGAGCTGGGAGAGCGTGGCGCGCACTTGCCCCGTGTCGTTGAGCGCGCCCAGCAGATCCTGAAGATCTTTGAGCTTTCCTAGATAGGACTTGACCTTCTTCTTTTTGAAGAGAGGACCATAGAATTCCGCGGCATAGCGCAGCTTTTTGAGCGCAATGCGCAGCCTGTGGCAATCGCGCCGCTCGAGGCCTTTCAGCCGACGTCCGCGCTTTCGAGCCTTTACGAGGAATTCGTCGAGCATTCTGTCGGCGGCCGATTTGACCGGGGCTCGGATCGCGAGCCTGCTCTTGAGGTCGATGTCTCCCGACGCCGTCCAGGCGCGGCTCTGCGCGGCCACGGCAACGTCATCCAGAAAGACGGCGAAATCCGCGCTCGAGACGCGGTCAACGGCCCGGTCCCATGCCTCGGCGCGAGCGCGCTCCAGACGCGCGCGAAGCAACGAAAATCCCGCCTCTTCGCCAACAGCTTTCGCAACGGGCGCGAACAATTCCTCGGCGAACACATCAAGATCCCGCGCGGGCGCGATCGCCGCTCCGAAAGCCTTGGTGCGCTCCTGCAATTCGCGTTGCGCCGGATCGAGGAATTCCTCGCCGAACGCCTGAAAGGCGACGGCGAGCCTTCGAAGCCCGACCCGCAGCTGGTGCAGGCCTTCGACCTCACGCGAGCGGGTCACAGCCGCGACGTTTGCCGCCACATGGGCAAGGCACTCCAGAAGAGTGACGCGAAAGGCGTCTTCGACGCTCATTGCCTTGCTGATCTTGAGCGGACGGGCGTTGACCGCCAGCGCGCGCATGTCGCGCGAACTGCGGCCGACACAGCGGATTGTCGCGGATCGCGATTCGTCCATGGCCGGCAAGTCTCGCCTAAACAGGGCGCACCGGCAATCCCGCAGCCGCAAGGCGCGCCTTGGCATCCGCTATGGAAACTTCGCCGAAATGAAAGATCGACGCGGCGAGCACGGCGCTCGCATGACCCGTGCGAACGGCTTCGACGAGATGATCGAGCGTTCCTGCCCCGCCCGAAGCGATGACCGGTATCGGAACCGAGTCCGCTACCGCGCGCGTCAGCGCCAGATCGAAGCCGTCTTTCGTTCCGTCGCGATCCATCGAAGTGAGAAGAATTTCGCCTGCTCCGAGCGCGGCGGCCTGTTGGGCGTAGTCCACTGCATCCAATCCGGAGGCGTCTCGGCCCCCGTGGGTGAAGACTTCCCAACGTCCCGACGCCGTCTTGCGAGCATCGATGGCGAGGACGACGCACTGGCTGCCGAATTTTCGAGAAGCCTCTCGAATGATGCTTCGATCGGTCACCGCCGCGGTGTTGATCGAGACTTTGTCGGCGCCGGCCAGAAGAAGCGAACGGATGTCCTCGAGCGAGCGCACTCCGCCTCCCACCGTCAGCGGCATGAAGCAAGTTTCCGCCACGCCGCGAACGACATCAAGGAGCGCGCCTCGGCCTTCGCGGCTTGCCGCGATATCGAGGAGACAGAGCTCGTCGGCGCCGGCCCGGTCATAGACCATCGCCTGTTCGACCGGATCGCCGGCGTCGCGCAGCCGCGAAAACCGCACACCCTTGACGACGCGGCCATCCTTTACGTCGAGACAGGGAATGACTCGAACCTTCAACATCAGCGAGATCGCGCCCTCGCGGCGACCATCATCAATGCTCGACCGCAGACCGCTTCGTTGGGCACGCCGGTCGACTTGCAGAGCGCCTCCGCCTCGAGAAGCTCATCGAGAATTTCGCGAAGCGAGCGCTCGCTCCAGCTTTGCGCCTGGCCTTTGAAGCTGGATTCGCGTTTGAAGTGCACGGGCGGGCGAAGTTTCTTGATCGCAGCCTCGAGGGGCTCGCCGCGCCGACGCTGAACGCCCACGAGAAGCACGCGCTGGAAATGCGACATGGCCTGGCGCAGGACTTGGACTGGCGAGATTCCCGCGGCCCAAAGTCGCTCCAGCGCCAGATCGAGCCTCGCCCCGTCGCCCACACCGGCGGCGTCCAGCGCCTCTTCGACGCGCGCCTCGGCCTCGTCGCCGAGAATCGCCTGGACGTCCTCGCGCGTCGCGGTTTTCCTGCCATGACAGTAGAGCGCGAGCTTTTCGATCTCGCGCCGGGTCACGCCGCGGTCCGCGCCCAGTCTCGAAACGGCGTATTCGAGCGCGTCCTGTTCGATCGATATGTTGTCCGCCTTCAGAATCGCCCGCGCCACTTCATAGATCTCGAGCGGCGAATCGAGATAGCAGCCGAGCGCCGCCGCGTTGCGCGCTTCTTCGAATATCTTGCGCAGGGCCGCGCCTTTTGCGAGATCGCCCGCCTCCACCACTATCAACGCGTCGCCTTTGGGATCGTCGAGGAAGGATTCGAACATCGGGGCGAGCGCATTGCCGGCGCCCCGCACGCGCACGACGCGCCGACCGCCCAGCATCGAGATCGCCGCCGCCTCATCAAACAGCCGGGCGGGGTCGGAAATCAGGGCGTCGGCGTCGAGATCGGCGACACGAAATGCGTCGGAGACGTCGACGACCACCGCCTTCATCATAGTCTCGGCGCGCTCGCGCACCAGGCCCGCGTCGGGACCGAAGAAGAGCGCCGCCGCCAGATCCTTCGGCGGGTGGGCGGCGTAGCGATCGGCGTCGGAGCTCCGGACCTTCATTTCCGAGAGTCTTCGGCCCTGGTCGCGCGTTCGAAATAAACGGCCAGATCGGTGCGGATGCGATAGGCGATGTCTTCGGCCGCGCGCGTATCCGCGTCCTGCTGAGCGATCAGCGTGGCGTAGGGCGAGGCCACGACGTTGTAGGCCGAAAGACCGGTCTCGATTCCCTGGATAAGAACCGCGCCCTTGGCGTCCATGAGCTCATAACGCACGTTCAGCGTGTCGTTGTAGCGCGTGATCGCCGCGTCGTTCTGTACGGCGATGCCTTGCGATCTCTGGCTTAGCGTGACGCGCAGGCGATAGCCGCCCTTCGACGGGCGCCCCGAGGCGTCGAAGAGATCGATCAGCTGGTTGCGCAATTCATAGCCAAGCCGGGCAGGAATCGGCTCAACATAGATCGCCGCAAGCTTTTCTGCCGTTCCTTCGGTGGTGGGGCCGTTTCCGTAGAGCGGATGAAAGCCGCACGCGGCAAGAAGCGGCGCGAGGCATAGGGTGAGGAGAGCGGCGCGGTTCATGCCACGATATTCACGATTCGGTTGGGCACGACGATCACCCGCTTGGGCGCGCGGCCGTCGAGCGCGCGCGAAACCCCCTCGAGCGCCAGCGCGCCGGCGCGCACCGAATCCTCCGCAGCGCCATTGGCGACCTCAAGCGTGCCGCGCAGCTTTCCGTTCACCTGGACTGCAATGGTGATCGTGTCGCGCCTGACCAGCGCCGGATCGGCCTTGGGCCAATCGCTTTCGGCGACAAGCGTCGTGTGGCCAAGCGCCTCCCAGCAGGTTTCGGCGAGATGCGGCGTCATCGGACCGATCAGCAGGACAAGAGCCTCAAGCGCCTCGCGTAGCGCCGCCCGGTCGATGTCCCCCTGCGCGCCGCCGATCTCGTTGGCCAGCGCGTAGATCTGCGCGACGGCGCGGTTGAAGCGGAGAGTGTCGAGATCTTCCGTCACCGCGGCGATGGCCCGGTGGGTGGCGCGCCGCAATTCGAGCGCGGCGCCCTTCACCGGGCCGATCGGGGCGCCCGGAGGGGGAAGGTCGCGCGCCTCGGTCACCAGGCGGTGCACGCGCTGGATGAAGCGCCAGCAGCCCTCGACGCCCGACTCCGTCCATTCAATGTCGCGTTCGGGCGGCGTGTCGGAAAGCATGAACCAGCGCATCGCGTCTGCGCCGTAAACGTCCACGAAAGCGCTCGGCGCGACCGTGTTCTTCTTCGACTTCGACATTTTTTCCGAAGGGCCGATTACGACGGGCGCGCCGGTGTCCTTCAAGAACGCCTTGCCGTCGCGCTTTTCGACTTCCGACGGCTCGCGCCACTCGCCGTCGTCGTCACGATAGGTCTCATGGCAGATCATGCCCTGCGTGAACAGGCCGGCGAAGGGCTCGTCGATTTTCGCATAGCCCGCCTTCTTGAGTCCGCGGGTGAAGAAGCGCGCATAGAGCAGGTGAAGGATAGCGTGCTCGATGCCGCCGATATATTGATCGACCGGCAGCCAGTAATCGAGCGCCTCAGGGTTGACGGGTCCTTCCGCCCGCGCGTCGCAGAAGCGCGCGAAATACCATGACGAGTCCACGAACGTATCGAGCGTATCGGTCTCGCGCAGGGCCTTGCCGCCGCACGAGGGGCACGTCGTGTGCTTCCACGTCGGATGGCTGTCGAGCGGATTGCCGTGCACGCTGAAATCAAGATCGTCCGGCAGCATGATCGGCAGGTCGGCTTCGCGTGCCGGCGTGACGCCGCAGCCAGGGCAATGGATCATCGGGATGGGACAACCCCAGGCGCGCTGTCGCGAAGCCAGCCAGTCGCGCAGGCGGTACTGCACCGTGCGCCGTGCGCGCCCTCCGGCTTCCAGCCGCTTCGCCACCTCGTCCTGCGCCTGCTCGACGCTCATGCCGTCCAGGAATCGCGAATTGGCGAGCCTTCCAGGCCCCACATAAGGTTCATCTGCGATCCGGAACGACCTTGGGTCTTGGCCTTCGGGGATTACGACAGGCAGAACCGGCAGATCGTATTTGCGTGCGAATTCGAGATCGCGCGCGTCATGGGCGGGGCAGCCGAAAATCGCTCCTGTGCCGTATCCCATCAGCACGAAATTGGCGACCATCACTGGCAACTTCCAGTCCGGATCGAAGGGATGATCGGCCTTTAGGCCTGTGTCGTAGCCGCGTTTTTCGGCCTTTTCGATTTCGGCTTCTGCTGTGCCCGTGCGCCGGCATTCCTCGATGAAGCGGGCGAGCTCCGGATCCGACTTCGCCAATTCCTCCGCCAACGGATGATCGGGCGACAACGCGACGAAGCTCGCGCCGAACAGCGTGTCGGGTCGGGTCGAAAACACCTCAACGCTTTCGCCGTTCGACAAGGCGAAGAAAAAGCGCAGGCCCTCCGAGCGTCCGATCCAGTTCTTCTGCATCAGTCGTACTTTCTCGGGCCAGCGCTCGAGCCCATCGAGCGCCGCCAGAAGGTCATCGGAGAACGCGGTAATCCTGAAGAACCATTGCGACAGCTTGCGCCTCTCGACGACCGCGCCGGAGCGCCAGCCGCGCCCGTCGATCACCTGCTCGTTGGCGAGAACGGTCTGGTCGATAGGATCCCAGTTCACGTCGGCTTCGCTGCGATAGACAAGGCCGAGCTTGTAGAAATCGAGGAACAGCTTCTGCTGGCGTCCGTAATAGGCCGGATCGCAGGTTGCGAATTCCCTCGACCAATCGATGGCAAGACCCATCAGCTTCAGCTGGGCGCGCATGTTGGCGATGTTGGATTCAACCCACGCCCTGGGATTGACGCCCTTGTCGCGGGCTGCGTTCTCGGCGGGCAGACCGAAGGCGTCCCAGCCCATCGGATGCAGGACGTTGTAGCCTTGGGCTCTGCGGAACCGCGCAAGGCAATCGCCCATCGTGTAATTGCGCGCGTGTCCCATATGGATGTTCCCGGACGGATAGGGAAACATTTCGAGCACGTAGCATTTGGGCCGCGCGGAATCGTTCGGCGTGGCGAAAGATCGACGTTCGGCCCAAACGGCCTGCCAGCGGCTTTCCGAGTCCTTGGCGTTGTAGCGCGCCATCGAGCGGTTCCTTTTCCGGAGCGCACCGCCTCCGGAGAAGGCCAAGGCTTAGCGCGCCTTTTTGCTAACTTCCAGTTTTGGCGCTGGCGAGCCTAAGCTCCCGCGCCCGCGTCAGGATTGCGTCTTCAAGCTTGGTGGCGGTGTCGGGGTTGACCTGCGCGTCCACCCAGCCCTCGTTGCTGCGCGTCTGCCGGAAAACCGCGATCTTGATGCCATCCGCGCGCAGCCGCCGGTCGAGGATATAGACCGTCACCTTGGTGCGTTCGTTGGGATCGCTGGGGGCGGAATACCAGTCTGTAATGACGACGCCGCCGAAGGGGTCGGCCGAGGCCAGCGGCATGAAGGACAGCGTATCCAGCGTGGCGTGCCAGAGATAGGAATTGACGCCGACGGTGCGCGCCGGGCCGCCGGAAATGGCGGTCGTTCCTACGTCCGCATCGGTGTCGTCGGACGAGCCGCAGCCAGCCAGGACAAGCGCGCAAAGGGCGATGATGAGGACACGCATCGACGACGTTCTCGCTTCCGTTACGGCGCGGCCATAACCCGCGCGCCAAGCGCCGCCAACATCCCCCGGGTACGGCATGGCTGGGCTTATAGAGCGGCCTCGGCTCGCGCGCAACGCCCGCCATCGGCGCGAGGCTTCGCCCGGTTCGGCTTTTGCTGTAATGGTTTATCCGAGCGGCGATGTGGGGTCGGTAATGGTGAAACGGGCGATTCTTGCCGCGGTGGCGCTTGCCGCGCCGGCGGGCCCGGCTGCGGCGCTCGATTTAAGCGACTGGAGCGTTCCGCCCTATCAGACCGGTCTCGGCGACGATCTGCAGCTGAAGCTCGGGGGACTTGCCTTTGGGTCGCTTTACGACTCCGACCAGCCGGACTTCGCCAGCTTCAATTCCGTTGGCGTGACCGGCGCAGCCGTCGCGACGGCGAGCGTCGAGCGCGTCTATGACAGCGGGCTCGTGCTTTCGCTCAAGAGCGCGTTTCAGCTCTATCACGATCGGCTTTCGGTCGACAATTACGGCGGCGATTTTCTCGAAAAGCTTTATGGCGTCGTGCAGACAGGTCTCGGCCGCGTGGAGATCGGCAATGCGGACGGGGCGGCCTATGCCCTGGCGGTGAGCGGCCCGGTGGTTGAAGGCGACATCGCGATCGACAACGCCAACGTTACGTTCTTCCGCGATCCTTCGACGGGCCGGGCCTTCATCAACGTCTTCGCGCTCAATAGCACGAGCGAGGCTTCGCTGAACTACGCCAAGATCTCCTATTACACGCCGCGGCTTTTCGGCGTCGAACTCGCCGTGTCCTTCACCCCGTCCGAGGGCAAGGACGTGCTGCCTTTCCTCTCCAATGGCCCCCAGGTTCCCGATCGACAGAAAAGCATCTGGGAGGCCGCCGCCAGTTACAATGGCTATTTTGGGCCTGCTTCGC
The DNA here is from genome assembly GCA_035549135.1 of Rhizomicrobium sp. GTDB lineage: Bacteria > Pseudomonadota > Alphaproteobacteria > Micropepsales > Micropepsaceae > Rhizomicrobium. The sequence goes on along the minus strand of DASZRM010000214.1, from coordinate 30,156 downwards.
TCGGTCTCTCCGCCGCCTGGTCTGGAGGACATGACGACAACAAGACTGCGGGCCATGCCGGCCTCAGCGACTGGAGTCTGGGCGCGGAATTGGACTACGCGCTGAACGAAGACGTAAAGCTCGCGATTGGCGGCGCCGTCCGACGCAGCAACGCCTATGCCTTCGACATCAATGAGGTGATGGCCTCCGGCGAAACTACGAGCAAGCACCTCAGCGCAACAGTAACCTACGGACCATGGATCGTCGGCGGGGAATGGGGCAACGGCGCCGCCGATGGCAGGCTCGGCGAGCCGACGATTGGCGTTCACGGCGCTTCGGCCACGATCGGCTATGTGGTCAATTCGAATCTGCAGTTGGACGTCGGCTGGGAGCGATTCAACTATTCGCGCGATACGGGCGTCTTCTACAATGGCCGACCGCGAATCCGGATGGACGCGGGATTCCTGCACTTTCAGTTCCAGGTCTGACTAGGCGACGAGCGCGCCGACGGCGGCGACGCCGGCGAAAGCAGTGGGCGAAAGCCGGCCCACATTGCGCGCGTCGACGCCGCCGAGCGCATAAACCGGCTTTGTCGCCGCGCGCGCGATCAGGCTGGCGCGCAATGGCGTCAACGCGGCGCGCCCAGGATGGCTTGCGGTCGCGAACACAGGCGACAGGAAGATCGCATCGGCTCCCGCCCGCTGCGCGCTCAGAACGGCCCGCAGGGAATGCGCCGCGCAAGTGACCGCAAGCGTGGGGTAGCGCGCCTTTGCGCGCGCCGCTTCTACGATCCTGGCTTCCGGAAAATGCGCGCCCGAGATGCGCAGATCGAGCGCCAGCCGGGCGTCGTCCGCGATCAGCAAAGCGAGGCCCTTGCTGCGTGCGACGCCAAGCAGGGACAGCGCCAGATCGCGACGCCGTGCAGGATCGCGCGCGCGAATGACGACCGCGCCGCCCCTGGGAAGCGCGCGCGCCGCGGCGAGCGGATCGCCCAGCCTTTCCTCGTCGGTAAAAAGAACGAGCGAAGGCAGGCCCTTGTTTGCGAACAAGCGGACCGCACTTGCCAATCTCGCGCGTGCGAGGCTATCGCTCATCCATGTCGCCAGAAGCCGAGTCGCTGTCGAGCATCCTCGCGCGCATCGAGGCGGCGCGAAAGACGGCTCTGAGGCCGGCGGCCTTCACGCGATTGATCGCGGTCAGCAAGGGCCAAGACGCCAGTCGAATCCGTCCCCTGCTTGCGGCGGGGCAGCGCGAATTCGGCGAAAACCGAGTGCAGGAAGCGCTGGCGAAATGGCCTGCGTTAAGGGCGGATTATCCGGACTTGCGACTGCACATGATTGGGCCGTTGCAGACCAACAAGGCGCGCGAAGCTGTGGGGCTCTTCGACGTCATCCACAGCCTCGACAGAGCCAAACTCGCCGACGCGCTGGCCAACGAAATGGCGCGTACCCGCCGCGCTCCCGCAGTGCTAATCCAGGTCAATACTGGCGAGGAGCCGCAGAAGGCCGGCGTAACGCCGCACGAGGCTCCCGCGCTGATCGCAAAGGCCCGCGCTTGCGGCCTGCGGCTCGAGGGGCTGATGTGCATTCCGCCGGCCGAGCGAGAGCCAGCGCCGCACTTCGCGCTTCTCGCAAAGCTTGCCCACGCGCATGCGCTTTCCTGGCTCAGCATGGGCATGAGCGCGGATTTCGAGACCGCGATCCGCTTCGGCGCCACCCATGTGCGCGTGGGGACCGCGCTTTTCGGGGAGCGCCCTCGACTCTAGGTCACCCGCCTGAAACAGCCATTTCGTGTTCGGAGGCGCCTTCGCCGGGCGCGGCGCCAAGTCGGAGAATGCGCCGCACTCGAACCGCGCTGCGATCTTGTCGTCGCTGCGATCGCAGCCTCCGAGTCTCGGCAGAACTAGAAGAGATGGCCGGCTTTGGTCGCCTTGGCGGTCAAATATGCGCGGTTGTGGGGGTTGGAGGGAAAGTGGTGCGGCACGCGCCGCGCCACTTTCACGCCCGCCGCCTTCAGGGCCGCGACTTTCGCTGGGTTGTTCGTCATCAACCTGACCGCCCCGAAACCCAGCAGCTCAAGCATCCGCGCCGCCACGCCGTAGAGCCGCTCATCCGCCTCGAAACCGAGACGCTCGTTGGCCTGCAACGTGTCGAAACCCTGGTCCTGAAGGCGATAAGCGCGAAGTTTGTTGACCAATCCGATGCCGCGCCCTTCTTGCGCAAGATAGAGAAGCACGCCTGCCCCAGCCTTGGAGATCGCCGCGATCGCCCCGCGCAGTTGCTCGCCGCAATCGCATTTCAGCGAGCCCAGGAGGTCGCCGGTGAAACATTCCGAATGCAGCCGCGTCAGGACGGGTTTCGAGGTCGGCGGAGATCCGATGACGATGGCGTAGTGCTCGAGGCCTCCGTCGCCGGCGCGAAAGGCGACGATTTCTGTTTGCTCCGCGCCTTCAAGCGGAACCAGCGCGCGCGATACGATCTTAAGGGTTCGCGCAGCCTCGCTCTCGTAGTTGTCGATGTCGGTTGTGGCGACCGTCGCGCTTCCCGCCCCGCCGGGCCGAACGATGCATGCCGGCAGAAGTCCGGCAAGCTTGGCGAGCTTCACCGCGCTGGCGTAGCTGGCGGGCAGCGGTCCGCGCAGCGCCGGAAAGGGGCCTTTGAGCGGAGTTTCCATGTCGGCTGTGGGATCGGCGATTGCGCGCAGCGTCTCGATGTCCCAATCCGGATCGAGCGGAATTGCGACGATCCCCGGAGTATAGAGCCGAATTTTGAGGGTGCGCCCGCGCGCGTGGGTCAAAATCAGAAGCGCGCCGGCTGACCGAAATCTCGCAATCTCCTCGGCGCCCGCCGTTTCGACCGCAAGCGCGCTGACGCGCGCGTCGCCTGAAATGGATACGCCGCGGCCGCCTCTCAATGCGTCCACGGCGCGCGCGACGCGTTCGAGAGCGTCGGTAACGCCCGCATGTCTCCTCGCGCGCGGTCGGGATTTCAGGGTTGCATGCATCGTCTTCCCACATACACCCGCCCAAGGGTAGACTTACAGTCCTGCAAGCGCGGATGAAAACGATCATGCCTTCGCCCAAACGCGTACTTCTGGTCGACGACGACGTGATGCTAAGGGCCTCGCTCGCCGAGCAGTTGGCGGCTGACGGCGCCTACCTTGTGGTTGAGGCCGGCGATTGCGCCGCGGCCCGCGAGAGGGCGCAAGACGGCCTCTACGAATTCATGATCCTAGATATTGGGCTGCCAGATGGCGATGGACGGCAATTGTGCCGCGAACTGCGCGATGCCGGCGTGAGCTGCCCGATTATCCTTCTGACCGCTGCGGAAAGCGATGCGGACACGATCAAGGGTCTCGAATCCGGCGCCAACGACTATGTGACGAAGCCCTTCCGTTTCGCCGTGCTGATGGCGCGGGTCCATGCGCATCTGCGCAGTCATGGCCACAGCGAAGACGCCCAGTACCGCATCGGCCCCTACACCTTCCGTCCCAGCGCCAAGCTTCTGATCGACCCCGCGGCGCGCAAGATCCGCCTGACCGAGAAGGAGACCAATATTCTGAAATTCCTGCATCGCTCCGGCGACACGGTCCCTCGCGAGACGCTTTTGCACGAGGTGTGGGGCTATAATCCCGCCGTGACGACCCACACGCTCGAAACCCATATCTACCGGCTGCGGCAAAAGATCGAGTCCGATCCGAGCCGGGCCCGGCTGTTGGTCACCGAAAGTGGCGGCTATCGGCTTATGCCCTAACCGAGCGAGCGGCTATGCGTTGACGGCATGGCTGTTATGCCCGTAAACTAGTCTGTACATCACTAGTGTGAACATCATATCTGCTGCCTGAGAGTTTGGACCGCATTGCCCGAGGAGGGCGTAAGCCATGGCCATTCAATGGAAATCGGTTTTGGGCGGCGCCTTCGTGGCGACCTTGCTGATCCTTCCCGCCGCGGCTGGCGACAATGGCTGGACGGTCGGCGCGTGGCGCAGCTTCGATGTTCATTCGATCAAGGTGGATTCGCTCGTCGGGAAGCTACGCATCGATGTGAAGCCGCAGGCGAAGATCGCGATCCAGGTTTCGGGCGCCAACAAGCGCGTGGCGGATCTGACGGTGCGCCAATCGGGCGATCAGCTTGTCATCGAAGGCCAGAACAATGACGACGTCTGGGACTGGCGCAACTGGTTCAATTTCAGCGAGCCCCATCGCGACGACAAAACGCTGGACGTTCACATCGTCGCGCCCAAGGGAACGGACGTCGACGTTCGCGACATGGTGGGCGACGCCATAATCGGCGACACGGACGGATCGCTGCGTTTCGAAGCCGTGGCTTCGAACGCGACCATCGGACGGACGAAGGGCGCGCATGTGGGTATGGACGGGTCGGGTAAAATCGCGCTCGGCGATGTAGGGGGCGACCTGCATCTGGAGATCGCGGGCTCCGGCAATGTAAAGGCCGCTTCCGCTCAGACGGTTCACGCCGATGTGGCCGGATCCGGCTCGGCTGTGATCGGTCCGATTCGGGGCGGCCTGCATCTGGACATCGCGGGGTCGGGCGACTTCAACGCCGCGCGTGTGGACGGTCCGGTACATGTGGGAATCGTGGGCGCCGGCTCTGTGAATATTCCCGAGGGCACCGCGGACCCTCTCCATGTCGACATCATGGGCGCTGGCAATTTCACCTTTGGCGGCGAGGCGGTTGATCCCCACATAAGCGCACTCGGTTCGGGCCGGGTGAAGATCCGCTCCTATCGCGGCAAGATGCATTCGGACGGGATGGTTGACGTCCAGGTGGGGCCGGAAGGCTTTCCGGCGCCGCCGGCGCATTGATGCGGTGACGATTTATTCGTGCCTCAGCGCCTCGATGGGATCGAGACGGGCGGCGCGTCTTGCCGGGAAAAAGCCGAAGGCGACGCCCACGATGGCGGCGAAACCGACCGCCACGATCACTACGCCGGGTTGGAAGACAAAGGGCAATTTGAGCGCGCCCGCCGCAGCCGCAGATCCGCCAAGGCCGATCATGACGCCAAGCACTCCGCCCAGCGCGCTCATGACCATGGCCTCGATCAGGAACTGAAGCAGCACGTCGCGCTCGCGCGCGCCGATGGCGAGCCGGATGCCGATCTCGCGGGTGCGTTCGGTTACGGACACCAGCATGATGTTCATGATGCCGATGCCGCCGACCAGAAGGCTGACGGCCGCCACCGCCGACAGGAACGCGGTCAGCACCACCGTGACGCCGGTGATGAGTTGGGTGATCTCCTTCAGATCTTCGACGTCGAAATCGTCGACCTGGCCCGGAAGAATGTGTCGGCGCACCCGCATCAGCCGCTGGATCTGATCCTTGGCGCCTGGAATGTCCGACTCATTTGCGACCGAGATGCGGATCACGTTGACTTCCGTGTTTCCTGCTAGGCGCCGCTGCACCGCTTTCAGCGGCATGAGGACGATGTCGTCCATGTCCTGGCCGAAAATCGACTCGCCCTTGGACGACAGAAACCCGATGATTTCGCAGGACGCCTTGTTGATGCGCATGCGCGCGCCGAGTGGAACCTGATCGCCATAAAGCTCGCGGCGCACGGTCTGCCCAACCAGGCAAACCGATTTGCCCCCGAGAATTTCGGCCGGCGAGAACTCGCGGCCCTGGCTCAAGTCCCAGCTCCGCGTCCGCAGATAGGCGTTGGTCGTGCCGTTTACCTGGGTGGAGTGATTGCGGTTGCCGTTGACGGCGACGGCCTGCACCGCGAGCTCCGGCACGACGTCGGCCAGACCGGGAATTTCCCGCTGGATCGCCTCCACCGTCGCAACGTCGAACGGCACCACCGCGGTCGGCGGGCCGCGCTGCTGGCCCGGCACAAGCAGAAGCATGTTGTTTCCAAGTGAGCCAAGATCGCCCGTGACGCGCTTGGTCGCGCCCGCTCCGAGCGTCACCATCAGGATCACCGCCGCCACGCCGATGACGATGCCAAGCGTGGTCAGCCCTGCGCGCAAGAGATTGTTGCGGATCTCCCGCAGCGCCAGCAAAAGCGCGTTCAGGACCATGGCGGGACCCCGCTGTCTGATTCGATCAGGCCATCGCGAAATCGCACCTGGCGACGAGCATAGGCGGCGACATCCTCTTCGTGAGTGACGAGCACGATGGTGAGCCCGCGCTCGGCGTTGAGCGTTCTCAAGAGCTGCATGATCTCGTGGCTCTTGGCGGTGTCGAGATTGCCGGTGGGCTCATCGGCGAACACCACCGAAGGGCTGCTCACCAGCGCGCGGGCGATGGCGACGCGTTGTTGCTGGCCGCCCGACAACTCGGCGGCGGTATGCTTCCAGCGATCTGCGAGACCCACCTGCGCCAGCGTTTCCATCCCAAGCCGCCGCCGTTCCGCGCGCGGCACGCCGCGATAGATGAGCGGCAACTCCAGATTCTCGAGCGCGGTCGTGCGCTTGAGCAGGTTGAAACCCTGAAAGACGAAACCCAAATAGTGACGGCGCAGAAGCGCCCGCTGGCCGCGGCTCAACGCGCCGACGTCCGCGCCGCGGAAATAGCAGTGGCCGGAGGTTGGCGTATCGAGGCAGCCAAGAATGTTCATGCAGGTCGACTTGCCCGAGCCGGAAGGTCCCATCACCGCTACGAATTCGCCGTCGCGCACGACCAGATCTATGCCCGCAAGGGCCGCTACCCTCGCTTCGCCTGTTCCATAGACCTTGGCGACGCGGCTGAGCTCGATTAGCGGAGGGCCCTGCTCCACTACGAGCCCGACTGCTTCGGCTTGTCGGCGAGTTCGGTGACGACTTCGTCGCCGGGTTTCAAGTCTCCGGACAGAATCTGGGTCTCGCGCCCGTCCGTCGGTCCCAGTTTCAAGTCGTGCGCCTTCAGGGTCTTTCCGGTTTGGGTCCAAACGCGCGCGCCGTTGATTCCGTTGAGTGTAGGCGGCGGCGGCGGCGCGCTGTTTTTCACCTCGTCGGGCGGAACGAAGCGCAGCGCCGCATTGGGAATCAGGATAGCGTCCCGCACCTTGGCGGCGTCTATCTCCGCCGTGGCCGTCATGCCGGGCTTCAGCAATCCCCCCTCGTTCTTGACCAGAAGCACGCCCTGATAGGTCACGACGCCCTGCACCGTCTTCGGCGCGTTGTGTATCGATACAAGCTTCGCTGCGAATTTGCGGGTCGGGTAGGCGTCGACCGTAAAGGTGGCCCGCGCGCCCGCGCGGATCTGCCCCACATCGGCTTCGTCGATATCGACGTCGAGCTCCATCTGATCGAGATCGCTCGCCAGCGTGAACAGCACTGGCGTGTTGAAAGAGGCGACCACCGTCTGACCTGCGCTCACCTTGCGGTCCAACACGACGCCGTCGATCGGCGAATAAATGGTGGCCTTGGACAGCATTGTGCGGTCCTGGTCGACCTGCGCCCGCGCCAGCTCAACACCGGCCCTGGCTCGCGCCAGATCGCCTTGGCTGAGATTTAGCTGCTCCTGGGAGAGCGCGTGGCTTTTTGCGAGCGCCACATACCGCGTATGCGTGTGCGCCATCTGGCGAAGCGTCGCCTCGGCCTGATCGAGCGTCGCCTGCGCCTGCTGTAGCTGGGCGGCGAGTTGATCGGTGTTGATGCGCGCCAACACCTGGCCCTTCTTCACGTGATCGTTGAAGTCGGCTTCCAGCTTGTCGATTTTGCCGGAGACCTCGGAGCCGACATCCACCTGATTGCGGGGCGCGAGCGTGCCGGTGGCGCTGACGGTGACGGCCAGCGTTCCTCGGCTCACCGCCTTGACGATGTAGCTGTGCGCTGATCCTCCTCTCATCGTCGCGGCGCCGGCAATGATGAGCGCCAGCGCGATCGCCCCGCCAATCCAGTACCAGCGACGGCGACGGCCGACCGTGGTTCCGAGCTCGAGCCGAGACGCCAGCTCGGTGTCCGGCACAGGCGTGGGGCGTGCGTCGTTCACGAGCAAATTCCGGTCGCCGGAAAGGTCCAGCCTGAAAGACAAAGGACAGCCCTGCACATGTGGGCCCGCGTCTGGCTGCGTCAAGACGGCGATGCGCGAAATTTCCCAATTTTCCGCAAAAGTGCTGTTTAACGCCTGTTAACCTATTGTTTTCTAGATGCAAGGGCTGGAGAGCGCCATGGCCCGGCAAGCGCAATCGCGCCGCGCGTCGCGCGGCCCCCTCGAAGGCGAAGAGGATCGTGAGGGTGTCGGCCTGCCCCCGCCAAGGCCCCGGCGCGGCCGCGCCTGGCCTTATGCGCTCGCGCTGGTCAGCGTGTGGGGGCTGATTTTCGGCGCGGTGTTCTATTCGCGCTTCCTCTCCAATCTGCCGGACGTGAGCAGCTTGCTAGTCCGCGGTCCGTCTCAGGACATCACCTTGCTTGACGACAAGGGCCGGCTGATCGCGCGGCGAGGCCTCACGCAGGGCGCGATGACGCCGGTGGGCGCCCTTCCCCGCTACGTCCCCGACGCCTTCATCGCCATCGAGGACCGGCGGTTTCGCGAGCATCTTGGCCTGGATCCGATAGGCCTCTTGCGCGCGGCCGCGGAGAACATCCAGGCAGGCCGCATCGTGCAAGGCGGCTCGACGCTGACTCAACAGCTCGCCAAGAATCTGTTTCTCGATTCAAACCGCACCTTCGACCGGAAGCTCCAGGAAGCGATGGTCGCGCTCTATCTTGAATCTCGCTATTCCAAGGACCAGATCCTTACGCTTTATCTAAACCGCGTCTATTTCGGCGCGGGCGCCACGGGGATCGAGGCCGCGGCGGAGCGGTTTTTCGGAAAGTCCGCCAATCAGCTTACCCTTCCGGAAGCCGCAATGCTGGCGGGCAGCGTAAAAGCGCCGGCCAAGCTCAACCCGCTTGCCGATCCGGACGCCTCGGAGTCCCGCGCGCAGCTCGTTCTCGACGCCATGCGCGAAGCGGGATTCATCGACGCGCCGACCTGGCGTCAGGCGATCAATACGCGGCCCCACGTGATTCGCGGAAGCGGTCATTCCGGCGGCGGCTATTTCACCGATTGGGCGATCGCAAAGGTCGACAGTCTCATCGGCGACGCCAACGAACCGATCGTCGTGGAGACGACATTCGATTTGGACGCCCAAGCCGAGGCCGAACGCGCGGTCGCCGAAGGATTGGCGGAGGACGGCGAGAAACTCAACGCCGGGCAGGCCGCTCTCGTCGCCCTGACGCCGGACGGGGCGGTGCGCGCCATGGTGGGCGGGCGCTCCTATCGCCAGAGCCCCTACAATCGCGCCACCGATGCGCTGCGCCAGCCAGGTTCCGCCTTCAAGCCCTTCGTCTATCTCGCCGCCTTTGAGCATGGGCGAGCGCCGACCGATCTCATGAACGACGCGCCGGTTGATATTCACGGCTGGAAGCCTGACGATTACGAAGGAAAATACGAAGGCGAGATCACCCTCTCGCGCGCTTTCGCCAAATCCTCGAATTCCATCGCCGCCCAGCTAACGGCGCAGGTTGGGCCGCGCGCTGTGGCGAAAGTCGCGCGCAGGCTCGGAATCACCTCGCATCTCGATCTCAACGCCTCCCTGGCGCTCGGGACTTCGGCCGTGACCCCGCTCGAACTCACCGCGGCCTACGCCGCCTTCGCCAATGGCGGGCACGCCGCGGCCCCGTTTGCGATCCGGCAAATCCGCACGCGGAGCGGACGAATCCTATGGCGGCGTCGCGATTCCGCGCCGGTCTCGGCGATGACGAATGAGAATGCGGCCGCCATGATTGGGCTCATGGCGGAGACGGTGGTTAGCGGCACGGGCCGCGCCGCGCGCCTCGACGACCGGCCCAGCGCCGGCAAGACCGGCACGACGCAGGATTTTCGCGACGCCTGGTTCGTCGGCTTCAGCGCCGATCTTGTGTGTGGCGTGTGGGTCGGCAACGACGACAACGCGCCGATGGTCCATGCGACAGGCGGCGGCCTGCCCGCGAGAATTTTCAAGACCTTCATGGAATCTGCGGAAGAAGGTCTGCCGGCGCGGCCGCTGCCTGGCGCAACGCTGGCTCCTCCGCCGGTCTCCGCGCCCGAAGCGACCGACGACCAGACCGGCTTCGACCGGCTTCTCGAGAGCTTGTTCGGAAAGAGCGGAACGTAGGCTTCAGACCGCGCAGGCGACGGCCGCCAAGACGGCGGGGGCGGTCATGGCTGGCTCTCCTGCAGAAGTTCGGCGAGGTAGGTTTTCCAGACGGCCGCCCAGGTGTGCGTTCCGTGACCGTGAGTCTTTTCGCTGATTGGAATGAGAATGAATTGGCCGCGCGGAATGCGCTTGACCGCCCGTTCGGCGATCCCAAGCTCAGGCGGATTGATAAAGTCGTCCGCGGAATTGACCCACATCACAGGCGCTTTGATCCGTTCGAGCCCGGCGGACGGATCGTAGTCGCGCGACGCTTCGATCTGATAGAGAAGGTCGTTGGCGTCGATCTCCGTCACGTAGCGGTCGACCGCTTCGGCGAGGTGGACGTCCGCCGCCTGGCGCGTCGGCCATTGCTTCTGCGCCAGGAGCGGCGGCGTTCCGACCAGAACCAGAAGGTCGGCGGCCGTGCGCAGCGCGGCCTCAGGCTCGTTCTTGTATTCGCCGTTCAGCCAGGCCGGATCGTTGCGGATCGCCTCGATGATCATTTCGCGCCACATGCGGTTGCGGCCCGCGATCTCGACAGGAAGACAAGCGAGCGGCATCAGCGCGTCGACGAAATCGGGCCAGGTCTCTCCCCACATGAAGGACTGCATGCAGCCCATCGATGTGCCCATCACCAGGCGGAGGTGGTTGACGCGCAGCCCATCGACAACAAGCGCATGTTGCGCGCGGATCATGTCGCCATAGTCGTAGCGCGGGAATTTCAGACGCAGTCCGTCGCTCGGTTTCGACGATTTCCCGTGGCCGATCCCATCGGGAAGGATGATGAAGTATTTCGCCGGATCTAGAAGACCGCCGGGCGCGAACAGAACCTCCGCGAATTGCGGGCGCAAGAACTGATGGCCGTCGCCGCCGGTGCCATGCAGAATAAGCACGGCGTTGTCGATGCGCCCGCGCCGGTCTCGATGGGGCTCGCCCAGAGTTGTGTAGTGAAGCCTCAACCGGGCCAGCGATTCGCCCGATTCGAATTTGAATTCCTTTGCGACGTAGTCGCCTTCTTGCGTCTTGAACACGGGTGCGCCGGCCGCCGATGCAGAGGTCGCGAGGAGTACGAGAGCCGCCGCCAGCTCCGCGAAAACGCAACGCCGAAGCATGTTCGCCATCCCCGAATTTCGGCGCGAGTTTAAGGCCGTCTGCGGACGGGAATCGAGCCCATTCGTGACTCCGGCGCCGGGCGATGTCGCTAGTTTCGCGCCGCGTAACGATGAAGTTCCGATCCGTGCTCGCGTAGCCAACGCTGCGGCTTGCGGACATCGCCGACAAGGCTCGCCACAAGGCGCCAGAATCTGGGACCGTGATTCATCTCTCGCATGTGCGAGACTTCATGCGCGACCACGTAATCCAGCACGAAGGGCGGCGCCAGAATGAGGCGCCAGGAATAAGACAGGGAGCGTCCGGCCGAGCAGGAGCCCCAGCGGCTAGCAGTGTCGCGCACAGTGATGCGTCGATGGCGCACGCCGAGCCTAGATCCGAATTCGAGTGAGCGCGCCTCGAGTTCGGCGCGCGCCTCGCGTTTCAGGAAGTCGAGGATCCGGCGCGGCTGGTGCTCCCGGGCGCCGGTGACGCAGAGCCCGCCGTCCTCGACCCAGGCCACGCCCCGGCCAGGCGCCCCCTCGCGCACAACATGCATGCGGCCCCGCAAAGGCAGAGACGCGCCGGCGCAGAGCGACACCGGCGCCGGCACGCGCGACAGCTGCCTGGCGATCCAGTCCCCCTGGCCGCGGGCGAACTCCATGGCCTTGTCAAGCGCACGTTGCGAGGGCGCGGTGACCGTGACCTCGCCGGTCGTGGGATGCACCTTGACGATCAGCCGGCGAGCGCGCGGATTGAGCCGGACGCTCACTTCCACGGCGCGGCCTTCGATCTTGAGCAGTTCGCGTCTTGCGGTCACCAAATTGCGGGTTGCCTTCGTTCTACGCATGGGCTTCCCTTCGTTTCCAATGTCCTGAGGCGCCGCCATGATTTCGCGTCCGCGTTTTCATCTTGCATTTCCGGTCCATGACCTCGGATCGGCGCGCGCGTTCTACGCCGGCGTTCTTGGCTGCGCGGAAGGCCGCAGCAGCGACGACTGGGTCGATTTCGATTTCTTCGGCCACCAGATCGTGGCCCATTTAAGCCCGAACGAAGGCGGACACAAAGCGCATAATCTTGTTGACGGCGAAGAAGTTCCTGTTCGGCACTTCGGCGCGATTCTTACGATGGAGGCCTGGCGCGCGCTCGCCGAGCGCCTAAAGAAGGCGAATGTCCGATTCATCATAGAGCCCGACATCCGTTTCGCCGGACTTCCCGGCGAGCAGGCGACGTTCTTCGTTCTCGATCCCAGCGGCAACGCGATCGAGTTCAAGGCCTTCGAAGACGAAAGCAGGATTTTCGCGAAATGAACGCCAGAACTATTGCGCTCGGTCTTGGACTTTTGGCGCTGGCGCTGATTTCGGGCGCGCTGGGATTTCAATATCTCGCGCATTTTCCGCCCTGCGAGATGTGCCACTGGCAGCGCTGGCCGCTGATCGGCGCCGCGATCGTGGGAATTCCGGGCGCGTTTGCGCTCAAGGGGGATGCGCGCCTGCTGGCGGGGGCGACAATCGTCCTCGTGGCGATTTCGGGAGCGATCGGATTTTACCAGGCGGGCGTGGAATGGCATTTCTTCCCGGGCCCGGCCGCCTGCACCGGTGCATTTCATCCCTTTACGGGGATGGGCGACCTCAATGCGCCGGGCGAAGTGCGCTGCGACGCCGCGGCCTGGCGGCTCTTCGGGATTTCGCTCGCGGGATATAATGCGATCCTGTCTCTCGGGGCGGCGATTTTCGGGTCGACGATGCTGGTGAAAAGAGCGCCATGACGCGCAAATCCCGCCCCGCGGCGCCTGGCGCTGCGGCTGACGACGTCCATTCCATGATTCGCGTCGATCATGCGGGCGAATATGGAGCGGTGCGAATATATGAAGGGCAACTTGCGGTGTTCGGTGAGGGCCCTGCGGCGGACGCCATCCGGCGCATGGCCGATCAGGAGCAACGCCATCTCGCGACGTTTGACCGGCTGATTGTCGAACGACGGGTGCGGCCGACGGCTCTTGAGCCAGTCTGGCGGTTCGCTGGCTTCGCCCTCGGAGCGGTCACGGCCTTGATGGGCGAGAAGGCGGCTTTCGCCTGCACGGCTGCGGTTGAGGAGGTGATCGACGAGCACTATGCGGGCCAGATCGAAACGCTCGCCGGCGCCGATCCCGAGCTGAAGGCCGTTGTCGCGGATTTTCGGGCGGACGAGATCGCCCATCGCGACACTGCGATCGCGCTGGGCGCCGAGGAAGCGCCGGCCTATCGCCTTCTGAGCGAATCCATCAAGGCCGGCTGCAGGCTCGCCATCGCGCTATCCACGCGAATATGAGCGAAGACCGCCACGCCCTTCTGGCCGCCGCTCGCCAGCCGCGCCGAGCGAGTGAGGCCGACGCAGGAGCGCTCGCGTGTCTATTCGCGGCGGCGTTTCAGGCTGATCCGGCGTTCGATTGGATCGCAAGGCCTGGCGCGAGCCCGCCCGGCGCCCCGCCCATGGTCGCGATGTGGCGCCCAGCTTCACTGCGAGCCTGAGCGCACATGTATTCGCGACGATTTTCAACAATCTTCGTTCACATTCCGAAAACCGGCGGCCAGAGCGTCGAGCATGTCTTTCTCGCGCAGCACGGCTTGACGTGGAAAGAGCGCGGCGAGCTGCTTCTGCGAAGGAAGCGTCCGGGGGAATCCGGGCCCCCGCGCCTTGCCCATCTCTATGCGCGAGAATATGTGGAACTGGGTTTTGTTTCGGCCAAGGCCTTCGCGGCGAGCTACAAATTCGCGGTCGTGCGAAATCCCTATGAACGCGCGGTATCGGCTTATCGCTTTCGCAAGGAAGGAGTCAGGGCCGACGAAGGGCTCACTTTCCGACATTTCACTCTGATGCTCGATGAATGGAACGAGGACCGCCAAATACGACCGCAGTCGGATTTTCTTTTCGACGAAGGAGGAATGCCCATTGTCGACACGGTCTTGCGTTTCGAGCGGCTGAACGATGGCTTCGCGCAGGTTTCCGAGCGAATATTCGGGCGTCCGATCTTGCTTCCGCACGTCAACAAATCGACCTCCGCCGTTCCCTCGGAGGCCTCGGATCCAGAAGTCAGGCAAGCGCTCTACAAATTCTACGAGCGCGATTTTGATCTGTTCAAGTATCCGAGATTCTCTTCTGCCGAAACCTAGGCCAGCCGCCGCGCGCAGACTGCGAATTGCGCCTGGGCGCCCTACTTGCCGCTCCCGAGCAGGCCCAGCTGAACAAGGCTTTCGGCCGCCGCGACAATGGCCTCCTCGTTCGAACGAGGCGTCCAACCGAGCATGCGCCGCGCTTTTTCACTGGTCGCGTTCTTTCGCTTTCCGAGTTCGGGAAGGATCTGCTTGACTGCCGGATCGCGCAGGCTGGCGAGTCGCACCAACCAGTTCGGGACCTGTCGCGTGGGAACGCGCGCCGCGGCGGCGCCCAAGCGGGCTTTCAGAACGCGCGCGATTTCCTGGACCGACATAAAGTCGCCGGCCACAGCGAGAAACCGCTCGCCTTTCGCGGCCGGGCTCGTCATGGCGCGAATGTGCAGGTCCGCCACGTCGCGCACGTCGACCACCCCGAAAAAGAGCCGGGGGCATCCCGGCATGGCCCCGTCCAAGAGGCGCGTCAGAAGCAGGATCGAGGTCGAGTAGTCGGCCGCCAGAACAGGGCCGAACACGCCCACCGGATTGATGACCGCAAGCTCGATCTTTCCGTTTTCCTTGGCGACGAAGTCCCATGCCGCGCGCTCGGCGATCGTCTTGGATTTGACATAGGCTGTCAGTCCCGAGCCGCGGAGGTCGGTCCAGCTGGTTTCGTCGAAGGGCGCGGCCTGCGGCCTGTGGCCGTAGCCGACGGCCGCGAACGAGGAGGTTAGCACCACGCGCTTGACGCCTGCCTCGCGCGCCGCGTGAAGCACGCGCAAGGCGCCTTCTCGCGCCGGTGAGATCAGCTCGTTCTCATCCTTGGGAACGGCCGCAGGAAAGGGAGAAGCGATATGAAGAACGAAGTCGCAGCCGCGCGCGGCCTCGGCCCAGCCGGCGTCGCTTTCCAGATCGGCCGCGAAAAAGCTGGGCCTGTCGCCCGCCTCGACGCCGCCCTGCTTCAGCATCGCCCGCACATCGCCCGCGCGTCGCAGATTGCGCAGCGTCGCGCGCACCTGATGGCCGGCCTGCAGAAGCTGGACGATCGTATGGCTCGCGATGAATCCTGAGCCGCCTGTGACAAGGACCGTGGACATCTTCGTCAGCCTTCAAGATGAGCGCGGATCATAGAGAAATCGCCTCCCCGCCCCAAAGGGATTTGCCGGCTGCGCGCGAATGAAAACGCGATTTGGCGAAGTTTTGCCGCGTTGGCGCGCGTCGCCAAACCTTCACAATGCCGCTTGGGCTCAAGGCTCCAATTCGCTGTCCCAATAAAGGTAGTCCGCCCAAGAATCATGCAGGTAGTTGGGCGGAAAGCGCCGGCCATTGTTGCGTAGCTCGCTCACGGTGGGCCTGTGCGGGGGATGGCGCGGCTGCATGCGAATCTGATGCGGCAGCCTGCCGCCCTTTAGCAGGTTGCATGGGGCGCAGGCGGTGACCACGTTTTCCCACGTCGTGCGCCCGCCGCGCGAGCGCGGAATGACGTGGTCGAAGGTCAAATCGTCGCCGCGGCCGCAGTACTGGCACTCGAAGCGATCTCGCAGGAACAGGTTAAACCTGGTGAAGGCCGGATTGCGCGCGGGCTTCACATAAGTCTTGAGCGACACCACGCTAGGCAGCTTCATCGCGAAGCTCGGGGAATGGATCACGCGGTCGTATTCTTCGAGAATATTCACCCTCTCCAGGAAGACGGCCTTGATGGCGTCCTGCCAGGACCACAGCGAAAGCGGAAAGTAGCTGAGCGGCCGATGGTCGGCGTTAAGCACCAGCGCCGGACAATTGTCCGGCGAGCGCGCGGCGGCTAACACGACAAAATCCCTTGGAAGACGCGTCTCCTTGTTACTGGCGGACTTTAGGGGCAAGGGCCTCCACTGCCAAGCCGCAGCCTAGCCGATTCGGCGTGACGAACGCGCGACGCTTCAGCCGATCGCGCAGCTGATGGCGGGGCCGCGAGGCCGCAACTGGCCGCGAAAGGCCATAGACAGATGCAGGGCGGCAAGCGCAAGGCCGGTTTCGTCGATTGAATGGCCAAGGCCGGGCGAGACATGCCATTGCACCGCCGCGCCGGCGGCGCCCAATCGGCCCGCCGCGTCGAATAGAGCTTGGACCGGGATTACCGGGTCGGCCGCGCCATGGACGAGCAGAACGGGCGGCGCGTCCGCGCCCAGCGCCGGAGCCTCTCCGGCAAGCATGCCCGAAAATCCGACGACGGCGGCCGGCTTCGCAGTGGCGCGAAGCGCCGCATGCAGCGCCATCATCGTTCCCTGGCTGAAGCCGACCAGCGCCAGTCGATCGGACGGCAGGTTGAGCCGCGAAAGCTCAAATTCGAGAAACGTTTCGAGCGCGCCGGACGCGCGCTCGACGCCTCGGCGCGCTTCGTCGACATCAAGTCGCGAAATGGCGAACCATTGGCGGCCCATCGGCGCGCCGGTGCAAGGTTCGGGCGCGTTGGGAGCGACGAAAGCCGCGCCAGGCATGGCTCTCTGCAGAATTGGCGCCAGCCCGATGAGATCTTCGCCGTCCGCTCCATAGCCGTGAAGCAGGACGACGAGATGCGTCGCGGTTCCGCGAAGGGGCGGCGCTCGGGGACCCGTGAGCGCAGCGGGCGTCATTGGCGGGCTTTCTGCGATCGCGCGGCTCTTTGCGCCTTGGCGGCTTCCTCGGCCAGCTTCTTTTCGCGGCGCAGTCCGTCTTCGTGAATCCAGAACAGCCTCGCTGCGACCGTGCGCCAGGGCCGCCAAACCTGGGAGAGCTTTTCCATCTGCTTTTCGTTGGGTCGCTTGCGCAGATTGAGAGCCCGGGCCGTGGCCGCCTGAAGGCCAACATCATTCGCGGGCCAGATATCCGCGCGGCCAAGCGACGACATCAGATAGATATCCGCCGTCCAGCGCCCGACTCCCTTGATCGCCATGAGCTGAGCTCTCGCCTCATCGTCATGGAGTTTGCGCAGCGCAGAAAGATCGAGCGCCCCGCCCAGGATCGCGTTTGCGACGGACTTGAGGTGACGTTGCTTCGGTGCGGAGAGGCCGCAGCTTCGCAAGGTCTCTGCTGGCGCCGCAAGGATGGTCTCTGCGGAAAACGGCGTTACGACTTCTTTCAGCCGGCGGAAAATCGTGTCGGCTGCGGCGACCGAAAGCTGCTGGCTGACGATGATGGAGGCGAGCGCTTCGAAGCCTTCATCGCGGCGCCTGCGGAAGCCGAGCGCGCCCGCGCGCCGCGCCACTGGATGCAGCCGCGCGTCCGCCGCGAGCAACGCGGTGATGGCCCGATCGAGATGCGCCTTCGAGGCAATGCGGTGCGGTTTCTGCATGACGCGAAGCGTGTAATGTAGCGCCATGTTTGTCACGCGCTTCGCGCCAAGTCCAACCGGCTATCTGCATCTCGGTCATGCCTATGCCGCGCTCTACGCATTCGAAGCCGGCGAGCGATTTGTCCTGCGCATTGAGGATATCGATCCGGACCGATGCCGTCCGGAATTCGAAGCGGCCATCTGCGACGATTTGCGCTGGCTGGGGCTGCAATGGGACGAGCCGGTCTTGCGCCAGTCGAGACGCGCCTTCGCCTATCGCGAGGCGCTGCAGCGGCTTCAGGAGCGCATGTTGGTCTACCCCTGTTTTTGCACCCGTAAGGAAATCGCCGCGGAAATCGCACGCGCCGCCGGCGCGCCCCATGGCGCCGAGGGGCCGACCTATCCGGGACTCTGCCGCCATTTGCCTGACGACGAACGCCGCCGGCGTATCCAGTCCGGCGCGCCGTTCGCGCTGCGTCTCGATGCGGCCAAAGCGGCGGCGATCGCCGGGCCCCTCAGGTTCGAAGAGCGAGGGTCCGGCCCGAATGGCGAGAGCGGCTCGATCGAGGTCGAGCCCCTGCTGCTGGGCGACGTGGTGCTGGCGCGCAAGGAATTGCCAGCCGCCTATCATCTGGCTGTCGTGGTCGATGACGCGTATCAGGGGATAACTCTTGTTACGCGCGGTCACGACTTGTTTGCGGCCGCACATATCCAGCGGCTGCTGCAATCGATTCTGGATCTGCCGGCCCTCGCCTATGCCCATCACAGGCTCATTCTCGATGCGAATGGAAAGAAATTTTCAAAGAGAGATTCGTCCGTGACGCTGCGCGCGCTTCGCGGTGCGGGCGCGACGCCTGAGCGCATTCGCGCGCAACTTGGGTTTTAGCCGCAGTCGCCCATTTTTCGGCGCGCTCCGGTAGAACGAGCGCGGCCGCGATGAGCGCGCCGAGGACAACATTGATGACGGCCGACATCGTCGCCTCCTTCGTCAGGCCTGCGCCCGGATGCGACTTTGGCGTCTCAACCGCGCGACGCGCGCGACGAAATAAACGAGAAGCACGATAATCAGCGCCATCCACAGCGTTTGGGTCATACCGATCACCGGCGGCTGCCGGTGCGGCCCAACCGACTTCGCCGATTCGACGAGGATGGCGCGCAGGGGATTGACCCGCGTGAAGGCCTCGTTGATTCCGCCGCCGACCAGATCGTAATAGCTGAGCAGCATCATCGTCGGATGAACGTAGGCCCAGAAGGCGCGGTCCTGGCGCCGCGCCGCGTACCAGCCGATGGCGATAAAGACGAGCGCCGCCACAGCGAACCAGTGGAAAAGGCCGAAGACGTGAGGCCCGGCACGGAACGGCGAGAAGCTTGCGATGTCGAAACTAAAGATGAAGAACGCGCTCACATTCAGAACGATCATCGAGGTCATGTAAACGCGGCCCATGGCGCGATGCGTGGACGTGCCCTTGGGCAGCGCAATATTCCAGGCGCCGGCGGCCAGCGCGACAAGGCAGGCGACGGCGTGAATCCAGCCCGCCGGAACGATATCGGACACATGCATGGCCCCCTCCCTCAAGCGCCGGGTTGATTGATGATGTCGCGCAGATAGGCGACATATTCCTCGAATGCGCGCCGGCCTTTTGTGCTCAGGCCTATGCGGGTGCGCGGTTTCTTGCCGACGAAATCCTTTTCGACTTCCACATAACCGGCCTCTTCGAGCGTTCCGATATGCGCGCCGAGATTTCCTTCCGTCGCGCCGACGAGCGCCTTGAGCCGCACGAATTCGAGCTTCTCGTTTTCGGGCAGGGCTTTCAGGGCCGCCATGATCTTGAGACGTACAGGCTGATGGACGATGGCGTCGGGTTGGTCCACGGTCAGGCGCTCCGCATCCAAATGCCCGCAAGCGCGAGCGCGCCGCCGCCCACAAACGCCATCCAAAGCATGAAATGCGACGGCAGATAGAAATAGCCGCCGAGCGTGAGCGCGGCGATCGCAGCGCCCGCAATCACAAAGCGCGTGGCGTTGAAGAATAGACCGGCGAGCGCATAGGTGAGGGCGACGATCATCGGGATAAAGGCGCCGATCTGGGCTCCGTTCACCGGCCCCATGATTCCCGCCACGCCTGCGGCGAAAACGGCGTAGGCGACCAGGGCGAGCAACCAGCGAAGCGTCATGCCGCCGGCGTGAGCGCCCGGCTGCGTCTTTCCGCGAAAGCCGATGACCATCGATGCGAGCCACCCGAACAGGCTCAGGATGGGAAAGGTCCACCTGGCCAACAGAGGGGAGCCAAGATCCTGCGAGCCATAGCCAGCGAACCAGATCGCGGCCCAGAGAAATAGAAATGGCGCCGCAGTCTCGTATCCACGCAGGGTCGCGCTGCGCTGTTGCGTGCGCTGGGCCTCGCTCAGGGCCCGTTGCGCTTCATCGCGAGAAATCGACATGGGCGCCTCTCAAATTGCAAAGTACTCTGTATAATAGAGTAGTGTGCCTGTCAAATCAAGTGGTGCGTACATATCTCTTTGAAATCAAATGGTTAGCGCTTTACCAGTCGTTGAGACCGACAAAACGGGCGAAACCCGCTGCTTTCGCCCATCGGCCCCACATGGCCTTGAGCCGCAGGGTCTGGCTAGGGCTTCGCGTCCCCTGTCCGATGCCCAGAATCTGCAGTTCTGCGCAGCCGCGGAACGGATGGTCCTGCGGATCGGGAAGGCGCGCGTCCTCGAACTTGAGGCGCGCATATTCGGAATCCTCAACGCCGTCCGAGGCAAGGATCACGATGGTGGGCAGATCATCGCAGCCGATCGCTTCAACCGCGTTGTCGAGAAAACCCACGATGTTGGTGGCATTCTGGGCGCGCCATTTCCCGCGCTCCACAAGATCGGGCACGCTCGACACCAGCTTCTCGATCTCGGCTGCAACCTTTTCAGGCCGCGCCCGCCTTGAGATCACCGCGTCATAGGCGAAAGTGTTCGACGAGGTGTCGAAATTTCCGAATGTGCGCACATGCACTTCGGAAGCGAAGCCAAGATCGCTTACCTCGCCCGCAATGCGCCGCGCAACCTTGGACGCGAAGTCCGGATTTTCGATGAGCGGATTGCTTCTCGAGAGGTCGAGCCCGATGACAATGCGCCGCGGGGACTGCGCTGCGTCCTCGTCCTGGTCGGCGAGGCGCTGGAGCGCCGGCGCATTTCGCGCCGCCATAACCGACAGCGCTCCCCCGCCCGCAAGCGCCGCGACCGTCGCCGCCGCCAGCATGATCCGCATTGCGCCCTCCCCGGCCAAGGCTTACGCGGCCTCATGCGGATCGGCAAGCTCAAGAAGCTGAAGCTGCGCGAATTGCCGCCGGCGATGCCCATAATCGCGCGCGATGTGCAGATTACGCACATTGTTCTCGGTCGTCTGCATGTAAAGCGCGGCTACGGTCGTCACAATGAAGAAGATGACGCTGGCGAAGGCGAGCCAGACCCAGGAATCGGCGTCGGCGAGGGAGGCTTGCGATATCTTTGGAAGACCGAGCGAGACCCCCGGGCCCATATCGGCCCGGTCGACTTGCGCGGCCGGTTGAAAGCCGTCCTGACGCCCTGAAGGCCGCGCGGAGGCGAAGAGCTGTTCGATCGAATCGGGCGCGCCTTGCGGCGTTTCGATCCGTTGATCGCGCGCGGCCGAGGTCGCGCCCGCCATATTGTTGTAGGCGACGAGATAGCCGAGCGAGCCGATCATGACGATGGCCAGCGCAAACGCCGCCACGATCATCGCATTGCGGCCATAGACCCCGGTGATCTTGAGCATGAAATGCACGATCAGCACGGCGAACAGCACCTGCATGCTCTTGAAAACAACCGAACTTTGCAGGCTGGCCGGCACGACCATGAACTCGTTGGCGAGCGCGCGCGTCCACACGTCGCCGCGAATGATCTGGTAGTCCACGAACATGGCGAGCAGCGCGACGCCGATCGCCAGAAGCGCCGCCGCAAGATAGAGCGGGCGGTAGTGGGCGACCTGCCGACTCTTTTCCATGTTGCGGGCGATGATGTCGGCGTCGGTGCGGTCTTTCTCGCTGAGCGGATCGACGTCTGGTTTGTCTTCTCGCTCGCGGCCAAAGGGGCTGAGCCGCGCCATCATTCCCGGCCGATGCCGGTGGGCGGCGACATTCTCGCCGCGCCGCACCCAATCAGGCCCCCAGCTCGGCTCGTCGATGGGCGTTTTCAGCCGCTCGATCAGCTGGGCCTTGAGCCTTGCGCGGGCCGCAGGCGTCAGGGCCCTGGCGCGGGCGAGCGCCTCTGCCTCGTCGTTGAATTGCTCAGGCGTAAGTCCATGCAACAGATCGCGGGAAAGGCTGGAACGGGCCCGCCGCGGCTGAGCGTCGTCGTTCTGCCTGGGCCTGTAATAGGCGATCATCGTCTACTCCCCCAGCATGGTTAATCCCTGCCAGGGCGAATTAACGAACCGGTTCGTGGCCGCGGCTTGACGATTTGAGGCCGAGATTTGGACCAAGCGTGGAACGATCGCGGCGCGATTGCGGCGGCGCGCCACAATCGAGCTCATCGCTCCAGGGCGAGACCGATCAGCTTTCGCATGATGGCGTCGAGGTCGAAATCCTTGGGCGTGAATATGGCGGCGACGCCTGCCGCCTTGAGCGCCGCCTCGTCCTCTGCCGGAATGATGCCGCCCGCCACGATCATTGTTTCGCCCAGTCCGGCCTGCGAAAGCTTGCGCGCGATCTCCTTCGCCAGGCGTACATGGCCGCCGGAAAGAACCGAGAGGCCGACAATGTGCGGACGGCTCGTCAGCGCGGCGGCCACAATCTCATCGGGCGAAAACCGGATACCCTCATAGACAACCGCGACGCCCGCATCGCGGGCGCGAAGCGCAAGCTGTTCGGCGCCGTTGGAATGACCGTCCAGTCCGGGCTTGGCGATCAGCATGGCCAGTCGTCGGCCGAGCCGCGCCGAAGCCTCATCGACGGCCTCACGCAGGGCCCCGATTCGCGCGTCGTTGCGCCTGGGACCCGATGGGGCGACGCCCGTCGGCGCGCGGTACTCTCCGAATATCTTTCGCAAGGCGCCCGCCCATTCGCCCGTGGTGACGCCGGCCTTGGCGCAATCGATGGAGACGGGCATGAGATTGGCGCCGTCTTGCGCGGCCCGCTCAAGGGCCGCAATTGCGCGCGCAACGCCTGCCGCGTCCCGCTCGCCCCTCCAGTGTCTGAGGCGCTCAATCTGCTCCTCCTCAGCCCTTTCATCGACGCTGACGAAATGCCCGCCGCTGGCCGTCAGCGGCGAGGGCTCGCTCTCGGTATAGGCGTTGACGCCGACGCGGATCTCTTCGCCGCGTTCGATCGCCTCCAGCCGCGCGGCGTTCGAGGCGACCAGCCGCTGCTTCATATATTCGATCGCTGGCTGCGCCGCCGCGCCGCCCAGACTCTCGATGCGATCCAATTCCTCCAAAATTTGAGCCTCGAGCCGATCGACTTTGGCTTCTATCGCCTTGGAGCCGTCAAAAATGTCCTCGTGGTCGAGCATGTCGGTTTCATAGGCGGCGATCTGTTGAAGCCGAAGCGACCATTGCTGATCCCAGGGTCGCGGCAGGCCGAGCGCCTCGTTCCACGCCGGCAACTGCACGGCCCGCGCCCGCGCGCGTTTTGAGAGCGTGACCCCAAGCATGCCGAAAAGCACCCGATAGACATTGTTCTCCGGCTGCTGCTCGGTCAGTCCTAGCGAATTGACCTGCACGCCATAGCGAAATAGCCGCAGCTTCGGATCGTTCACGCCGTATCGCTCCCGGCAGATGGAGTCCCAGATTCGCGCCATGGCGCGCAGCTTGCAGATTTCCGTGATGAAGCGGACGCCCGAATTCACGAAGAAGGAGATGCGGCCGACGGCCGCCGGAAACTCCGCTGCAGGCATGTCGGCTCGCGCCCGCGTCGCGTCGAGGACAGCGACGGCGCCGGCGAGCGCGAAGGCGGCCTCCTCGACGGCGTCGGCGCCGGCCTCCTGCAAGTGATAGGAGCAGAGATTGATCGGATTCCACCTCGGCGTTTCCATCGTCGCGAACGCGATCGTGTCGGTCGTCAGGCGAAGCGCCGGCGCGGGCGGAAAGATGTAGGTCCCCCGCGCCAGATATTCCTTGATGATGTCGTTCTGAATCGTGCCCTGAAGCTTCTCGCGGGCGCAGCCTTGCTCATCGGCAAGGGCGATATAGAGCGCAAATAGCCACATCGCCGGCGCATTGATGGTCATCGAGGTGTTCATGCGTTCGAGCGGAAGCCCGTCGAACAGCGCGCGCATGTCACCCAGATGCGAGACCGGCGCGCCAACTTTTCCTACTTCGCCTTCGGCGCGCGCATCGTCGCTATCGTAGCCGGTCTGAGTGGGCAGATCGAAGGCGACTGAAAGCCCGGTCTGCCCCTTCGCCAAATTGGCTCTATAGAGCGCGTTGGAGGCCGCCGCGCTCGAGTGGCCGGCATAGGTGCGAAAGATCCAAGGTTTGTCGCGGTGGCCGCGATCGGTCATCTACGGCACTACACAGCCGGCCGAGCCGGAACGCAATACATCGCGCTTGTGTTCGAGATAGCGGCGTAGGACCAGCGCGCCGGCGAGCAGCGCCAGCATAGGTCCGATCGGAACGGCTCGCCAAACGTAGAACGCCATGGCGGCGTTCAGGACAATCACCGCGCCCCACTCGAGATTGTCGAAATGACGGGCCCGAAAGAGGAATGCGAACGGCAGAGCCAGAACCGGAAAATCGTACATGTAGACATACGGCGTGACAAAAATAGCCGCAATCGCCAATCCAGACGCCTTGAGCGCGAACGGGCAGTCTCGCGACCACAGCCAGATGGAGGAGATGGCGACGACCAGCGCCGCGCAGCCATGCGCAACATAGGCCGTCCGGCCGTCCGCGCCCAGCCAGCGCGCGCAGCCATAGACGCTTTGAAGTTTGGCGAAGCCCGCGGTTCCATGCTCCAAGATCGTGCGCGCAGTCATCGGCAGAGAATGGAAGAAGCCCACGAACGGCGCCGTCCCGAATGCCGCCAGCGACAGGCCCATGAGCAAGACCGCCACGACGACGGCTGCGCCAAGCGATCGCCAGTTTCGGCCAAAGGCCAGCGCCAGGGGAAGCAGAACGGCGAATTGGGGCTTGTATGCAAGAAGTCCGACATACGTTCCCGCAAGGCGGGGCCTTTCCTTCAGCGCAAGCAACCCAAGACCCAAAATCGAGGCGGTGAAAAAGCCGTTTTGGCCGACGCTGGCGTTTCCGAACGCGGCCGGCATGGCGAGCGCCACAAGCGCAGCCGCGGGACGTCCGGTGATTTTCCAAATCGCGGCTGAGTACAGCGCGGCCGTGGCGACGACCCAAAATATGAACGCCGCGGCGTAGGGCATCGCCGCCAGTCCGGCGGCCAGGAAGAGCGCGGGCGGAGGGTAGAGCCAGCCTAGAAATCCGGGAAAGGCATGGCCCACGACCGACACCTGGGCTGCATGATGCGCCATCCAGTCATAAGGGCCGGACGGGTTTCCATTGCGGACCGACAGGCCGGCCGTCCACACCTCCAGGAAGTCGACGATGATGGGACGACCGCGTTCGTCCAACACCCATTGGCCCCGAACGAAGCGCAGCGCAAGCAGCAGCGCATAAGCGGCGACGACGCCGGCGGAAACAATCGCAGCCGCCGTTTCCCGGTTAACCTCTTTTGACCGCGCCCCTAGCGCCATGGCGCAAAATAGGCCGTTCGGCGTTGCGGCTTGCTTAACGTTGCGCGCCGATTAATCTGCTGCATGCGGCCATCGGGCGAGCCTGAAAAATATGAAAATCGCGATGCGGATGCTCGTAGTCTGTTTGGCGACGTCGTGGTCGAGCGGGTTCGCCGCCACCCCGCAGCAGACTTGGACGCGCGAGCTCGCCGAGGCGAATATCGCCTGGGCGAAGGCCCATTTCGCAATACTGAAAATCCAGGACGCGGCCTATTTGCGCAACGGCGATGTCGCCACGCTCGTCGGGGTTAAAGGAAAGCCCGAGACCTATCGCTGGACTAAGGGCGTCGCGCCAAGCGGCGTGCTCACCGCTACGGTCAAGGACGGGCGTCCTTCGGTGAAGATGGGCGTCAGGACCTATTCGGAAGCCGAAATCGCCAAAGGCATTCCCGTCGCCGACGCCATCGATATCCGGGGAACTCCAACACAGGTGTCCGCGGGCGTGATCGGCGCGCGCATCATGGTCTACAATCAGAATGCGAAAGCAGCAAAGGACTTCAAGGGCGTCGATTTCTTTCCATATGATCCGGCCTATCGCGTCACCGCCGCATTCAAGGCCGATCCGCAACGGCCCGCGCGCGTCTTTCGCACCTCGCGCGGCACCGACAAGGAGTTCTTTCATGCCGGCGACGCCACTTTCGTCCTTGCGGGGAAAACCGTGACGCTGCCCTTCTACGCGGACGATCGGACGAAGATCGAAGAAATGTCGGCTTTCTTCATCGACGATCTGACCGGCAAACAGACCTACGGGGCCGGCCGCTATGTCGATGTGGCCGACTATGGCGCATTCCCGCCGAAGGCGGTCACCATAGATTTCAACGAAGCATACAATCCGAATTGCGCGCGCTCGCCGTTCTACACGTGCCCGGTGGCGATCGATGTCATTCCGGCGGCCGTCAAGGCTGGCGAGCGCGATCCGCATACGGCCCATTGAGGCGCGCGGTGAGGGCGAAAATCGTCACCGCCGCGCAGCGCCGCAAGGCCGATCGCGCCCGCGCCAAGCGCGCCGCCTTAAGAGCGCTCAAGCGCGCGCGCAAAGCGGCGGATGCCGCGGACGTCTCATTGTCGCCCTGGGAGGGGGAATTTCTGGGATCCGTCGAAAGCCGCGTGGAACGCTATGGCCGCGCCTTTCGCGATCCGGATAAAGGCCCTCCCGACAGCGCCCTGTCCATGTTGCAGGCGCAAAAGCTCAGGGAAATCGCCGGCAAAGCCAAAGGCCGCAAAACAGGGCTTGGCGGTCGTCCTCAGGGTCGAAATTGGTAACTTTATTTCCTGAATTGTAATTTCCCCTTTCCGCTTGCGCCGATTTCTATTGCATTGCAGCAGAAGCCCCGGCCTACTTGGCGCGTTGTATTCGCCGTCGCATCTTGGGGAACCGCAACATGTCCGGCGCCGCCAGGCCCTCGCTCGAGGCCTTAAGGGACCTCTACGAGGTGGGAGAAATTCCACCGCTCGGCCACGTGCCGGCCCGGATGTACGCCTGGGCCATTCGCAAGGAACGGCACGGTCCGCCAGAGGCTTCGATGAAAGTCGAAGTCGTGCCGACCTGGCCCCTCGACAGCCACGACGTCCTCGTTCTCGTGATGGCCGCTGGGGTCAACTACAATGGCGTTTGGGCGGCGCTGGGCCAGCCCGTCTCCCCCATCGACGGACACGGACATCCCTTCCATATCGCCGGATCGGATGCTTCCGGCGTCGTATGGGCGGTTGGCTCAAAGGTGCGGCGCTGGAAAGTTGGCGACGAGGTGGTCGTGCACTGCAACCAGGACGATGGAGACGACGAGGAGTGCAATGGCGGCGATCCGATGTTTTCGCCGTCGCAACGCATCTGGGGCTACGAGACGCCAGACGGCTCCTTCGCCCAATTCGCGCGCGTGCAGGACCGTCAGCTCATGGAGCGGCCCAAGCATCTGACCTGGGAGGAATCGGCCTGCTACACGCTGACGCTTGCGACGACCTATCGGATGTTCTTCGGCCATCGGCCGCACATCTTGAGGCCCGGCCACAATGTGCTCGTCTGGGGCGCGTCCGGGGGGCTCGGCTCCTTCGCAGTTCAGCTGTGCGCCGTCAGCGGCGCCAATGCGATCGGCGTGATCTCCGACGAGAGCAAGCGCGACTTCGTTCTGTCGCTCGGCGCCAAGGCGGTGATCAATCGCAAGGAATTCTTCTGCTGGGGGGCGATGCCGAAGGTTGGTTCGCCCGAATACGAGGCCTGGCTCAAGGAAGCGCGCAAGTTCGGCAAGGCGATCTGGAACGTCACCGGCAAGGGCAACGATGTCGACATGGTGTTCGAACATCCGGGTGAGGCGACATTCCCGGTGTCCTGCCTCGTCGCCAAGCGCGGGGGCATGGTGGTGTTCTGCGCCGGCACCTCGGGCTACAACATCAGCTTTGACGCGCGTTATGTCTGGATGCGCCAGAAGCGCATCCAGGGCTCGCACTTCGCCAATCTCAAACAGGCCAGCCAGGCCAATACGCTGATGCTGGAGCGCAGGCTCGATCCCTGCATGTCCGACGTCTTCGCCTGGGCCGACATTCCGCGCGCCCATACCAGGATGTGGAGAAACGAGCACCCTCCCGGAAATATGGCGGTGCTCGTGAGCGCGCGACGCCCGGGCCTGCGGACTTTTGAGGACGCAATGGAAGCCTCGCGCGATTAGGCCGGCATGCCCCGGCCATCCGGCGACAAAGCTGTTCGCCACGACCGACACGATCCGCGCAGATTGATGAGCGGGCGCCAGCGACAGACCCGACTGTGCGATGGTGGCGAGAACGATCTCGCCGACACTGACGTTGCGGCGCAGCGCCGTCGCGCTCAGGCGACTGCCGATTCTCGGCCGTCATGGGCATCCGGGCGATGACGAGCGGAGACGCGACCGCGATTATATCGAGGACGGCGGCGAGCCGGTGGCGCCACAAAGTATCATTCGCGGCCGAACAGCCAGGGCAGCGACTTCAGTTCCGCCTGATGCTGTTTGTAGAACGCGATCTGCGCCGGCGAAACGCGATCGGCAAGCTTTGGGGCGGCGGCTGGATAGGAAACGGCGACCCCCGCGTCCATCAGGGTCAGCGGCATGAGAACGGCGTCGGCTGCGGTCAGACCGTGCTTGCGATAGATCGCCATCGCGGCGGGCATGGCGGCAATCTTGGCTTCCATCTCTGCGATGGATTTGCTGTCCTGACCGGACGATTTTTCCTCCCCGAGAACGCGCGTCTGCTTGGCTTCGTCCATAGCCGCCTGCATCGCCCGGATCTTGTCCATGGAGAGCGTATAGCTTTTCAGCGCCTTGAGGCTTGCTGGATCGAGATCGCTCCCCGCCAGCGCGGGCAAAGCGACGAGCACCGCTGCGGCGGCGAAGGCGGCGCGAGAAAATCTAGTCATAGGGCTATGGCTCCATCCAATGGCGCAAGATTGATCGCCGAAGCGCGACTGTCGCGCAAGGCCCGCGGCCGCACGGATCTGGATGCGCGTCGGCGCAAACGCGGCTAAGGTCGATGTGAAAGCGACCGGGCTAAAGAATGGATCTTCTTCCCCATCTGCTCGCGAAGTGCGACGAGGCCGCGCTGGCCGCGGAAGGATTTCTTGTCGCGGCGCGGGACAGGGTCCTGCGCCTTGTGGCTCCCGACGGCGCGCCGACCCGCCAGGCCCTCGATCGCGAGCAGCGCGCCGTCCATGCTCTGGCCTGGTGCGCCACGACCGTCGAGGCGCTTCGCCAGATGGCCCGGTGGGCGAGGCGCCTCGAGCGCGACAAACGGTTGGGCGACATCGAATCGCTGATTCTGCAAAGCGCGTTTGGCGAATATCTCGCCCAGCTCACGGGCGGCGTTCCTATGAGCCAGGGCGAAATCGCTAGACCTTGCGACATGGGACTCGACGAGTCGGATCTGGAGAGCTTCCGGACGCCCACGGTGCGCGAGCTGGCGTCGTTTGGAAATTCGCGCCAGGCGCGCCAGTCGATCGCCCAACATCTCGCCGCCCACGCTGGCGCGGTGACGATCGAAGATCCCGGCCTGGACGAAACCATGAACATGGCGCGCGAGCAGTTTTTCCGCTTTTCGCAGCAGAAGATCGCGCCTTTTGCGCACCGCTGGCACCTCAACGACGAGCTCATTCCGCTTGAGATCATATCCGAGATGGGCGCGCTGGGCGTCTTCGGCCTCACGATTCCGGAGACATATGGCGGAGCCGGCCTCTCCAAAACGGCTATGTGCGTGGTTTCCGAGGAGCTCTCGCGGGGCTATATCGGCGTCGGCTCGCTCGGCACGCGTTCGGAGATCGCAGCCGAGCTCATTCTCGCTGGCGGCTCCAAGGAGCAGCGCGATCTTTGGCTGCCACGCATCGCCGGCGGCGCGTCGCTGCCGACAGCCGTGTTCACCGAGCCCGATACCGGTTCCGATCTGGGAAGCCTGCGCACACGCGCAGAGCGTCATGGCGACGTATACAAGTTTTATGGATCGAAAACCTGGATCACCCATGCCTCTCGCGCCGATGTGATGACTTTGCTGGCGCGCACCGATCCGGCGAGCGCAGACTATCGCGGGCTTTCGATGTTCGTCATCGAAAAGCCGCGCGGATCGGACCGCGATCCCTTTCCGGCGGCGGGCATGCGCGGGAGCGAGATCAGAGTGCTCGGCTATCGCGGCATGAAGGAGTACGAGATCGGTTTTGACGGTTTCGAAGCGCCGGCCGCATGCCTCCTCGGCTGCGAGGAGGGCCAGGGGTTCAAGCAACTGATGCAGACTTTCGAGAGCGCCCGAATCCAGACGGCCGCGCGCGCGATCGGCGTGGCGCTGTCGGCGCTGGATGCCGGTCT
>DASZRM010000213.1:0-4155 GCA_035549135.1 Rhizomicrobium sp. | reverse complement strand
CGATCGAGGTGGAGTTCATCGACAAGCCCGACACGACGTTCAACAGCGCCGGCGTGAAAGGTCTTGGCGAGGTGGCGTTGACGGGCGTGGCGCCCGCGATAGCCAACGCGGTGTTCCATGCGACCGGCCGCCGCTTGCGTGAGTTGCCGATCCGCGTAGAGCATTTGCTCTAGGCGGCTGTTGGCGCGCGTCCGTTCGTGATCCTCCGCGCGGAGTTTCGATCTTGGCAGACATGCTCGATGCGGTTCCGGCGGATGAACCGCTATCCGCGACAGAAGAGTTGAGCGGAGCGCGCCGGGTAATTCACTGGTACGACTTCCTGTGCCCGTTCTGTTATGTCGGGCAGCAGCGCAACACGATCTTCGAAAGTCATGGCTTCGAAGTGGTGGACATGCCGTTCCAGGCTCATCCGGACATTCCGCCGGGTGGCCGCGCCGTCGGTCAACGCAACGGACCGATGTATGCGTATATCGAGGCGGAGGCCCGGGCGGCGGACCTGCCGCTCATTTGGCCGGATCGCCTTCCCAACACGCGCATGGCGCTCGCCGCCGCCGAGTGGACCCGGCGCCGCGCGCCGCATTCCTTCCCCGCGCTTGAGAAGGCGCTGTTTACCGCTCACTTCGCGCTTGGCGAGGATCTCGGCGACAGACGAGTCATCGACCGCCACGCGGCTGAAGCAGGTATCGATATCGCAGCGATGCATGCTGGGCTCGAGAACGGCGGCGCTTATGCGCTCGTAGATCGAGCCGAGGCGCTCGGCCGGAGCTTGGGCGTTCGCGGCACGCCGGCCTGGTTCGTCGCGGGCCGTGTGGTCGAAGGACTTTATCCGCGAGAGCAGTTCGAGCGACTGGCGCAAACCCTGGCCGCCAAATTCCCGGGTCATTAAGACTTCCCGTTGCGCTCAGAACGATTGCGGCGCTGGTATTGCTCGACGAATCTTTCCGGGCGCGGCGGCCGGCGCCGATTTGGCAGGCGCGTGAAGCGTCGCGCTCGCTAACGCCCACCCTGTCAAAAAACAATGTGCCGCTGTCCTGATTTACAGGATTGCGTTCGTTGCCCGACATCGCAAGTTGATGCGTGATGCCGACACGCAATCTCGATGGACTGTGCGGGAGAAAAAATCGATGCGCCCTCCGCTGCCACCGTTCTCCGAGGCGAGCGCGATTGAAAAAGTTCGTGTCGCCGAAGATGCCTGGAACAGCCGAGATCCGATCAAGGTCGCGCTCGCCTATACGCCCGACAGCCGGTGGCGCAACCGCGCCGAATTCATCGCCGGCCGCGCCGAGATCGAGGCTTTTCTCAAGCGCAAATGGACGCGCGAACTCGATTATCGGTTGATCAAGGAGTTGTGGGCCTTCGCCGGCAGCCGCATCGCCGTGCGCTTCGCCTACGAATTCCATGACGACAGCGGCGCCTGGTTTCGCGCCTACGGCAACGAGAATTGGGAATTCGACGCAGACGGGCTG
This sequence comes from Rhizomicrobium sp., assembly GCA_035549135.1. Lineage (GTDB taxonomy): Bacteria > Pseudomonadota > Alphaproteobacteria > Micropepsales > Micropepsaceae > Rhizomicrobium. Next base: position 2,689 of record DASZRM010000213.1, on the reverse strand, counting down.
ATGCGCCGGCGCATCGCGAGCATCAACGAACATCCGATCGCCGAATCCGAACGCAAATTTCGCTGGCCGCTCGGCCGGAGACCCGACGAGCACCCGGGCCTTTCCGATCTCGGCCTCTGAGGCGCGGACCCGACGGCCGCCCCATATTCACCCCCGATGGGAGAACGCCATGAACGACATGAGTGAACGTTTTGGCCGCGCGGCGTCCCACGCAGCCCTCGGCGCCCAGACCGCGGCTTGGCCCGCAGTCATAGTGAGCGGACGCCAACAAGATACCCTGCAAGGAGGTTCTGACTTTGCGGCGATGCTTCTGGCGATCGCGGCTCACGATCTGCGACAGCCGCTCCAGACCATGCAGTACGTTCACAACTCGCTCAGGCGCGCCGCTCGCAGCACATCCGAACTGAACCTGCTCGGTTTGAGCCAAATGGCGATCAACAAGATGAGCCAGCAGCTCAAAGAGTTGCTCGGGGCGTTGCTGGTTCACGAGCGTTCCGGAACACTGGAGCTGGGGCCCGTCCGCGTGGAGGCCTCGTTGCGGAAGGCTTGGCTTGAAAATCAGGATGCCGCCTCCCGGAAGGACATCGGCGTTCGTATAGTCGGCACGAACGCATCCATTCTCAGCGATCCGCTGCTTCTCGGCGTCATTCTCCGCAACCTCGTGGGCAACGCCGTCAACTACACAAATCCCGGCGGCCGCATACTCATCGGCTGTCGTCATTCCGGACCGCAGGTTCGGATCGATGTGCTCGACACGGGCACAGGCATTTCTGACGCCGCGATGCCACGATTGTTCGAAGCGCTCACTCGCCTTGAACCGGGGCGCAGCGACGGTCTCGGCATCGGCCTCTTCATCGTCCGCAAGGCCGCCGAACTTCTAGGACACCGCCTCGACGTGAGCTCCGCCCGCAACCGGGGCTCGCGGTTTTCGGTCATCGCCACACGAGCCGACCAACCGGCGTGACGATGCCGACGTCTTCATGCCGGAGGTCATGACGTTTCATTGTGAAAGCTGGAGTAGATCATGAGTAACTCCCATCCATCCATGACGCACGCGACCGGCGCGCCGGTTGTCGACAACCTCAACATCATGACCGCGGGCCCGCGCGGCCCGGCGCTGCTGCAGGACATCTGGCTTATCGAGAAGATGGCCCACTTCGACCGGGAGGTGATCCCCGAGCGGCGCATGCACGCGAAAGGATGGGGCGCCTATGGCGTCTTCACTGTCACGCACGACGTCAGCCGCTACACCAAGGCGAAGATCTTCGCGCCGGTCGGCAAGACAACCCCGATGTTCGCGCGCTTCTCGACGGTCGCTGGCGAGCGCGGCGCGGCCGATGCGGAACGCGATATCCGCGGTTTCGCGCTCAAGTTCTACACCGAGGAAGGCAACTGGGACATCGTCGGCAACAACACGCCGGTGTTCTTCTTCCGCGACCCGCTGCGCTTCCCCGATCTCAACCATGCGATCAAGCGCGATCCGCGCACCGGCTTGCGCTCCGCGGACAACAACTGGGATTTCTGGTCGCTGCTGCCCGAGGCGCTGCATCAAGTCACGATCGTCATGTCCGACCGCGGCATCCCGAAGAGCTTCCGGCACATGCACGGCTTCGGCAGCCACACCTTCTCGATGATCAACGCCGCCAACGAGCGCGTCTGGGTCAAGTTCCATTTCCGCACCCAGCAGGGCATCCAGAACCTCACCGACCAGGAAGCCGCGGCGCTGGTGGCGAATGACCGGGAGTCGCACGGACGCGACCTGTTCAACGCCATCGAGCGGGGCGATTTTCCGCGCTGGACGATGTTCATCCAGGTGATGACCGACGGGCAGGCTCGGTCGCACAAGCACAACCCATTCGATCTCACCAAGGTGTGGCCGAAGGCGGACTATCCGCTGATCGAGGTCGGCGTGATGGAGCTCAATCGCTGGCCTGACAATTACTTTGCCGAGGTTGAGCAAGCCGCCTTCTCGCCGGCCAATGTCGTGCCGGGCATCGGCTTCTCGCCCGACAAAATGCTGCAGGCGCGGCTGTTCTCCTACGGCGACACGCAGCGCTACCGGCTGGGCGTCAACTTCAATCACATCCCGGTCAACGCGCCGAAGTGCCCGTACCACAGCTATCATCGCGACGGCGCGATGCGCACCGACGGCAATCTCGGCGCCACGACGAATTACTGGCCGAACAGCAAAGGCGCCTGGATCGACCGCGACCCGCGATTCGAGGAGCCGCCGCTCGAATGGACGGGCGCGGCCGCTCACTGGGATCATCGCATTGACGACGACCATTACGAACAGCCCGGTATCCTGTTTCGCAAGATGTCGCCGGCGCAGCAACAGGTGCTGTTCGAGAATACGGCGCGCGCGATGGGTGATGCCCGCCTCGAGGTGAAGCAGCAGCATATCGCCAACTGCGCGAAGGCCGATCCGTCCTACGGCGCCGGCGTGGCCAAGGCGTGCGGGCTGAGCCCGGCGATGATCGCCGCCGAATAGTCCGAGCCTTACCGCGATCCGGCTTCCAACAGGCGCCGCACCAACAGACGCGGCGGTCAGAACGATGTGACAGATAACAGGAGAACCTACATGTCCGAGATCATCGCCGGCATCCGTGTGCCGGACAGCGCCATCGCCCGCGCCGCCACGCAGCTGGTCCGCGATACCGAAGACGATTTGCTCTACAACCACAGCCGC
>DASZRM010000212.1:0-4499 GCA_035549135.1 Rhizomicrobium sp. | reverse complement strand
GTCCATCATCTCGAGCTTGGCGAGCTCGACATGGGCGCGCAGTTCGATCTCGTCGAGGACGGTCTGCAGCTTCGGATCGGCGAAGCTTTCGTGGCGGCGGCCGACGGCGACGGCGAGGCGATTGAGCGTAGAGCGCGGAATGCCGCCCGCGAGCAAGCCGTCGCGCACCTGGTCGAGCATGTCCAGCAGCTGCTCGCCATGCGCAAGCCCTTTCGAGCGCCCGCTCATCGAATCGTCCATGCCCTGGAGGGCGAGGATGCTGTCGAGCGCGGTCAGCGGGCCGGGCGCGGCGACAGCGGCCCGCGAATCCGTTCCGCCGACGCTGAAGGCGGCGTCCGAACCGCCGGTGGCCTTGCCGATCCGACGGATGACCGTCGAGTCGACTCGTGAAGAGCCTTTGATCTCCATGGGCGCGCGTCCCAATGCGACACATCACAATCGATCCTTGTGGTTAAGGAACGATTGACGGCGTTGAAATTCGCGCTATGCGCGATGGTAGGGATGGCCGGCGAGGATGGTCATGCCGCGGTAAATCTGTTCGGCGAGCATGGCGCGCGCCAGAAGATGGGGCCAGGTCTGGGGCCCGAAGGCGAGGCTGCGGCCGGCGCGAACCCCCGGCGGCGCGACCAGCCCGTCCGGCCCGCCGATGACGAAGACCAGATGCTTGGCTCCGCGGTCGCGCAACGCCCCGATCCATTCGGCGAAGGCCTGCGAGCTCATGGCCTTGCCGGCGGCGTCAAGAATCGCGACCTCGGCCCCTGCCGGAATGCGCGCCGCCAGCCGCTCCGCCTCGTCCTGCTTGCGCCGCTTCACATCGCCAAGTTTCGAGACCGCAATCTCTTCCAGCTCAATGCCGGCGACGCCGATATTGCGTCCGAGCTTGCGCGCGCGATCGAGAAAGTCCTCGGTCAGAACGCCCTCGGGCGAGACGCGCATCTGGCCGACGGCGAGGATGAGGATGCGCACTAGCGTCCGGCGCGGGCGCGTTTCGGCTCTTCCACCGACCACATGCCTTCAAGGTCGTAATAGGCCCTGACCTCGGGGCGAAAGACGTGAACCACGACGTCGCCGGCGTCGACCAGCGCCCAGTCGCCCTGTTGCGCGCCGTCGACCGGGCGGGTCCCATAGCCCGCCTCCTTCAGCCGGCGCGCCAGATGCTCGGCGATCGCGGCGACGTGGCGCGAGGAGCGGCCGCTGGCGATGACGATGGCGTCGCAGAAGGAGGCGCGGCCCGAAAGGTCGATGGTGGAGATGTCCTCGGCCTTGTCGTCGTCCAGCGATTTGAGAATGCGCGAAAGGAGGGTGGTCTGTTCGGTCGCCGCCTTCTTTTTCGGGGCGGATTTCTTTGGCGCGCGACGGGCGCCGGTCGGCTTACGGGTCAGAGTCGGTTCCTCCACGCGGGACGGCGAAACTTTAGCACGGCGGAATCGCGCGCACCAAGGCCTCGTCCGCCGCCGCAATGGCCCTGATCGCCGTCGAGCTCCGCTCGTTGCGGCGCCCGTCGAGGATGACGATCGCGGGCGGCGGCGCGTCCATGAGGTTTGCCGGGTTCCGGCGCGCGGGAAAGCGCTGCATGGGCTTTGCGAAGAGCGCGGCCAGCGTCGAGCCCGGCCGCTGCACCACGGCGATCGGCACGCGCTCTATGATCTCCTGCCAGCGCCGCCAGCGGCGAAAATCCCTGAGATTGTCGCTGCCCATCAGCCAGACGAAGCGCAGTTGCGGAAAGCGCCGCTGCAAGGCGCGGAGCGTATCGACGGAATAGCGCGCGCCGAGCAGACGCTCGATATCCATCACCGCGATGCGCGGATGGTGCGCGAGCCGGCGAGCCTGGGCGACGCGGTCCTCGAGCGGCGCCAGTCCTGCCTGGCCTTTGAGCGGATTTTGCGGGGTGACGAGCCACCATACGTAATCGAGCCCCAGCCCGCGCAGCGCCACCTCGCTGACATAGAGATGGCCTTCATGCGCCGGATTGAAGCTGCCGCCGAGCAGGCCGATGCGCAGCCCCGGCGCGACCGGCGCGGGCGGGCGGATCCAGCGCGCGGCGGCGCTCACGGCGACCAGGCGCCTGCGGGAGCGCGCTTGCTCACGCTCGCGCCTTTGGCCTTGGCCACGAGCCTTGCGAGCGCGCGCAAGACGCGCTCGACCCCTTCGCCCGAAACGCCGGACATCAGAAACACCTCGCGGCCGCAGGCCCGTTCGAGCGTCGCGCGCTTTCTTGCAATCTGGCCCTTCGGGATCGCGTCGATCTTGTTGAGCGCGACGATCTCGGGCTTGCCGGACAGGCCGCGCCCATAGGCCTCGAGTTCGCGCCGCACGGCGCGATAGGATTTGGCGATCGCGGCCTGCGTTCCGTCGACGAGATGCAGGATCGCGCCGCAGCGCTCCGCATGGCCGAGAAAGCGGTCGCCCAGTCCCGCGCCCTCATGCGCGCCCTCGATGAGGCCCGGCAGATCGGCGATGACGAAATCGCTCTCGTCGATCCGCACGACGCCAAGCTGGGGGATGAGCGTGGTGAAGGGATAGTCGGCGATCTTAGGCCGCGCCTGGGAGACGCGCGAAAGGAACGTCGACTTGCCGGCATTGGGAAGCCCGATCAGGCCGACATCGGCGATGAGCTTCAGCTTGAGGACGATGGTCTTCTCCTCGCCCTTCTGGCCGGGATTGGCGCGCCGCGGCGCGCGGTTGGTGGAGCTCTTGAAATGGGCGTTGCCGAAGCCGCCCTTGCCGCCCTTGAGCAGAAGCGCGCGGTCGCCGACGCGCGTCAGATCGCAGATCGGCGTCTGGCCGTCTTCCTCGTAGACTTCGGTTCCCGGCGGCGCCTTGAGGACGGCGTCGGCGCCGTTCGCGCCCGCCATCTCCTTGCCCATGCCGTGACGGCCGTTCGCCGCCGCCACCAGTTGGCGATAGCGATAGTCGATGAGGGTGTTGAGATTGTCGACCGCCTCGATCCACACATCGCCGCCCTTGCCGCCGTCGCCGCCGTTCGGCCCGCCGAATTCGATGAATTTCTCGCGCCGGAAGGCGACGCAGCCATTGCCGCCGTCGCCGGAGCGGATATGGACCTTGGCCGTGTCGAGAAACTTCATCGTCCGCCTTTCACGCCGCAACGCGCTGGCCGAATTGGGCCCGCGTCATCGCAACCTGCCGGCATAAGACCTTGCAGCCCCTGGCGGCGCAATCGCGCTCGCCAGAGCCGGCGGGGCTAAAGCCCAGCTTTTCGAGCACCCGCCCCGAGGCGGGATTGTCGAAGAACCATCCCGCTTCGAGCCGCTCGACGCGCAGATTGCGGAAGGCGAAGGCGACGACTTCGCTTGCGGCTTCGGTGGCGTAGCCCTGGCCCCAATAGGGCCGCGCGTACCAATAGCCGAGCTCGAAATTCTGCTCCTGCAGATGCAGGCCGCACTTGCCTGCGAAGGCGCCGTCCGACTTTCGGATGACCGCGAAGGTGAAATCCGTCCCGCGCGCCTGTCCTTCCCGCTGCCTGGCGAGGAATTCGATGGCGTCCTTCTCGCCATAGGGATGGGGCGCGCGCGACAGGTTCTTCGCCACATCGTAATCGCCGATGCCAGTCACGATCGCGGCGATGTCGCCGGCCTCGGGCGGGCGCAACAGCAATCTCTGCGTTTCCAATCTGAAACTCGGCATGAGGGTTCCCTCCTTGGTCGAGGGAAACAAAAAGGGAGATGGCGGACCATCTCCCTCGCGCGAATGGGCCGCCTGATGAGGGCGGCCTGACTGTTTCGGCCGCCTATTTCGCCGCAACCGGCTTTGCCCCCGCAAGCACCGATACGTAAGTGCGGCGCTTGAAGCCTTCGCGGAATTGGACTTGCCCGTCGCAGAGCGCGAACAGCGTGTGGTCCTTGCCCATACCGACGTTTTCGCCGGCGAAAAATTTCGTTCCGCGCTGGCGCACGATCACGTTACCGCCGGCGATCTTCTGGCCGCCGAAGATCTTCACGCCGAGCCTCTGGCCCGCCGAGTCGCGGCCGTTGCGGGAGGAGCCGCCTGCCTTTTTGTGCGCCATGTCGTTCTTCCTAGCCGGCGTGGATGTCGGTGATCTTGACCTTAGTGAAGGGCTGGCGGTGGCCGCGCTTGCGGTGGGTGTTCTTGCGGCGCTTCTTCTTGAAGGCGATGACCTTCTCGCCCTTGCCCTGGGCGAGGATTTCGCCGGTGACGGAGGCGCCCTTGACCAGCGGGGCGCCGGATTTTGGCTTGTCGCCGCCGAGCATCAGCACTTCGCCGAAGGTGAGCGTCGCGCCGACCTCGCCATCGAGTTTTTCGATGCTGAGGACATCGTCCTTGGCCACCTTGTACTGTTTGCCGCCCGTGCGGATGACCGCGAACATATCCGTCAAGCCCTTGAAACTGTTCGGCGAAAGCGCCGCAACGCGGCGCCCGCGGCACGCCCGCCCGCGGAAGCGGCGCACTATACTTGCCGAACCGCGGGGGTCAAGCGCCACGCGCCCCTTCTCGCCCCCGCCGCGCCAACCCAAACCCGG
>DASZRM010000211.1:0-2200 GCA_035549135.1 Rhizomicrobium sp. | reverse complement strand
TCAGAAGCACATGAATGCGGCGGGCGCCGTTCATGGGGGATTGCTGATGACCTTCGCCGACGTGGCGATGAGCCGGACCGCGCGGCTCGCCACGGGGGCCGGTTCGTGCAGCACCGTCTCGCTCAGTTGCGACTTCGCCGGCGCCGGACGACTGGGCGATCTGATCGAGATCGACGTGCGCGTGATGCGAACGACGCGCCAGTTCGTCTTTCTGTCCGGGGAGGCCGTCGCCGGCGGCGCGCTGGTGCTGTCCGCCAACGGGCTTTGGAGGATCGCGCGATGAGCGCCGCGCCGGGGGGCTTTTTCGAGGTTCGCCTGATCGATCCGTTCGAGATTCTTGTGGGGCCCGCCTTCGCCACAGGTGAGAAAGGCGCCCGGCGCTACGCCTTTCGGGCCGAGGCGCGCCACTGCAACATGCGCGGCGCGGTTCACGGAGGCATGCTCCTCACCTTCGCGGACATGACGCTCGGTCAGGCGGTGTGGGAGCTGACGGGCGATGCGCCTTGCGTCACCCTCAACATGCAGGCGCAGTTTCTGAAGAGCGCGCGCGAGGGAGACCTGATCGAGACCGTTCCGGAACTGACCCGGCGCACCGGTTCGCTGCTTTTCATCCGCGGCGATTACTGCGTCGAGGGCGAGCCGGTGATGACGGCCTCGAGCGTATGGCGGCTGTTCGAGAAGGCTTAGCGTAACCGCGTCTTTACCATGTCATGGGAGCATCGCCGGGCCGCTCGGAGTCGCCATCCGTCATGTCCGAACAGCGTTCGGCCGCGCTCGTGTTCGGCTCGGTTCAGCTTGGCCTTGCCTATGGCATCGCCAACCGGACCGGCAAGCCGAGCCGCGAGGCGGCGCTAAGGCTCGTGCGCCGCGCCTGCGAAGCCGGGGTGGCGCAGTTCGACACGGCGCGCGCCTATGGCGACAGCGAGGAACGGCTCGGCGAGGCGCTGCTGGACGCAACCGGGATTCGCGCCATCACCAAGCTCAGCCCCATGAGCGAGCTGCCGCCCGGGGCGACGCGGCTGCAGGCCCGCGCCGCCGTCGACGCCAGCATCGCGCACTCGCTGAAGGCGCTTCGGCGCGAGCGGCTGGATTGCGTTCTTCTGCATCGCGCCGCCCATCTGAACGCCTTTGGCGGAGCGATCTGGGAACGACTCATTGAGCGCCTTGAGGACGGAACCGTGGCGGCGCTCGGGGTCTCCGTCCAATCGCCAGAGGAGGCGCGCGCGGCGCTTGCCGAGGCCCATGTCGCTCACATCCAGCTTCCCTTCAATCTGCTCGACTGGCGCTGGCGGGCGAGCGGGATCGTCGCGTGCCTGCGCGCGCGGCAGGAGATCGCCGTGCACGCGCGCAGCGTCTTTCTTCAGGGATTGCTCGCCGCGGACGACGCCTCGCTTTGGCCGCGTATCGAAGGAGTCGACGCGAAGGCGACCGTCGCTCTGCTGGCGGAGCTCTGCTGCGAATTGGGCCGGGAGAGCCCGGCGGATCTCTGTCTTGCTTATGCGCATGGCCAGGATTGGATCGACGGCGTCGTGGTCGGCGTCGAAAGCCAGAACCAGCTCGACGAAAATCTGCGGCTTTTCGCGCGACCGCCTCTTTCGCGCGCCGACTGCGAAATGCTCGAGGAGCGGCTGCCGCGCCTGCCCGAAGCGCTGCTCGATCCCGCGCAATGGCCCAGATGAGCGACCGCTTTCGTCTCGACGGGCGGATCGCCTTCGTCTCGGGCGCTTCGGGCCATCTCGGGCGCGAGATGAGCCGGGCGCTGTGCGAGGCCGGGGCGCACGTCATCCTGCACGGCCGCGACGATGCGCGCCTGTCCGATTTCGAGGCGCAGCTCTTGGGCGAAGGCTTTTCGGTCGAGCGCATCGCATTCGATCTCGCCGATCTTGCAGGTTTGCGCGCCTATTTCGCCTCGCTGGAGCGATTGGACGTGCTCGTCAACAACGCCATCAGCATGACCCCGAGACCGTTTGGCGCGCTCGAGCCGGAGGATTTCGGGAGCACTTACGCCAGCGCCGTCACCGCCGCATTCGAGGCGGCCCGCGCGGGGCTGCCGGCGCTCTGCAGAGCGGTCGCCGAGACCGGCGATGCCTCGATCGTCAATGTCGCCTCCATGTACGGCGTCGTGGCGCCCGATGCGCGGATCTACGCCGAGCCGGCGCAGGCAAGCCCCTTTCATTACGGTCCGGCGAAAGCGGCTTTG
>DASZRM010000210.1:0-34056 GCA_035549135.1 Rhizomicrobium sp. | reverse complement strand
CGCATCGTCCAGGTCGCGACCGGGGCCAATGCGGGGACCACGCTCTACCTGAACGATCCGGCCTCGGGGGCGATGGCGGAGAAGTTCACCACCGCGCTCGCCTGAAGTTTGGGATCGGAGTGAAATTGGGCCTCGGCGCCGCCGGCGGCGCCGCTTCGCCATGCGCATGCGCCGGCCTCTGGCGCGAAGGGGCTGGGCGCGCCACCATAGATTGCCGGAATCTGTCCCTGGCATTAAATCCTATAGGCAGGACTTGAAGCCATCCGCGCGCTCCCCATCTCAGGCCCGGATTTTTGGAGAAGCCGTCATGCGGCGCATGCTGCGAAGGCCGTCTCGGGCCGCGAACTGATCTGCACGGGAGACATACAGGACAAGGGCGCTTCTCTCGTGCGCGCCCCGGTCCGGTCGAGGAGAACGTCGTCTCGAGCGGAAGAAGCTCCGCCGAACGCCGCCATCGGCCGGGCGAAGTCCGAGGGACGAGCCAAGGCGCCGCGCTCTTTCGCCTCGAAACGATTGCGGCCGGCCCGCCGTAGCTCCGAAGCCACAAGCGGATGCATCCCACGCAGACTCTCGGCCGAAAAAAAAGAAGGCCGCCGCGCGCGAGAGGTCCGCCTTTCGGCTGTCTGAAGGAGGGCGCCCACCATCGCCGCGCCCCCGAAGCTCGGGCCTCGGCGCGCCCGGCCCTAGGCGTCGTAGGTGATGACGACCTCATCGCTCGTCGGCACAGACTGGCAGGTGAGAATGAAGCCGGCGGCGAGCTCGGCTTCGGTGAGGCCGTAATTCTGCTTCATGGCGACCGTTCCGGATATCAACTTGGCGCGGCAAGTGGAGCAGACGCCGCCTTTGCAGGCATAGGGCGCCGGCATACCCGCCGCCTGGACGCTTTCCAGGATGTTTCCTTTCCCGGCGTCGAAGGGAATTTGCGCCTTGCGGCCGTCGAGCGTCACCCAGATGCGCGCGCCCTCGGCTTTTCTCTGGAGGGCTTGGTCGCGCGCCTGCCTTTCGGCCGACACCGCGCCGGTCGTGAAGCGCTCGATGAGGATGCGCTCGGGCGGAACGCCGCGGGCGAGAAGCGCCTGTTCGGCGGCGTCCATCATCGGTCCAGGCCCGCAGATGAAGATCGCGTCGGCCTCCCGCGCGTCGATCAGCGTCGAGAACGCCGCGTCGCATTTGGCGCGATCGAGTCTGCCGTTGAACAGTTCGATGTCGCCGCTTTCGTTTTCGAGAAAATGATAGACTTCCAGACGGTCCAGATAGCGGTCCTTGAGCCCCGCCAGCTCCTCGAGAAACATGATCGAAGCGCTGTCGCGGTTGCCGTAAAGAAAGGCGAACCGCGCGCGCGGATTTTCCTTGAGCACGGATTTCAGGATGGAGATGACCGGGGTCACGCCCGAGCCGCCCGCAAGCGCCACATAGTAGGGCTCCGCGCGCGCGGCCGCGGGCGGCGTGAACTTGCCGAGCGGCGGCAGGACGTCGACGAGGCATCCCGCCTGCAGATCGTTCGCCCAGGTCGAAAAGCGGCCGCCTTGCATGCGCTTCACGGCGATGCGGATTTCGCCTTCGTGAGGCGCCGCGCAAACCGAATAGGTTCTGCGCAAATCCTCGCCGTCAATTTCGGCGCGAAGCGTCAGATGCTGCCCGGCCTTGAAAGCGAACGTCTCCTTGAGCTCGGGAGGGATTTCAAAGCGGATCGACGCCGAGTCCTGAGTCTCCCGGCGCACCTCGGCGATCCTCAACTTGTGGAATCTGGCGTTGACCGACATGTCAGTGACACTTGAACCGATCGAAGGGCTCGCGGCAATCCAGGCAGCGATGCAGCGCCTTGCAGGGCGTCGAGCCGAAGCGGCTGATCTCTTCGACATTCGTCGAGCCGCAACGCGGACAGGCCAGAGCCGCGCGAAGCGGCGGAGCTATGCCATAGGCCTTGAGCTTTTCCATGCCCTCGACGCTGATCCAATCGGTGGTCCATGGCGGGCTGAGCGCGGTCTCTATCCTCAGCGAAGACAAGCCTTCGGCGTCGAGCGCCGCGCGAATGCTCTTTTCGATCGCGATCGTCGCGGGACAGCCCGTATAGGTCGGCGTGATGACCACGGCCCCGTTCTTCACCTCGCGCACGATGCCGAGATCGACGACCGACAGGCAGGGAATTTCCGGATCGGGCACGCGCGAGAGAATCTCGAACACCCGTTCGCTCAACGATGCGCCGGCCCGTTCCGCGCTCACCATGTCGCATCCGGATAGGCGCGCGGAAGGAACTGCATCTCGGCGAGCAGATGCCCAAGATGCTCCGAATGATGTCCGACGCGGCCACCCTTGGTTCCGCGCCGCGGCTTGGGCCGATCGAGACCCGCCTCGGAGAAAACTGGCGAGATTTGCGCCTCCCATTGGGGCCGCAAGGACGCCGCGCCGACGTCTGGATCGAACAATTCGTCGACGAAGCGCCACATCCAGTCGAGCCCCGCGATCGTGCGCGCGCGGCTTTCGGCGGTTCCCTCGCCCAAGCGGACGATCCATTCATTGGCGAAGCGGCAGTGATAGGCGACCTCCTTTTCCGCCTTCCGGGCGATCTGCGAGAGCTCGGGGCTTGGCGCTGCGCCGACCTCGCGCAGCAACAGAAGCTGCCAGTTGGAGAACAGAAACTGCCGCGCGATCGTTTGGCCGAAGTCGCCGTTGGGCTGCTCCACGAGCAGGCAATTGCGGAAATCGAGCGCATCGCGGCGGAATGCGAGATCGTCCGCATCGCGGCCGAGCCCTTCGGCTTCGCCGGCCACTCTCAGGAATTGCGACGCCTGGCCAAAGAGATCGAGGCTGATGTTGGACAACGCCAGATCGATTTCGAGCATCGGCGCATGGCCGCACCACTCGGACAGCCGTTGACCGAGGATCAGCGCATCGTCGCCAAGCCTGATGGCGTGAGCGAACAGTTCAGCCTTGTCCGTCATGAGCGCCCTCGAGGCGGCGGTCCATCCGAAAAGCGGCGGCGAAAAACCGGTCGCTCATATGTTTTTCACGCCTTCGGGCACCTCGTAAAAGGTCGGATGGCGATAGACCTTGTCGGCGGCGGGTTCGAACAACTCGGCTGCATCCGACGGATCCGAAGCCACAATCTGCTTCGATGGAACGACCCAGAGGCTTACCCCCTCCAGGCGTCGCGTATATACGTCGCGCGCCGCCTCAAGCGCCATATTTGCGTCGGCGGCGTGGACGCTGCCGGCGTGCTTGTGCGCAAGGCCGTTCTTCGCCCGGACAAAGACTTCCCAGAGCTGCCAGGATTCGTTCATCCTCTACTCCGCCGCCAGGCGCGCGGCACGCTTCTGCGCATGCGCGACGGCGGCCTCGCGAACCCAGGCGCCGTCTTCCCACGCCTTGACGCGCGCCGCCATGCGCTCCCTGGCGACGGGTCCTTCGCCCCGTACGACCGCGTAGAATTCTTCCCAGTCCACGGGTCCGAAATCGTAGTGACCGCGCTCTTCGTTCCACTTCAGGTCGGGATCGGGGACGCGCAGCCCGATCGCCTCGGCCTGCGGAGCCGTCACGTCCACGAATTTTTGCCTGAGCTCGTCGTTCGTCTCCCGCTTGATGCGCCAGCGGATCGACTGCGCCGTGTTGGGCGAATTCTCGTCAGGGGGGCCGAACATCATCAGCGAAGGCCACCACCAACGATTCAGCGCATCTTGCGCCATGCGCTTCTGCTCCACTGTCCCGTGCGCCAGCACGGTCATGATCTCGAAGCCCTGACGCTGGTGGAAGCTCTCCTCCTTGCAGATGCGAACCATGGCGCGCGCGTAGGGGCCGTAGGACGTGCGCTGGAGCGGAACCTGGTTCATGATCGCGGCGCCGTCGACCAGCCAGCCAATTGCGCCGATGTCGGCCCAGGTCATCGTCGGATAGTTGAAAATCGTCGAATATTTCGCGCGACCGGAGTGAAGCGCCTCGATCATCTCTTCGCGCGAGATGCCGAGCGTTTCGGCGGCGGCGTAGAGATAGAGACCGTGTCCGCCTTCATCCTGCACCTTGGCGAGCAAAACCGCCTTTCGGCGCAGCGAAGGCGCGCGAGTGATCCAGTTCCCCTCTGGAAGCATGCCGACGATCTCGGAATGGGCGTGCTGCGAAATCTGCCGGATGAGAGTCTTGCGATAGGCTTCCGGCATCCAGTCCTTGGGCTCGATGAAGTCGTCGGCCGCGACGCGCGCCTCGAACGCCGCAAGGAGCGCCGGGGCCTCGCTCGCGGCCGGCGCAGACGACGGCCTCTGGTCCTTGTCTTTCAAATCGGTCGTGTACACGCTTCAACCTCGCCGACAGGCGTGAACACTATAATAAACCGACCGGGCGTTCAATTAATTGTCCAGCACGCTGCGGCCGCTGGCGCGCGAGAGGCCCTGGAAAATTGCGATGCGCTCGCCCATCTGGTTGGAAACCGTCGCGCAATAGACGCCGGAGCGGCCCGAAAGGGCCTGTTCCCGACATTCGGCGGTCAGCCGGTCGCCAGGCCGTCCTGGCGCAAGAAAGCTGATCGTCGCGCTCTGGGCCACGGTTTCCACGTCGCGGGAGTTGCACGCGTAGGCGAAGGCAGTGTCCGCCAGCGCAAAGATCATGCCCCCATGACAGAACCCGTGGCCGTTGAGCATGTCCTTTCGGACCGTCATAGCGATGCGCGCATAACCTTCGCGCGCCTCCTCAATCTCGATGCTCCAGGCTTCGCCAGTTCCTTCGCGCGCGCGCAATCTCTCGGCGACGCGTCGAGCCAATGCGTCGGGATCGTTCATGCGGAATTGACCGTTCCGAACTTCTCTCTTAATCGTATATCTCAAAGCGCGGCGGGCCAACGACGCGGCGGCTCGGAGGTGGGGCGATGGCGTACGAGACCATCTTATTCGAAGTGGCGGACGGGGTCGCGCGTCTGACGTTGAACCGGCCCGACCGTCTTAACAGCTTCACTTTGCAGATGCATCTTGACGTCGCGGATGCCATATCTCGGGTCGCCCGCGACGAAAGCGCAAGAGTTTTGCTGTTGACGGGCGCCGGCCGCGGCTTCTGCGCCGGACAGGACCTTTCGGACAGCAACGTCATTCCCACGGACGGGCTGGATTTGGGCGCTGCTCTCGAGCGCAGTTACAACCCGTTGATCAGAAGCATTCTGTCTCTACAAGTTCCGGTTGTATGCGCGGTCAATGGGGTCGCGGCCGGCGCCGGCGCGAACATCGCTTTCGCGTGCGACATCGTTCTGGCCGCCAAACGCGCGAAATTCATCCAGTCCTTTTCGAATATCGGTCTGGTTCCTGACTCGGGCGGAACATGGATCCTGCCGAGGCTGGTCGGACACGCGCGTGCGCTCGGCCTTGCGCTCACTGGTGAAGCCTTGACAGCTGAGCGCGCGGAAAGCTGGGGACTAATTTGGCGGGTGGTCGACGACGCCTCGCTGATCGCCGAGGCGGAAAAGCTCGTCGGACGTCTCGCCCACGGGCCGACACGAGGATATGCCGCAATCAAGCTCGCGATGCGGCGCGGCTGGCAGTCGGAGTTGAGCGCTCAGCTCGATCTGGAGAGAGACCTGCAAAGAGATCTCGGTCGGAGCGCGGATTACCGTGAGGGCGTCACGGCGTTTAGCGAAAAACGCCCCCCAAAATTCACCGGTCGCTGAAGGAAAGCAATGAAACTGGCAAGCTTTGTCGGCGACCGCTGGATAGCGCCGGAGGGGCGCCTAACCACAATTCCTTCCGCGGTCAGCGGGCGGACAGTCGCCGAGACGGGAAAGACAGTAAACGACTTTGCGGCGGCATTGACCTACGCGCGCGGAACCGGCGGGCCGGCGCTTCGCGCCATGACCTTCCATCAGCGGGCGCGCATGCTTAAGGCCATGGCGGAAGCCATCATGGCCTCAAAGGAGGCGCTCTACGAACTTTCCTATGAAACCGGCGCCACGAAGGCCGATAGCTGGATCGACATAGAAGGCGGAGCCGGTGTGCTCTTCGCTTATGCCTCGCGCGGTCGGCGCGAACTGCCGGACGACACGATCTTCACAGAAGGCTCGCCGGAATCGCTTTCGAAACGCGGGAGCTTTCTTGGCCAACATGTTCTGACGCCGCTCCAGGGCGTCGCCCTGCACATCAACGCGTTCAATTTTCCGGTTTGGGGGATGCTCGAAAAACTCGGGCCCGCGCTCCTTGCGGGCGTGCCGGCGATCGTCAAGCCCGCGACGGCGACGGCGTATCTCGCCGAGGCGGCTTTTCGTGTGTTGATTGAAGCGAACGCCCTCCCGAGGGGCGCCGTTCAACTGATCGTCGGCCCGATTGGCGATCTGTTCGATCATCTGACCGGGCAGGACGTTGTCTCCTTCACCGGGTCCGCGCGCACCGCCGAATTGTTACAGCGTCATCCGATCGTCGCCCGCGCGAGCGTGCGCTTCATTGCAGAACGCGACTCTCTGAATGCAGCGATTCTTGGCCCGGACGCGGCGCCCGGCTCGCCGGAATTCGACCTTTTCGTTCGGGAGGTGACGCGCGAGATGACGGTGAAAGCCGGCCAGAAGTGCACGGCGATCCGGCGGGCGTTGGTTCCGGCGCTTTTCCTGAACGAGGCTGAGGCGGCCCTGAAGAAGGCGCTGGACGCCGTGGTGGTCGGCGACCCCCGCTCCGAAACGACGAATATGGGAGCTCTCGTGAGCGTCGAGCAGCGCGACGAGGTGCGCGCGGCGATCGCCGGGCTCGCAGATGAGACCAGGATCGTATTCGGCGATCCCGGCAAGGATATTGGCGCAGGAGCGTTCATGCCTCCGGTGCTGCTGCGCTGCGACGATCCCGCAGGCGCGATCCGGGCGCACGAAATCGAACCTTTTGGGCCCGTGGCGACTTTGATGCCTTATCGTGATCTTGGGGAGGCGGTGAGCCTAACCAATCGCGGCAAAGGCTCGCTTGTTGTGTCACTCTATACTCACGACGCTGAAATCGCGCGTTCTGCGCTTACCGGCGTCGGCGCGTTTCACGGGCGCCTCCTTGTCCTCGATCGGGATTGCGCCAAGGAATCGACAGGGCACGGCTCGCCGCTGCCGGGGCTCGTACATGGCGGTCCGGGCCGCGCGGGCGGCGGCGAGGAAATGGGCGGTCTGCGGGGCGTATTCCATTATATGCAAAGAACCGCGCTTCAAGGTTCGCCGCGAATGCTGTCCCAGATCACGCGCAACTGGATGCGCGGCGCGCCAGTGACCGAGGAGGGGCTCCATCCGTTCCGCCTCAGATTTCACGAGTTGGAGCTGGGCAAGACGCTAATCACCAAGCCACGTACGATTTCCCTTGAGGACATCGAACATTTCGCGCGCTTCACCGGCGATACCTTCTATGCGCATATGGACGAAGCGGCCGCGGCGTCCAACCCATTCTTCGGGGGCAGAGTGGCGCACGGCTATTTGTTGCTCTCCTTCGCTGCGGGACTATTCGTTGATCCCGCGCCCGGCCCGGTGCTCGCCAATTACGGCCTCGACAATCTGCGATTCGTCAAGCCGGTGAAGCCCGGCGACAGCATCAGCGTACAGCTGACGGCCAAGGCGAAGACGCCGCGCAACGATCAATATGGCGAGGTGCGCTGGCAGGTCGTTCTGGTCAATCAGGCAAATGAAGTCTGCGCGACATACGAACTGCTGACCATGAACGCCGTGTGATGGAGAATTTTCTCCCTCAATATGAGTCCCGCGAAGAGTTGGAGGCCGCACAAGTCCGGGCGCTCAAACAGTCGATCTCGCACGCCTATGAGAATGCGCCGTACTATCGCGAGAAGTGCTTGGTGGCCGGCGTCGAGCCGCGCCATTTCCAAGCTCTGAGCGATCTTTCTCGATTTCCTTTCACCACCAAGGAGGATTTCCGGGACAACTATCCGTTCGGCATGTTCGCCGTGCAGCCCTCGAAATGCATCCGCCTGCACGCTTCGTCGGGCACGACCGGAAAACCCACGATTGTCGGGTATACGCCAGCCGATTTGGATGTCTGGAACAAACTCATTGCGCGCTGCATCGTGGTTGCAGGCGGAAGACGGGGAGACATTCTCCACAACGCATTCGGATACGGACTATTCACCGGAGGGCTCGGTCTGCACAGTGGAGCGGAGGCGCTTGGTTGCGTCGTGGTTCCAGCGAGCGGCGGCCAAACGGAGCGACAGGCGCAATTGATCCAAGATATCAAGCCGCGCATCATCTGCTCGACGCCCTCCTACATGATGGCGCTCGCTGAGGCGTTGGAGCGACAGGGCGTCGAACCGCGCCGCACATCGCTCGAAATCGGTATTCACGGTGCGGAGCCATGGAGCCAGAGCTTGCGCGAAGAGATCGAACGGCGATTCTCGATCAGGGCGCTAGACATTTACGGCTTGACAGAAGTGATGGGCCCTGGCGTCGCGCAGGAACGCGCAGATGCGCGAGGCGCCTTGAGCGTTTGGGAAGACGCTTTTTTTCCGGAAGTTGTAGATCCCGCCACAGGCGCGGCCCTGCCTGAAGGCGAGGCGGGCGAACTTGTGTTCACCTCGCTTTCGAAGCAGGCGGTTCCGGTGATACGCTACCGAACGGGCGATCTTTCGCGTTTGTCGGAGCCGGTTGGCGGCATTCCAATGCGGCGCATGGACCGGATCGCCGGTCGGGTCGACGATATGCTCATCGTCCGCGGGGTCAACATATTTCCGCGGCAGATCGAGGAACTCGTCCTTTCCGAGCCCGGACTGTCGGCTCACTATCGAATTGACGTCAGACGCGACGGAGCGTTGGATTCCCTTTTCGTCACCTGCGAAGCGACAACGAGCGATGAAGGCGTCGTGATTCGCGCCCGCGCTGCGATTACCCATCGGCTGAAGTCGCGGTATGGACTAAGCGCCGATATCGCCATTGTGAAGCCGGGAGCGCTTCCGCGCTTTGAAGGAAAGGCGAAGCGCGTCTTCGATCACCGCAAGTGACGCTTACGCGGCGGTGGGCCAAGTCTCCAAAGTCTCGACGAAGCGCGTAAGCCAGGCGTTTGTCTGGTGCGCGTCTATCACCCGGTGGTCGATTGTAAGAGTGACATAGGCCATCGGCCGGATAACGATTTCATCGTTACGAACGACGGCGCGCTTTTCGAGCTTTCCGACGCCTAGGATCGCCGATTGCGGCTGATTGATTATGATGGGTGCGGCGAGAATCGAGCCGGATACCCCATGGTTGGAGATCGTGAAGGTGCCGCCGCGGACGTCCTCCTGCGCGAGTTGCCCGTCGCGGGCTTTCGCGGTCAGTTCCGTCAATCGCGCCGCGACGTCAATCAACGACAGAGTCTGCGCCCGCCGGATGACCGGAACGATCAGCCCTTTCTCTCCCAACGCAACCCCGACCCCCACATTTACGTCTTCATAGATCTCTATACGATCATCGAACCATCGCGCATTTACGGCGGGAACGACCTTCATCGCCTCGGCGCAGGCGGCGACGAAATATGGGGTGTACGTTAGGTTGGCGTTCTTTGCGGCGAACGCCTCCTTGTGCGCGGCGCGATGGGCCGCGACCGCTGTGAAATCTGCTTCGAATACCGCGGTAACGTGCGGCGCCATGGCAACAGATCGCGAAAGGTTCTCGGCGATGCGCCGCCGCATGGAGTCGTGTGGCTGAGACTTCACTCCAGCCGAACGCGAGGCGCGGCGCGCGACTTCGGCCTCGATATCTTCCCGCGTTAGGCGCTCGCCGCTCCTCGGGATCTCACCCGCAAAAAGCTGATGTTGATCGAGCAATCTGCGGATGCCCGGTGGCAAAACGGACGACGGTTTGGGGCTCGGAGCCTGGGGGGAAGCCGTCTTAGCAGGGCTCGGCGCAGCGCCTTCTTGGAGCCGCGCGGCGCCTTCCGAAATCCTTCCTAGAAGCGCTCCGGGCTCTACATCCGCGCCCTCTTCGGCGAATACGTCCGACAACACGCCGTCGGCGACGGCCGCGATTTCGACCACGACCTTGTCAGTTTCGATCTCGACGACGGGATCATCCTTTCGGACCGCGTCGCCCTTTCTCTTCAGCCAGTTTTTGACAACCGATCTTGTGCCTTCCTGCTCGGTCGGAGCGACAATATCCGCCATCTCAAGACCCGATGAGTTCTGTGATTTTGACGCGTATCGTCTCTACGGACGGCAGAGCCCATTCCATCAATATCGGATTATGTGGACTCGGCACGTCGGGCATCGCCAATCTTGAGACTGGCGAGTCGAGATCAAAAAAACAGGTTTCAGCGATCACTGCCGCGATTTCGGCGCCGAATCCGGCGGTGAGCAGGTCTTCATGCACGACAAGGCATCGGCGCGTTCGCTTGACGGAAGCAATCACTGTTTCGCGATCCCAGGGCGCCAGCGTTCGCAGATCGATCAAGTCGACAGACACCTGTTCACCGGCCTTCTCGCAGCGCTCGACCATTGCTCCCCAGGTTACGATCGTCAAATCGCGCCCCTCGCGCACGACCCGCGCCTTGCCATATTCGATCGCGTAGTCGTCGCCGGGATAGGGCCTTCGCGCCCATGGCGCATCGAGCATAGCCCGATGCTCGAAGTAGATGACAGGATCGTTGCCGCGCAGCGCGGATCTAAGCAGGCCGACGGCGTCCTCCGCATTCGAAGGGGCCGCCACCTTCCATCCAGGTGAGTGAATGAACTGAACCTCGTTGGTCTGGCTATGCCAAGGATCGCCGCATTTAAAGAAGCCGATCGGCATACGCACGACGATTGGCGCCGCAAACCTGTTGTTCGTGCGCCAACGCATCGTTCCGCAATCGTTGATCTGTTCAGTCGCCGGGTCCGCATATTTGCGAAACTGAATTTCCGGCGCCGGCAGGAGACCGGCAAGCGCCATGCCGACCGCACGGCCGATGATGCCTTCTTCCGACAGGCTGGTGTCGAAGACCCGTTGCGGACCGTGCTTTTCCTGCAATCCCAGCGTCACGGCGTGAACGCCGCCTTTTTGCCCGACATCTTCGCCAAACACGACGAGCCGCGAGTTGATTGTCAGCTCATGGTCGAGCGTGCGCCGGATGGCGGTGACCATGTTGATGCGCGGGCCTTCCGCTGCTGGCGCTTTCGACGTTTGGGGTGGCCTATAGCCTGCGCTCCATTGGCCGCCTTGACGCTGCATTTCGCCTTCGAAGAAGACGTGCCGAACCGTGCGCGCGGGATCGGCAACCGGCCGCGCTTCCGCTTGCGCGCGGGCGCGATCCACGGCGGCCTCAGCCGCCGCCGCAGCTTGTTCCCATTCGCCTTCGCCCGCCAAGCCGCAAAAATGTCGTTTCAGTTTCGGCAGAGGATCGCTGGCCCATTCCGATCTAACGACCGCCTCCGGCTTGTAAGATTGCGTGTCCTGAAAAGAATGGCCCTCCAATCGGGGAACCTTGATATGCAGAAGCGCGGGGCCGCGCGACCCTCTCACTAGGTCGACCGCGCGGCCGATAAGCTCCGCCGCTTCGACCGGATCAGTCCCATCGCCGGTCAAAACTTCGAGGCCGCAAAACCCAGATAGATTACGCGATATGCTTGAACCTGGCGTCTGAAAACTAGACGGGACGGAAATGCCATAGCCGTTGTCCTCGATGTAGAAAAGCATCGGCAGCTTGAGCGTTGTCGCTATTGTGAGCGCCGACCAAAATCCGTTGGTGGCGACGGACGCATCGCCGCCAAGCGCGACCGCGATGGCGTCGCCTATGCCTTCCTTAAGTACGCTTGCGCGATATTCGAGCGCTTGCGCCCATCCCGCCGTCGGCGTGAACTGCGCGCCGACTCCGCCGCACATAGGAAGCGCCGAACAGCCCGAGGCGTTCGGATAGTTGAAAACTGCGCCTATGTCGCGGCCGTCGGAATAGCCACCCGCACGGGCCATCGACGAGCCAAGTGCGTCGGCGGGATCGACGCCCAACGCGAGCAGAATGGGGCGCGAGCGGTAATAGCCGCAAATCGCGTCGTTGGCGCGCGTAAGCTGAAGTCCCAAAAGGACCTGTGCCATATCGTGGCCGCGCGCGGAAAACTGATAGAAAATCTTGCGTTCGGGAACGAGAACTTTTTCCTCTAGTTCATCCAGCGCGCGCGAGACGAGCGTGTAATAGACGACGCGCCGCCACTCCTGCAGGCTGAGAGGCGAAGCGATGGTTGCGGTTTGCGGCGCGACGGACATGGTTGCTCCCGGGGCATCCGGCCCCGCCAATAAGCCGACTGGCCGGTCGATTTTCAACCCAAATCTTCTGCGCCGCCGCTAGAGTGGGGATTGTCGTGAGATTGAGGATAGCCGATGGCGCGCACCAAGGCCGCCGACTACGACGCCCGCCGCGCCGCCATTGTCGAGCGGGCTGCAGAGCTGTACGCCCAGCGCGGATTTCAGGGCGCGTCGCTGGCCGATCTCGCGAAGGCCTGCCGGACTTCGAAATCTCTCATCTATCACTACTATTCCTCGAAGGAGGACATTCTCTACGACGTAATGCATAGCCACGTTGGCGCGCTGCTAGCTGTTGCGGAGGAGATTTCGCTTATGCCGGGTTCACCAAAGCAGAAGCTTCACGCGCTCACCGGGGCGTTCATGAGACTCTACGCCGGCGCAGCGACGAGGCAGAAGGTTTTGCTCAATGAACTTAGCCGCCTTCCGAAGAAGCGACGTACCGCGATTGTTGCGATCCAACGCAGATTGATAGACATCGTCCAGAATATCCTTTGCGCCATGCGTCCCAACCTGGCGCCGTCGCTCGGCCGTCCGGCCACAATGCTCTACTTCGGAATGATCAACTGGACTCACACATGGATGGACCCATCCGGACCAGAAGGACCGGAACAAATCGCCGAACTCGCAGTGAAAATCTACCTGAATGGATTTGTTGAACCGAAAATGCGCCCTAAACTATGGCCGCCACCGCCCGACCCAATTCGGTCTCGTCCGGATCCATGATCGCCACTTGGCGAAGTGAATTCAAAACAAGCGCCCCATCGGGCCCACCGCGCAATCTCTTCTGCGCCGCAATGAGCGAGTGGAACTTGCGCATGCTCCGTTCGTGGGTCTCTCCATAGCCTTTGATGACATTTTGGCAGCGGGCCAATTCGAGGGCTAGCGCATATTCTGATTTCGCGGTGCTGCTCACTTCCGAGAGCCATGACCCAATTTGCGCTTGTTCTCTGAGATAGCGGAGCGTGGAGCGCCGCTTGCGTCGATATGCGGCCAGCAGGGCCAGCACTAAGAACCACCGAACGCTGCTCGTACGCACCTTCCGGCCTTTGCCGAGCGCCATCCCCGCAAGGCGCTGCAGGCTTTCGCTCGACTCGAGGAGCTTGCCGAGGCCGGCAGGAAGCGCATCTCGCAATTCCTGCCAGCGCGGGTGCATATACTCGGCGATGTGAAAGATCTGTCCGGACTCGGCGCGAATTTCGTGGCGCACGCTGTTTATTCGCGCCGCGCGAATCTTCTGCTGGGCGACTCGCATGGCGTCTTCGTAGGACATCCACACGGCCAATCCGCGAGCGACCTCTTTTGTCAGCGCCCAGTCGTTCGCGGCGCTGTCCGTCGCCACAATCGGCGCTAGGCGATCCAGATAGAGTTCGGCGTAATTTGCGTCTTGGTAGTCCATTAGGCGTCGCACGCCTTCGAGCGCTATGGGTAGCGCCGGAGAAGGCAAGAGAGCCTTTGCTCTGTCGCGCAATCTCCTTCCCGCCGCGGTGGTCGGCATAGGCGCGATCAAGGCGGTGGCCTCGCGCGGGCCGGTCTCTTGCCCTGCGCTATCGAACCCGGCCCGGAAACCTGCGAGATTGGCGGCCACCGTAAAGCCGCAGGCGCGAATCGCCACTTCGAACGCCTGGACAGGCAGTGCGAGGGTTCCGCTGGCGGCGAGCGCGCCGAACATCACAGCGTTAATGGCGCTGCCCGTCCTGGCGCATACCGCGTCCATGTCGAAAGCGATGTACGATTTTGAGTTGCGCAGTGCGGACTCGAATACTTTGGTTCCGTCGGCGACGCCCATGCCAGGCGCCGACTTCTCCGAAATGGCGTAAACGCGATGCGTGGAAAAGATCAGCCTCGTCCGGTCGGGAGTCACAAATCCTCTAAGAATCGCGCGGCCCGCTTCCATAAGCTCCGAAGCGATGACGATATCGACGTCCCCCGGAGCCGGCATGAGCGCCAAGGCTGGCTGCCTTCCATTCAGACCGTCTTCCGGAAAGAATTCGAGATAATACACCGTCGAACCGGTACGTTGCGCGACGCCCGGCACCGACGTCGCCTGCACGAAATAGCCATTCGCTTCGCCCAGGCTCACCAGCCAATCCGTCAGCACGCCTCCGCCCTGCCCGCCAAGCGCGAGGATCGCGATGGTTATACGCCTGCGCTCCATCAATAGGCCTCCCGCGCCTCTCGACGTTCTCGGAACCGTTGCGCAAGTTCAACTATGAAGGAGCGCATTCTATGCGAAACGCGATCCCAAAGGCTCGGATTGAAAACGATCTTCGCTTCATAGAAGGAGGGGCACAGGACTTCGGAATGGCTGACCTCGCCACACAGGCCGCACCCGACGCAGCTGTTGTCTATATGGGCGACAGGATCGATCTTGAGCGGATCTGGATTAGGCTTGATTGTCAGCGATGGACAACCTGAGAGCCTTATGCAGGCGTGATCCCCAGTGCACGTCTCCGCGTCAACGCCAAAGCGCGTTCGAACGATTCGCCTCCCGCTCTGCCTGGCGGCATCAAACAGTGGGCGCAGGCGTCGCTGCTTATTCAGCATGCATTCCGATCTGGCGACGATGATCTTGGGCCCAGGTTCCTTTGTCGTCAGCGATTCCTTGAGGCTCTTTCGCATCGCGGCGAGATCGTAGGTATTTGCGATCGTTCGGATCCAGCGCACGCCGATGCCGCGTACCGCCCGCTCGATGGAATGTTTCGTGCTCCGACTGCGACTGTCGGCGGCCGAGGAAAGAATGTCCTGTCCGCCCGTCGCGGCTGAATAGCCATTGTCCACGACGATCGTCGCGCTGTCGTCTTGATTGAATACGGCGTTGCCGACGCCGCTCGAAAGTCCGTTGTGCCAGAAACCGCCATCGCCCATCACTGCGATCGGACGTTTTCCCGAAATCCGACGAAACGCCGAGGCGCCTGCCGATCCCAGACCATACCCCATCGTTGTATTGCCGATGTCGAATGGCGGCAGTATCGAGAAAAGATGGCAGCCGATGTCGGCGCTCACATGGTGTTCCCCGAGTTCACGCTGAACCAGCTTCAGAGCTGTGAAGATCGGTCGTTCGGGGCAGCCGGTGCAAAAGCCCGCCGGTCTTTGAGGCACCTCTTTGGAGAGCGCAGGTTCCAGCGGGTTCGCCGGCGCCGGACGAACAGCCAGCTTAGGCGACCATTCGCGGAGAAAGCGCAAGACGCCGTCCCAGACTACTTGGGCCGTATATTCTCCGGCGCGCGGCAGAATTTCCTTGCCTACGATGCGCGTCTGCAGATCCGCCCGGCGAAGAATCGTGTTGAGCTCGTGCTCGATAAATTCCGGTTGCCCTTCCTCAAGGATCAGCACTGCCCGCTTGCCTGAGCAGAAGGCTTTCACTTCCTCAGGGATCAGGGGATAGGTCACGTTGAGGACGTAGATAGGCAGTTGCGCGTCGCCAAAGCTGTCCGAACAGCCCATCAGTTCTAGAGCCCGGTTAAGCGTGTTGTAGAGCCCGCCTTGAACGATGATGCCGACTTCGCCGTCGCGCCCGAAGCGTTCGTTGAGCTGGCGCTCCTGGATGAAACGAATGGCGGCCGGCCAGCGCGCCTCGACCTTTTCGCGCTCGTGTAGAAAATTCGCAGGCGGTAGAACGATGCGCTCAGTGTCGCGAACCGGATTTTCCAAGGCGTCCTGAACCGTAAAACGCGGCCGAACGTTGTCCTTCGCAAGGAAGCGGCCGTGAAGATGGCAGGCGCGGACACGAAGTTCGAGCATAACAGGAGTGTGCGAGGCTTCCGAAAGCTCAAATCCCCTCTCGACCATGTCTACGATAGTGGGCAAATTCGGCCGCGGATCGAGCAGCCAAATCTGCGACTTCATCGCGAAGGCATGACTGCGCTCCTGCATGATCGAGGAGCCTTCGCCGTAATCCTCGCCGAGTATCACCATCACGCCGCCGATGACGCCGCCGGAAGCGATATTTGACAGCGCGTCGGAGGCGACGTTGGTGCCGACCACAGATTTCCAAGCCACCGCCCCGCGCAACGGGTAGTTGACGGAGGCTGCGCACATCGCTGCCGCCGCCGCTTCGCTGGCGCTGGATTCGAAATGCACGCCAAGCTCCTTCAGAAGCTCGTCCGCATCGGAGAAGACGTCCATCAGATGGGAAATGGGCGCGCCCTGATACCCGCCGATATACGCGACCCCCGATTGCAGAAGCGCCTTGGTGACAGCCAGAATGCCTTCTCCGCGAAATTCTGCGCCCGCGCCGATGCGTAGCTGTTCAACCTCTTTTTCGAAGGAACGCTCGGCCATGCGCGCTCAATCCTCGACGAGCGCCAGCACCCGAAGCGGACTGCCCGATCCGTCGCGGATCTTGAGAGGCGTGGCGACGATCAGCGCCCCGGTAGGGGGTAGCTGGTCCAGATTGGCGAGACACTGAAGACCGTAACGTCCCGCCCCGTGAAATAGCGTGTGGGCTGGATATTGGGGGTTCAGCAAATGCGCCTGACCGGCGTCCGTGCCGATCGTCTCCGTTCCGAAGCCGTGAGCATCGCGCTCTTGGACCAGGAAACGAACTGCCTCCGGCGATGGACCGGGCGTATGCGCTCCGTCGGCCCGCCGATTGGTGTAGGCGTCTCCAGAGCGTTTCGACCAGTCGGTGCGCATCAGAACCCAAGAGCGCGGGGGGATTCTGCCGTACCTCTTCTCCCAGTCGTCGATGTCCATCACGCTCAACAGAAAGTCGGGATCAGCCGCGCATTGCCGTGAACAGTCGATCACGACGGCGGGCGCGATAAAATCTCCCGGAATAATGGTGTCTAGCCTGTTGTTGGCGAGATCTCTTCCCGTAACCCAATGCACCGGCGCGTCGAAATGCGTGCCAGTGTGTTCGCCGACGGTGAAATTATTCCAATACCAGGCGACCCCGCGTTCATCGTAGCGCGAGATCTCCTCCATCCGAAACGGGGCGCATTGGCCAAACGGAGGCGGTAGCACCAACGTCGGAGTGTCGGCGGAAAGCGTCTGAGTAAGGTCGAGGACGCGAATGCGCCCTGCGGACAAACCGTCTGTCAGGGCCTTCAGCGCGCCGTCAGTCATTCTCGGCCTCGGAAAATTGGCCGCGCGAGCATGGCGCGGGGGCTCCGGAAAATCAACGATTCCGGCGGGAGCCCGGATCTTTCAGACTTGAAGTATCCGGGGCTGGGCGATATTTCGGCGTGGAAACGAGGACGCAACATGAAGATCGCTTGCGTTGGGGCGGGCCCGGGCGGCCTTTATTTTGCGATATCGATGAAGCTCCGGTCGCCGCAGCACGAAATCGTCGTGTTCGAACGCAACCGACCTAGCGACGCATTCGGTTGGGGTGTGGTCTTCTCCGACCAGACGATGGAGAACCTCAGGCGCAACGATCCGATCAGCGCGCAGTCCATGCTCGACGAGCTGGCGCACTGGGACGACATTCTGGTGCGTATCGACCGTGACGGCTTGGTCGAGTCGATTCGCTCGTCCGGGCATGGTTTCATCGGCATCGGTCGGCGTCGGCTGCTCGAGATTTTGCACCATCGGGCCCGCTCGCTGGGCGTTGATCTGCGGTTCGAAAGCGAAATCGAGCCCGATTCCCCTGCACTCGCCAATTTCGATCTGGTGGTCGCGTCCGACGGCGTAAACAGCAAATTTCGCGCCAAATGGCCCGGCGTGTTCGCCTCTGAGATCGATGTCCGCAAGAATCATTTCATCTGGTGCGGCGTACGCCAGCGCTTCGATGCTTTCAATTTCATCTTCAAGAAAACTGAAATGGGTTGGATTTGGGCGCACGCCTATCAGTTCGACAAGGACACGGCGACTTTCATCGTCGAATGCGGTCCTGAAACGTTCGAGAATTTCGGGTTTTCGGATATGAGTCAGGAGGAATCCTGCCGAGTCTGCGAGAAGATATTCGGCGAATATCTCGGCGGCCATTCGCTGATGACAAACGCAGCCCACCGCCGCGGTTCGGCCTGGCTTCAGTTCCGCCGTGTGCTCTGTGGCGGTTGGCGGCAGGGCAACATCGTGCTGCTGGGAGATGCGGCGCATACAGCCCATTTCTCCATAGGCTCTGGCACCAAGCTCGCGCTTGAAGACGCCATCGAGCTTGCAGCGTTGTTGAACGACAAGAGTCTATCTCGGGACGACGCGCTAACGCGCTACTTCGAAGTGCGACATCTCGAAGCGCTAAAGCTGCAAAACGCCGCCCGCAACTCCACGGAATGGTTCGAAGATGTCGAACGTTATCTGCCGTTCGAGCCGATGCAGTTCGCTTATTCGCTGCTGACGCGCAGCCAGCGGGTCAGCCACGAAAATCTGCGTTTGCGCGATCCTGCCTGGCTTGCGGAGCTGGAGCAATGGTTCGCATCACGCGCAGGCTGCCGCGCCTCGAATTCGCCGGCGCCGCCCATGTTCGCGCCGTTGCGCCTGCGCGACATGCAGCTCATCAATCGGGTGGCCGTCTCGCCGATGGCGATGTACTCGGCGGCGGACGGAGCGCCTACCGATTTTCACTTGGTGCATTACGGTGCGCGAGCGCTTGGCGGGGCGGGACTAGTGTTCACGGAAATGACCTGCATTTCGCCCGAAGGCCGCATCACTCCGGGTTGCCCAGGGCTGTGGAACGACGCCCAAGAAGAGACGTGGCGACGGATTGTCTCTTTCGTTCATGAGCATTCGCGCGCCAAAATTTGCCTGCAGCTCGGCCATAGCGGCGCCAAGGGCTCGACGCGCGTTCCCTGGAAAGGAATTGACAGGCCGCTCGAACGCGGCAACTGGCCATTGATGGCCCCTTCGGCTGTGGCTTGGACGCCGGATAACGCGCTTCCCACGCCCATGACTCGTGCGGACATGGATGCGGTCCGCCGCCAGTTTGTTGGAGCGGCAGTACGGGGCGATCGCGCGGGGTTTGACATGCTCGAGCTGCATTGCGCCCATGGCTATCTGCTGTCCGCATTCATCAGCCCCACGCAAAATAAGCGGCGTGATGAGTACGGCGGTAGCCTCGAGAACCGATTGCGCTTCCCCATAGAAATCTTCGCGGCGATACGTGCGGCATGGCCTGAACACAAGCCCATGTCCGTCCGGATCTCGGCGCATGATTGGGTAGGCGATGCCGGCGTTACTCCAACCGAGGCCGTGGAGATTGCGCGCGCCTTTGTCGACGCCGGCGCCGACATTATCGACGTGTCTTCGGGTCAGGTTACGAAAGCGGAGCGGCCCGTGTACGGCCGCATGTTTCAGACGCCGTTTTCTGACCGCATCCGCAACGAATTGCATGTTCCAACCATAGCCGTCGGAAACATCTATGAAATCGACCACGTCAACTCCATTCTCGCTGCGGGCCGCGCGGATATCTGCGCGCTGGCGCGCCCGCATCAGATGGACCCGAACTGGACGATTCGCGCAGCGGCGGAACTGAAATACGGCGAACCGCCGCTCCCGCTTCAATATCAAAGCGGCTACCGCCAGCTCGCAACCAATCTGGCGCGCGCCGGACAGATGGCGATCATCGTATGAGCGGCGCGGCGGAAAAGCTCGCGAGTTCGCCCGACGGCAAGCAGTCTCTTCGCCTGTGGCTCAGGATTTTCACCTGCTCGACAATGATCGAGAAAAAAGTGCGCGCCATGCTCACCGGTCGCTTTGCGAAAACTTTGCCGAGATTTGATGTCTTGGCCGCGCCGGAGCGGCGTCGATTGGGACTCGCTATGAGCGAATTGTCGGGCCTGTTTCTTGTGTCCAATGGCAACGTCACTGCGATCATATCGCGATTGTTGAAGGGCGGCTTGGTGACACGAGTTCCAGAAACGACAGACCGGCGTATGCTGCTCGTAAGGCTGACGCCGAAAGGGCGGCGAGGGTTCCGGGTCATGGCGAGCGCGCACGAAAGTTGGATCGAGGCGCTGCTTTGCGGTCTCGGCGGCGCGAAGATTGATCTGCTGCTCGCCGGGCTAAATCGGGTCAAAGCCTCAATTGAGAGGAGCGGATTGTGAGCGAATTCGATCCGGTGGCCTTCTCGCCCCAGCATTTCAGATGGCGGTTTTCGAAGCGGGTGGGAACGGTGACGCTCGATCGGCCGGAGCGCAAGAATCCATTGACCTTTGAATCCTACGCCGAATTGCGAAACCTCTTCCGAGCGCTTGTATACTCGCGCGAGGTGAGGGCGGTCGTAATCACGGGAAGCGGCGGCAATTTTTGTTCCGGCGGCGACGTCCACGAAATCATCGAGCCGCTTACCCGGATGGATGCGCCGGGACTGCTCGATTTTACGCGCATGACCGGCGATCTAGTGAAGGCCATGCGCGGTTGCCCGCAGCCCCTCGTCGCCGCGATCGACGGCGTTTGCGCCGGCGCCGGCGCCATCATCGCCATGGCCTCCGACATCCGGATCGCCACCCCACGCGCCAAGACGGCGTTTCTGTTCAGCCGCGTTGGACTGGCCGGATGCGATATGGGGGCATGCGCCATCCTGCCGAGGCTGATCGGGCAAGGGCGGGCGTCAGAACTCCTGTTTTCGGGCCGCTTCATGTCTGCGGAGGAGGGCGAAAGATGGGGATTCCACAACCGCATTGTCGCGGCCGAAGATTTGCTTTCCACGGCACTGGAAGCCGCCGCCTCGCTCGCGGCCGGACCGGGCTTCG
This sequence comes from Rhizomicrobium sp., assembly GCA_035549135.1. Taxonomy (GTDB): domain Bacteria; phylum Pseudomonadota; class Alphaproteobacteria; order Micropepsales; family Micropepsaceae; genus Rhizomicrobium. The sequence goes on along the minus strand of DASZRM010000210.1, from coordinate 13,245 downwards.
CTCACGGAATCACCAAGACGCAGCTCAACGCCGAATGGGCTGTCGGCCTCGAGACGGCGCTGGAGATGGAAGCCCAGGCGCAGGCCATCTGCATGCAAACCAACGATTTTCGTCGGGCATATGAGGCGTTCGCCGCCAAGCGCGAGCCCGAGTTCAAGGGCGATTGAGATGCGCATACTGCAACCCCCAGACTGGCCGCGGCCAAGAGGATACGCCAACGGCGTCGAGGCCCGAGGTCGCATCGTCTTCATTGCCGGTCAAGTCGGTTGGGACAAGGACCAGCGATTTCGGGCGCTGGATTTTGCGGGCCAGTTCGAACAGGCGCTCGACAACATTTTGACTGTGTTGCGGCAGGCGGGCGGGGGACCCGAGCACATTGCGCGCATGACCTGGTATGTTACCGATAAGCGCGCCTATCTAGCCGATATCGGCCGCATCGGACAGTTCTATCGCAAGGTGATGGGGCGCAACTACCCCGCCATGTCCGTCATTCAAGTCTCGGCGCTCATCGAGAACGCGGCGCTTGTCGAAATCGAAGCGACCGCCGTGTTGCCCGATTGATCGTCGCCCTGAATTCAAATCAGGGCAGCCAACACGATTCCTGCAAGGATTGCTGCGAGTGCGAAAACGGTGAACTGCGGGCACGGCACCAAAGCTCCATGCTTCGCACGCCGGCCTTCCGTCCACCGAGCCGACCGGTCGCGCCGGTTGGCGAGATCGTGCGCTGTGCTCATAGGACTCCCCACCGTCTATCTTCATTTATCTTTCCCGGAAACGCCGAATTATCGCTGATGTTCCGAGGGGCTCGCGGGGCGCGCAGCCCGGCCGGGTGGGCAAACGGGAACTATGCGAGCTTCCGGCCGTTCGATAAGGGCATGTCAGGGGCTAAATCTTGGGCGAGTGCGTTCTAGTTGTGGAATACGAAGAGATCGCTCGTAGAGCGGCCGTCGAGATGGTCTCCGATCTCGGTTATTCAGCGCTGCAGGCGGCGGATGCGGCCCAGGCGCTCGTGATCCTCCGCACAACCCCCATCGACGTATTGCTCACCGACGTCGTTATCCCCGGTCCCGCGAGCGCGCGTGAACTCGCTCGCCAAGCACAGGAATTGCAGCCCGGAATAAAAGTTCTCTTTGCTTCCGGTTATACCCGCAACTTGATCGCACACAACGTCAAGTTCGACAACGGCTCATCCCTATCGAGCAAACCATGTTGCAGGGAGCAGCTTGCGCAGAAGTTGCGCGGCCTTCTCCAGGCTCGCTGCATGGAGCGACGGGCGCACGCGAGCGCTGTAAAATCCGAGACCTTCTCGCCGGGGAAGGTGCTGATCGTGGAAGACTCGGCGCTCATCCGTCTGACGACGGTCGAGATGGTCAAGGAAACTGGGCGCGAAACGCTCGAAGCTTCGAACGGGTTGGAGGCGTTGGCGTTGTTAAATCACGACCCCGAAATTGCGATCCTCCTGACCGACCTTGGGCTCCCCGATATGGACGGTCGGCTGCTGATCGCCGAGGCCGTAAAGCTCCGCCCGCAAATCAAGGTGATCGCGGCCACCGGATATAGCGGAGATCTGGCGATTGTTGGAGTTGCGGCCGACGTTATTCATCTAGCGAAGCCCTTCGATATCCATCAGCTCCGCAAGGCGTTGGAAGCATGAGGAACCGGAGCTCGGGCCGCACGTTCCCGACTGTCGCGCAATGCAATAGATTGTGAGATTGACAAGAACCGCATCAAAAACGCTGCCGAGGAGGCGAAGGGCGGAGTTAAAGGGATTGCCGGTAGGGCTGCCGGCAACGCAAAGCTTCAGATCGAAGGCAAGGCCGAGAAATTGAAGGGCAAGGCGCGAAACGCGCTGGGCGGGTCAAGAGATTCGATGAAAGCGAACGCGACGGATAATGACGTGGCGCTACACGCAATCTAAATCCGCCAGGCTACGCTATTTTACGCCCGCATCTGGCGCCGACTAGCGCCGCATTGTCCGCGGTTTCGCTATCGTCAGACTATGCGATCCGGTTCGCTTCCCATCTGCGCTCGCACCGCGGTGATGTTCGGCGCGAACGGCTTGTGAAAAAACAAGGCCTGACTGACGGTGGCGCGCAGGGTGTCCCGCGAGAACGGCTTCTGCACGAGATAAGTCGGTTCGGGTCGCTCGCCGGTGAGCAGGCATTCGGGAAACGCCGTAATGAAGATGACCGGAATATTTGCGTTGTCCAAGATCTGTCTTACCGCGTCTATGCCAGAGCTGCCGTCGGCCAGCTGAATATCGGCGAGCACAAGATCCGGGCGACATATCCGCGCCATGCGAACGGCTTCATCGCGCGTGCTCGCAGTGCCGGCGACAGTGTGACCGAGTTCGACGACCAAGGCCTCAAGGTCGAGCGCGATGATCATCTCATCTTCGATAATCATGACTCTCGACGCCAGATCCCGATCGATTGCGCGAGAAGCCGCGGCGATGGCGGTTTCGACCTCCTCTATCGATCGTCCTAGGATGACGGCGGTTTCGGCGACCGTGAAACCCTCAACCGAAGCTAATAGTATGGCCTCGCGGTTGTCCGGTTTGAGGGTCTGCAGCCGTCGGTCCGCCAGCGTAGCATTCGGCCCCGCATTCGCTGGAAGATCGCGGCCAGTAGTGGACCACAGCGTGTGAAAAAGTCGATAGAGCGCTATTTTGGGCTCAACGCCGATCGTCAATTCGGCCCTGCCGGCGAGGATTGCTTCAAGGGCCGCTCGCACATATGCGTCGCCGCTGATTTGGGAGCCGGTAAGCGCGCGGGCGTACCGCCGTAGATAGGGCAGATGCGGCGCAAGCGCGGCCGTGATTGTCATTGATTGCCCCTTCCCAGTGACTGGATTCGGCAATAGTGAACAGTGATAACGTTCCCCAAAAAAGAAGGTTCCGGCTTAGGAACGCTTTGAACAAAAAAGTGTTTTTGTAAGACGCCCGAAGGCGAGGCGAATTTCCGCCGCGGAGCGAAAGGATGGCCAACACTCGACAGGATGCGCCGATGACGGAGGATGCGCCGACCCCAGAGGAGGCGTCGGCCGAGGCCAAATTCCTGCACCTTGCTGCGCTGCGGCAGGCGCGGCGACGGCACAAGGCGATCACGCTCGAGTTGCAGACATTCTTCAACTCTGTCGCGTCGGAAGAGATACCTGGCAGATTGCTGGGGTCTCTGGAAGATGCCGACTGCATTGAGCTTCAGGCGCATGCGCCTTCAGCGGGCGAGCCGACTTCGAATTGAAGTTGCAGATACAGGTCGCGCCGTTGAACGGGCGAAGGCCGGCTTGGAAGCCTTCCTGTTCATTCACATCGCTACGGCCGAAATCAGGGGTGCCGCGCGGTAACAAGGGGCGGCGGTTAAGGCGCTTCTGGAAGTTCGAATGCGAGCCTGCAGCGCAGACCGCTAGGCGAATAATCTAGGTCGACTTCGTGATTGGCTTCCCGCGTTACGCTTTGCCTTATGAGCATGGCGCCAAAGCCTTCATCGTGTGGGAGTGACACCTTGGGCCCGCCAGCTTCCCTCCACTCCATAGAGAAACGCGACCGTCCGTCTGAGCGCAAGACGCTCCATTTCAGCGAGACCGATCCCGAATTGGTCGAAAGCGCACCATATTTGATGGCATTGGTGGCAAGCTCATGAATTGCCAGCGCAAGCCCACCGGCCGTCTGCTCGGGCAATCCGACGCTTGGTCCGTCGAAAGCGAGTCTTGACGAGGGGCCCGTGGCGAATGGCGCAAGAGTAGACTTCACGATCGCCTCGAAATCGCCCTTTCTTGAAGCGCTCGACAGCACGATTGCGCCAGTGTTCAACAGGGTCAGCAACCGGCCCATGAATACGTCAAGATGTCGGTTGACGTCAGGCATGCCCTTTGGGCGGGACATTCGTCCGATGGCCTCCACGATCGCAACCAGATTGCGCGCCCGGTGACGCATTTCATCGGCGAGTAGCTCCTTGAGTTTTTCGGCTTGCTTCTGTTCGGATATATCCGAAGCCCCTCCCACCACAAGCAGCGGCGTTCCAGCTTTGTCGGTGGACAGCAGCGAGTCGCGGCTGAGGAACCACCGCCAGTGGCCTTCGGAATCGCGCATTCGAAATTCCCACGACAGGGTTTCATCTGCGCCGATGCGTTTTAGGCGATCGCGATGAGCGGGAAAGCGCGCCGCGTCCTCGGGATGAATGAAAGCTTTCCAATCGCTTGGCCTCGAATGGTCCGTCGGCGGATGTCCGAGAAGTTCCCCAAAACGACGGTTCTGAAATATGCTGCGTTCGCGCTGAACGTCATACACATATATGATTGCCGGAGCAGCCTCGAGGATCTTGAGCGCGAACTCAGGCTTGAGCGGGGCCGCGACAGTTGGTCCGTCCCGCGACGTCGCATCGTGTCTGGCGGAGCCTGTCATGCGTCTCGGCGATACACTTGGCTCGTGAAGTTCCGCCTTTTTGCGCAACGTGTCCAGCGAGGTTCCGTCGTCTTCGCGAATTTGGATAAACGGACGCAAACCAAGTTTCTGTCGAAACCGGATCAAAAGGCGAATGCTAGGTGCGTCTGCCCGTAGCGGATTTTCTCCAGACAATGCCCGCGGCGGCGGCAAATATGGAAAGGGCGGCAAAGATAACGAAGAAGAGCTTTGCGAGCGTTGCGCCCAGCTCTTCGAACCCAAAATACCCCAAGTAGGCCGCAGTCAGCGACAATAAAAGGAAAATCAGCGCCCATCCATACATGTCGTCCCGCAGCCTAGATGCTCCGTTCAAGCCGCGTTGGTCTCAGGGTGGAAAAACAGGGCTTGGCTAACCGTCGCTTGGATGGTCTCCGGGAGGAACGGCTTGGCGATCAGATAGGTCGGCTCAGGGCGCTCGCCGGTGAGAAGCCTTTCCGGATAAGCTGTCACGAAGATCACAGGAATATCAAAGCTCTCAAGAATCTCCGCGACCGCGTCTATCCCCGAGCCTCCTTCGCCAAGATTGATGTCGGCCAACACCAAGCCCGGTCGCTCCGCCCTAGCCTTGGCGACAGCTTCGTCTCGAGTGGCCGCGGTCGCGACAACGCGGTGACCGAGCTCCGTGAGGAGGTTTTCGAGATCAAGGGCAATGATGGGCTCGTCTTCGATGATGAGCACGCGGGACGCCAGAAGTCTGTCGATGACGTCCTGCGCCTCGAGGATCACGCGCTCGACGGTTTGCGGACTCTGGCCGAGAACAAAGCTCGCTTCTTCGAGGCTGAAGGCCTCGACCGACGTGAGCAGCAGGGCAGACCTGCCCAAAGGCGAGAGCGCCCTCAGCAGGCCCTCGGGCCGAGACATTTCGCCGGCCTTGACCCCCTTTCGCTCGGGCTGCGCCTGCTCCGTCCAGATCGTTTGGAATACGCGGTAGAGGCCCAGTCGAGCTGGCGCCCCCTCGGGCAATTTTCTTTCGCCCGACGAGAGCGCAGACAACGTGCGCCCCACATGCGCGTCTCCCGCTTCCTGGGACCCGGTCAGGGCTCGGCCGTAGCGCCGCAGATATGGCAAATGAGGGGAAAGCATTTCGGTCATCGTCATGGCCGGCTCCCAAGGCTCCTAGGCAGGAATAGCCTATGTGCAATCGCCCAAACTTCAAAAAGTTCCAGCTCAGCCGGAACCGTTGTTCAGTCAGTACGTTAGGGCACCAGGGTAAGAAGGGTCCCGGAGCAGCGCCACTGCGCCAAATCGGGATTGCATTCACCGCCGAACGCGTTGGAGACTAATTTGTCGGGCGCACGCGCACATCGGACTGAAGATTTGGGCAAGGATCAGGACTACGACCGCGACAAGACGCGCGCCGTGCGCGCCCGCCAGCGCGCCATCGGACGCGAGCTCCGGCGTATTTACGATGGCGTGGTCAATGAACCAATTCCGGAAGAATTTCTCGATCTCCTGAGGAAGATCGATCAGGGGGGCGGCGGGGGCCAAGGATCCACCGGGAAGGCATCCTGATGCAACGCGCCCACGCAATGAAATACGAGCCGCAACAGGGCCAGGGACAGCCTGACTTCAAGAGCGAGTTGCTGGCGCTCATTCCATTCTTAAGAGCGTTTGCGCGTTCGTTGTGCGGCAGCCATGACGGCGCGGACGACCTGGCGCAGGAAACGCTGGTCAAGGCCTGGCAATCGCGCTCGACCTTCGTTCCAGGCACGAACTTGAAGGCCTGGCTGTTCACGATCTTGCGCAACCAGTTCTACTCAGATCGGCGGCGCGCATGGCGCCAGACGCCTTGGGACCAGGAAGCGGCCGAGCGGCTCCCCGGGACGAGTCAGGATCAATCCTGGTCGGCCGATCTGTCCGATACGGCGCGTGCGCTTCGACAACTTCCGGACGAGCAACGCGAGGCGCTCATTCTCGTGGGAGCGGGCGGATTTTCTTACGCCGACGCCGCCGCCATTTGCCATTGCGCGGTCGGGACGGTGAAAAGCCGGGTGGCGCGTGCGCGCAAGGCGCTGATGGAAATCCTCGAAGGGCAGGCTAGTCTGTCGCCGAATCAACGGCCGGATCAGGGAGACGCCGCCCGTGATATCATGGCGCAGCTCGATCACCTGGCTTCCGGCGAGCCGAATGCAACTTCGCGAAAGCGCACCAAAGGATCTCCTACCTAAAGGCGCGGTGTCGCTCCGGCTTCGGCTTTTTCTCACCTTGACTATTGCGCTCGCCCCCGTTGCGGCTGTCAGCCTCGTGCAGGGGATGGAGCGCGCCCGCATCGAGGTCGCCAATGTCCATGAGCGCCTGCTGCAATCTGCGCAGATGGCCGCCTCCCACGAGGAAAACGTCCTCGGATCGAGCGAGCAATTGCTTGCCGCCATCGGCAACATCGACGATGTGAGAAATGTCACACCGGAATGCGATCGCGCCCTTATAGACGCGCTGATTGGCGTGCGCTTTCTGACCAATCTCTCGCGCATCGATTCACAGGGCGTGGTCGTCTGTTCGGCGCTCAAACCGGCCCGTGGCATGCGCATTGGGAACCTGGCCCTGTTCAAAACAGCCAAGGCGACCATGGCCTATGCGGTCAGCAACGAAATGCAAAGCCAGGTCACGCACGGCCCGGTGATAGGGGCTATGTTGCCGCTGCGCGACTCGCGCGGCAATTTCAACGGCGCGGTCGCAGCGGGCATCAATGCTTTATGGCTCGACTTCATACTGAGGGCGCGTAACCTGCCCAACGGAGCGGTCGTGGCGCTCTTCGACCGCGGCGGCTCAATCATCGCCTCCAACAATCTACCCGTGGCAGGCACGGTTTTCTCCAGAATCCCCAAGGCGTCGACGCTTCGCGGCGGCTTGGAATCGCGCTCTGACGCAAATGGAAATTCCTGGACGTTTGCGGCCGCCCCGCTCGTCGGCGACAACGTGTTCGTTGGCTTCGCCATGCGCGAGGCGCGGCTGTTCATCCCGACTTATGTCCGCGTCAGCGCGGATTTTCTGTTGCCAATAGTCATGATCGGCTTGGCCTGGGCGGGAATCTGGTTCGCAACCGATCGACAAGTGACGCAGTGGATTGTCTATCTGCGTCGAGTCGCGGCGGCGTATCGGGCGGGCCATTACCGGCTCAAACCGTCCCTCCGCAATGCGCCGGCCGAATTCAAGCTTCTGGGCAGCGCAATGGAGGACATGGCCGCAGGCATCCAGGACCGCGACGGTCGTCTGCGACAAGCGGTCGCCCAGAAGACCATGCAGGTGCGCGAGACTCATCATCGCGTGAAGAACAATCTTCAGGTCGTCATGAGTCTGCTCAGCCTACAGGCGGCCCAATCCCGGGATCCAACGGTCCGCGATGCGCTCACGCAGGCGCAGGCGCGCATCGGCGCGCTGGCGCTGGTGCATCGCCTGCTCAATGAGGTCGAAGACCAGACGAGCGTCGATTTACACAGGTTGCTGAGCGAGCTCACCGGACATGTCGTGGAGGGGTCAAGTCTCGACAAGGACGACATCGAAGTTTCGGTCGATGTACCCGTGATGGCCGTCCCCGGCGAAATGGCCGTTCCCTTGGCGTTATTCGCTGTGGAGGCGCTCGCCAACATCTTTAAGCACGCCTTCCCGTCGTCGCGCCCCAAGGGAGTGATAAGGGTCGCGCTCAATCGTCGCGACGCTGGCTTCTGTCTGTCGGTCGAGGACGAAGGGGTCGGATTTCGCTCCGACACGGCCAAAACAGGCATTGGCGGGCGACTTCTCAATGTCTTCGGGCAACAGGTCAATGGCCATGTGTCGATCAAATCGGAGTTGGGAGGCGGTACGAAAGTCGAGCTGACTTTTCCGGATTTCCTGGAACCGAAGCAAGAAAGCGCCAATGCGGGGCCGATTCGCGCGCATGCCTAAGCGTCAAACTCAAAAGCCGAAGAAAGCCAAATAGAGAATTGCGAATCCGACCGCGAGTGCCGCGATGCTGACGACGAGCACATAACGCGCGCCCGTGCCGGTCTTGCCCTGGCGAGCCTCGACCGTGGACAAAACCTTTTCGCTTTGCGCCTCTTCCTGGTCGCGATCGCCGCTTGCGGTCATGGAACGTAAACGCCAGCGGTTTTGCGCAGTTGCAGCGGGCGGAGGCGCCAAATGCGTTTCGCGGCCCGCCGGGGATGGAACTTCTGCGGGGGCGCGAGGCCCCCTTCCGACGCCGCGCGGAGCGCCCGCGAACTCTTCGCCGACCTCCAGATGCCTCGCCTCAACGGCAACAGGTTGCTCGACCTCGCGGCGCGCATACTCAATCGGCATGCGCCGACCGGTTGTTGAATCCGCGCTCTGCCTCGATCCTGTCGAACGCGCTGTTGATAGCGGCGAGTTTGTCTGTGGCGAGCCGGATGAACTCCTCGGGCACGCCGCGCGCGATCAGGCTGTCGGGATGGTTCTCGCGCACGAGCCTGCGATAGGTGCGCTTGATCTCGTCCTCGCCGGCATCGTAGGCGACGCCGAGCACGACATAAGGATCGGCGGCATCCGGCTCGAAGTGACTTGCGCGGATGCGGCGAAACTCGTTCGGAGCGAAGCCGAAAATGTCGGCCACGCGCTCCAGGAACTCCGCTTCGCCGGGATGGAGTACGCCATCCGCCTTGGCGATCTCGAACAGGCCATCCAGGATGTCTTCGAGGATTGCTGGGTTGCCGGCGAACAGCCGCGCGATCTGTCCGGCATAGGCCTCGAATCCGGCGGTATCGCGCTGCGCCAAGTCGAACACTCGACGCACATTGGCTTCCTCCTCGGGGGCGACGCGGAAGAGTCGCTCGAATGCGCGGACCTCGTCGGCGGTAACGATGCCATCCGCCTTGGCCATTTTTGCCGAGAGCGCAATGAGCGCGATCGTGAAGACGATGTCCGGATCGGCGCTGGCCCTGTCGATCAGGAAGTGACCGGCCAGCGCGCCAAGCACCGCTCCAACCGGCCCGGCGGTGATCAGGCCGGCCGCCGCGCCGCTCAGCTTTCCCCAGATGGACATGGGCGAAAGCTCTAGGCCAATCTGGGCGTAATTGCGACGCGCGTTCTGGCGCGGTTCGCTTTCATTCGCGCCGGCAGACTTTGGATGAACACCTGGAAATTCTTTATAGACCGCGGCGGCACGTTCACCGACGTCGTAGCGCAGGCGCCGGACGGAACGCTCTCCACGCTCAAGCTCCTGTCGGACAGCGCCGCCTATGACGATGCGGCGCTGGAAGGCATTCGGCGCGCGCTTGGTCTTGCCCCCGGCGCCGCGATTCCGGCCGGCCTGGTCGCGGAGGCGCGGATGGGAACAACCGTCGCGACCAACGCCCTGCTCGAGCGCAAGGGCGAGCCGACCGTGCTCGTCACCACGCGCGGCTTCGCAGATCAGCTCCGAATCGGCAACCAGAACCGTCCCAAGCTTTTCGCTCTGAAGATCGAACTGCCCCACCTGCTCCATGCGCGGGTCGTCGAGGCGGATGAGCGGGTGGATGCGGAGGGCGGGATCCTCCGGCGTCTGGACGCGGACGCTCTGCGCGCGGAGCTCTCGAAAGCGCGCGCGGACGGCCTGACGGCCTGCGCCATCGTGTTCATGCACGGCTACCGCTATCCCGCGCACGAAAGACGGGCCGCGGAAATCGCGCGCGCGGCGGGCTTCGAGCAGGTCTCGACCAGTCACGAAACGGCGGCGCTGCCGAAATTCGTTGCGCGCGGAGACACCACGGTCGCAGACGCCTATCTTTCGCCGGCGCTGCGGCGATACACGGCGAGCATCGCCCGAGGTCTTGGCGCCGGCGCGCGCCTGTTCTTCATGACCTCCAATGGCGGCCTCGCCGCGCCGGATTTTTTTCGCGGAAAGGACGCGGTGCTTTCGGGCCCTGCCGGCGGCGTGGTCGGCATGGCGGAAACGGCGCGCGCGGCCGGGTTCGACCACGTGATCGGCTTCGACATGGGCGGGACGTCCACCGACGTGGCGCGCTTCGACGGCCAATTCGAGCGTGTGTACGAGACCGAGATCGCAGGCGTGCGCCTGAAGACCCCGATGATGGCGATCCATACGGTTGCAGCAGGGGGCGGTTCGATTCTTCATTTCGACGGCGCGCGGTTTCGCGCCGGACCCGATTCGGCGGGGGCACGGCCGGGGCCCAAGTGCTACCGCAACGGCGGGCCGCTGACCGTGACCGATGCCAATGTCATGGTCGGAAAACTTCGTGCCGAATTCTTTCCGGCGATTTTTGGACCGAAGGGCGATCTGCCGCTCGACGCGGGCGCGGCGCAAAGCGCATTCGAGGCGATGGCGCGCGAGATCGGCGACGGTCGCAGCGCCGAAGCGGTGGCCGACGGTTTCATCCGCATCGCCGTCGAGAACATGGCGAATGCGATCAGGAAGATTTCCGTCGCCAAGGGCTATGACGCGCGGCGCTACGCGCTCAACTGTTTCGGCGGCGCGGGCGGACAGCACGCCTGCCTCGTCGCGGACGCGCTGGGGATCACGAAAATCCTCATCCATCCATTTGCAAGCCTGCTTTCCGCCTATGGCATGAAATTGGCGACGTTGCGGAGCGTGCGGCAGCGGGCGTTGGGCCGACGATTGGATGAGTTGGCGCTCAAGGCGGTCGAAGACCTTTCCGGCGAACTCGGAGAATTGGCGACGCGCGACATCGCATTGCAGGGCGGTGACAACATCCGGGTCGAAACCAAAGTCCACATCCGCTACGAGGGCAGCGACACGGCGATCGGCGTTGCGCTCGCGAGCCTGAAAAAGATGGCCGGCGCATTCGCTGACGCTCATGCGCGCCAGTTCGGCTTTGGCTTCGAAGGCCGTCCGTTGATCGTCGAATCGGTGGAGGTTGAGGCAACGAGTGAGCAAGAAAATCCTCCCCCGTTTACAGGGGAGGTGGATGGCGCGCGTAGCGCGACAGACGGAGAGGGCGCCCCCTCCACCGCTTCGCGGTCTTCCTCCCCCATAACCGGGGGAGGAACGCAGCGTGCAAAGTTCTTCTCGCAAGGCGCATGGCATGACGCGCCGGTGCATCGCGTCGCGGAATTGGAAAGCGGCGACGCCGTGAGCGGTCCCGCGCTGCTCATCGAGCCGCACCAGACCATCGTGGTGGAGCCAGGCTGGCGCGCGGAGACGGCCGCGAACCGCTCGGTCATCCTCACCCGTATGGCGCGACGCGAGGCCCAGCGGAAGGCGGGCACAGATGTCGATCCCATCCTGCTCGAAGTCTTCGCCAATCTGTTCATGGCGATCGCCGAAGAGATGGGCGTCACGCTGCAGAACACGGCCGCCAGCGTGAATATCAAGGAGCGGCTCGACTTCTCCTGTGCGATCTTCGACCGCACCGGCGCGCTCATCGCCAATGCCCCGCACATGCCGGTGCATCTGGGCTCGATGGGCGATTGCGTCACCGCGATCATGCGCAAACACCCGAACATGCAGGACGGCGACGCCTTCGTCACCAATGCGCCCTATGACGGGGGAACGCATCTGCCGGACATCACCGTCGTCATGCCGGTCTTCGTCGAGGGCGAGCGCGCCTTCTTTGTCGCAAGCCGCGGCCATCACGCCGACATCGGCGGAATCACGCCGGGCTCGATGCCGCCCTTTTCGAAGGATATCTCGGAAGAGGGAATTCTCTTCGATGGCGTCCGCATGGTGCATGAAGGCCGATTCGAGGAATCTGCGGTCCGCCGCATTCTGGAGGGCGGGCGCTGGCCAGCGCGCAATCCGGATCAGAATATCGCCGACCTCAAGGCGCAGGCGGCGGCCTGCGCCAAGGGCGCGGAGGAATTGCGTCGCGCCTGCGCCAATCACACGCGGGCCGTGGTCGAGGCCTATATGGGCCATGTGCAAGACAATGCCGAGGAGCAGGTCCGCAAGGTCATCGGCGCGCTCAAGGACGGCGCATTCGATATGACGATGGACGGCGGCATGAACATCCGTGTCGCGGTGACGGTCGATCGTGCGGCGCGGTCGGCGCGCATCGATTTCACCGGCGCCTCGCCGCAGCAGCCCAACAATTTCAATGCGCCCGGATCGGTGACGAAGGCGGCTGTGCTCTATGTCTTCCGCTGCCTGGTCGAGAGCGACATCCCGATGAACGCCGGGTGCCTGCGCCCGCTCGAGATCGTCGTGCCGGAAGGCTCCCTGCTCAATCCGCGCCCGCCCGGCGCGGTCGCCGCCGGTAATGTCGAGACCAGCCAAGCGGTCGTCGATGCGCTGTTCGGATGCCTTGGCGTGCTCGCTGCGAGCCAGGGGACGATGAACAATCTGACCTACGGTAACGAGCGGCACCAGTACTATGAGACGATCTGCGGCGGAGCGGGCGCGGGGCGCAATTTCGACGGGGCCTCCGCGGTGCACACGCACATGACCAATTCGCGGCTCACGGATCCGGAGATTCTCGAGGCGCGCTACCCGGTGATCGTCGAGGAATTTTCGATTCGCCGCGGCTCCGGCGGCAATGGCGCGCATAGGGGCGGCGACGGCGCGGTCCGGCGCATCCGGTTTCGCGAGAAGATGACGGCGGCCATTCTTTCCACGCGCAGACAGACGGCGCCCTTCGGCCTCGAAGGCGGCGGCGACGGCGCGAAAGGCGTAACCACGGTCATCCGCAAGGACGGTTCGCGCGAAATCCTGCGCGGGCAGGATGAAACGACCGTCGATGCTGGCGATGCTATTGAGATCCAGACCCCGGGCGGCGGTGGATTCGGCGAGGCCCGCTAAGCTGTATGGACATTCTGTACGGAGCGGCGCGATAAGATTTGTTCGCTTTTCGCGAAACGACTGCCGTTTGCGACGCGCAAGGAATCGATCGTAAGCGAAA
>DASZRM010000209.1:0-68263 GCA_035549135.1 Rhizomicrobium sp. | reverse complement strand
AGTAACCTTGTCAATGTCGCCAATAGTTGTCAAGGAACTCGACCAACAGGCTGGACACCGACGAACAGCGTCCTAGCTGTGCTAGGGCATTGGGTCCGGAGATCGGCCATGTGCGGCAAGTTCACCGTGATGATGACGTGGCGCGAGTATTGCGAGCTCGCAGAGGTCGCTCCGCCGGCGTCCGGCGAGCAGCCTGTCATGGCGCCCGAGGCGGCGTTGGGCGTGATGACGCCGATGCGCCTCGTTCCAGTTCTGCATCTGGGGCCCGTACGCCAGCGCCGCGTCTCCGCCATGCGCTGGGGTTGGCTCGATCGCAAGGCTAAGGATCCCTTGCGCGGCTTCTCGCATCTTCACGCCCGCTCCGAGACCATCGATACGGCGCCGACCTGGAGCCGATCCTTCTTCGAGCGGCGCGGCGTCGTGCTCACCCGATCGTTCAATATCGGCGAGGACCTGCCGAACGGAAAAGTAAGGCAGTGGGTTTGCGCCCGCGCCGATGGCAAGCCTCTCGCCATTGCGGTGATTTACGAGTCTTGGCCGCTTGCGACGGGCGCGCTCACCGCCTTCGCCATGGTGACGACGGACTCCGCTCCGCCGCTGGACGCACGCGACAGCCGCATGCCAGCGCTACTCGATCTCGAAGACGTCTCCATCTGGCTTGGCGAACGCTCCGCGAGCCTGGCCGAACTGAAGGCGCTGTTGCGTCCTTACCGCGGCCCGCTCGTCATGCGCGAACAGGAGCCTTTGCGTCCCAAGGCCTCGCGCAACGCCACAAGAACCGGACCGGCGGGAGCGCGTGCGCCGTGAAGACCCGCCGCAATTGAATACGCCGCCATCCTGCGTGGGCCGATTTCCGCGGAGGGCGTCACATCCTTGGGGCTTCCGGCCGGCCCCATCGCTTCAGCGATTGAGCCTCATCGCCACCTGCGCCAGCAGCACCCGGGCGCCCTTTCGGCCGAGCAGCCGGTCGGTGACGGCCTGGAGACGATTGGCGATCACGCCGACATCTGGCTGGCGACTGGCGCGCACCTGCGTGGCCGCGAATGCTGTCAGATTGCGCACGAACGCGTCCCTGAGAATTGGCATGGCGCGCGAGGCTTCGGCGCGAAGGCTCTCCTCGGGCGCGTCGATGCCGACGCCGATCATGAGAAGCCCGACGGGTCGATCATTGGCGAGGATGGTCGCATAGATCGGATCGATCATCAGATAGGATTTGGACTGGGTGACCTTGTGCTCCGCGGCCTTGCCTGGACTATCGTCGCCCGCGCGCGCGGGAAGTCCCGCAAGTGCGAGCGAAAGCAGAATGGCGGTCGGCAGGAAGGCGCGCATGGAACAGGTCCGCGTTGTTCGCCTTCTAGCCTGGTATGGTAAACTCAAGGTTACGGACGGAGGAAATCATGGCGAACGCGGCAAAGGGACATTCGATCGCGGCGGCGATGCTGCTGCTTGCAGGATCCTGCTTCGCGGCCGACGCGCCGGGGACGATTCATCGCGTTTCGGCGGGCGATCTCGCCAAGCCCTTCGCGACGCCGGCCATTGACAATTCGTCGGTCAGAGTCCCGCGCCCGTCCAATCTCCAACCAAAGGCGCCAAAGGGCTTTTCGATCTCGGTCCTGGCTTCGGGGCTTTCCAATCCGCGTTGGATGGCGCTGGCGCCGAATGGCGACATCTTCCTCGCGGAACCGCGCCTCAATCGCGTAATGATCCTGCATGACGGCGAGGCGTCGGTGTTCGCGAGCGGCGGCTTCGACGAGCCGCATGGCCTGGCGTTCCACGACGGCGCGCTCTATGTCGGCGATCTGCATGCGGTGTGGAAGCTCGGCTATCGCGACGGCGCGCTGCGCGAAAGCGGCCGCGAGCGGGTTACGAGGGGCGGTTTCGGCCCAATCGGCGGACATTCGACGCGCGATATTGCTTTCGACCGGAACGGGGCGCTCTACGTCGCCATCGGCAGCATGGGCAATGTCGACGAGGAAGCGCCGCCGCGGGCCACTGTGCAGAAAGTGGGCGCCGACGGACGGCTTTCCACGTTCGCAAGCGGCACGCGCAACCCCGTGGGCATCGCCCTGTATCCGGGAACGAACGATCTCTACGTCACCGTCAACGAACGCGACGGCTATGGCGACGCTCTCGTGCCCGACTATCTGACGCGCATTCAAGAGGGCGATTTCTACGGCTGGCCCTATGCCTATACGGGGCCTCACCCCGATCCCACATACGGTTCCAAGCGGCCCGATCTCGTGGCCAGGACCAAGACGCCCGACGTCCTCTTTCAGGCCCATTCGGCGCCGCTCGGCCTGGTCTTCTATGAGGGAGCCCAGTTTCCTGCGGAATACAAGGGCGATGCTTTCGTGTCGCTGCACGGCTCATGGAATTCAGGAAAGCCCACGGGCTACAAGGTCGTGCGCGTGAAGTTCGAGCACGGAAGGCCTGTCGGGACCTACGAGGATTTCGTCACCGGATTCTGGGACGGAAAATCGAGTCCGGCCAAGGTGTGGGGACGTCCGGCAGGGCTTCTCGTGGCCAAGGATGGAAGCCTGCTCATTGCAGACGACGTCGGCGGCGTCATCTGGCGTCTCGCCTATGGGACGCACTGAACTTGGCGGGCCTGGTGGAGCTGAGCGGAATCGAACCGCTGGCCTCCTCATTGCGAACGAGGCGCTCTCCCAACTGAGCTACAGCCCCAAGCCAAGGCTCGAGCCGCCGGCGAACCGCCGCGGGGCGGGTATGTAGGAATCCCGCTCCAAGCCTGTCAAGCGAAGCGCTTGCCGCCCGCGCCCGGCGCCCGTAAGAACCCATGGAACCGGGCGGTTCGAGCCGCCACGAAAGGCAAGCCATGGTCGAAAATCCCATCATTTCACTCATTCTGCTGCTGCTCGACATCTACGAATGGGTGGTGATCGCGGCGGTGGTGGCCAGTTGGCTAGTCGTCTTCAACGTGGTCAATGTCGCCAACCACGTGGTTCGACAGATCCTGCGCGCGCTTGACGCGCTTACCGATCCCGTGTTCCGCCAGGTGCGTCGCATCATCCCGCCGATCGGCGGGCTGGACCTTTCACCCCTCGTGGTGCTCATCGCGATCTGGTTTCTGGAGCGGCTCGTCGCCTGGGCCGCGCTGCGCTGGGGCCTCTATTAGCCGTGGCGACGCGGGTTTCAAGGCTCGAGGACGGCGTGCGTTTTCGCGTCCGCCTGACGCCGAGGGGCGGCCGCGACTCGCTCGAGGGATGGGCGGAAGGTGCGGACGGCGCGCATCTGAAGGCGCGCGTGCGCGCTGCGCCGGAAAACGGCGAGGCCAACGCGGCGCTGCTTGCGCTGCTCGCGAATCGCCTGGGCGTGGCGCGCACGTCGCTGGCGCTCGAAAGAGGCGGCAAAACGCGGATCAAGACGGTGCGCGCAGCAGGCGAGCCGCAGAAGCTGGCGGCGCTCCTGGAAACATTGGGAGAGACGAAATGAGCGCAAAGGTGATCGACGGAAAGGCCTTTGCGGCCCGGCTGCGCGGCGAGGTCGAAGCCGAGACCGCGCGGCTCAGGCGCGAGCACGGCGTCGTTCCCGGCCTTGCGACCGTCCTCGTCGGCGCCGATCCTGCGAGCGAAGTCTATGTGCGCAACAAAAACAAAACGGCGCAGGCCATCGGGTTCAGCTCCGTGCACCGTCATCTGCCTGTCACCGCCAGCGAAGCCGATGTCTTGTCCGTCGTTAGGGAGCTCAACGAGGACAGGCAGGTTCACGGAATCCTCGTGCAAATGCCTCTGCCCCGACAGGTGCGCGAGGAAGCAGTGCTCGATACGCTCGATCCGGCCAAGGATGTCGACGCGCTCACGCCCTATAATGCGGGCCTATTGCTCAGCGGCCGCGCCCATCTCGTCTCCTGCACCCCAAAGGGCGTGATGATGCTGCTCAAGGAGTATGTCGGCGAGATTGCGGGTATGGAGGCGCTCGTCATCGGCCGTTCGTTGCTCTTCGGCAAGCCGGCGGCGCAGCTCCTGCTTGCCGCCAACGCCACGGTGACCATGGCCCATTCGAAGACGCGAGACCTTCCTGCGGTCGCGCGCCGGGCCGACATTCTTGTCGCCGCCATCGGCAAAGCCGAGATCGTGCGCGGCGACTGGGTGAAGCCAGGCGCATGCGTCATCGATGTCGGCATCAACAGGATCAATGCGGAGGGAGGCAAGACGAGGATCGTCGGCGACGTGGCCTATGACGAAGCCGCGCGCGTCGCCGGCGCGATCACACCCGTCCCGGGCGGCGTGGGGGCCATGACGATCGTTTGCCTGATGCGCAACACACTGATCGCCGCGGCGCTGCAGAACGGACTGACCGCGCCGCAGGTTTAAGCGTTGCGCGCGTGCGATGCGCAACGCCTAGACACGGTTTCCAAGATCCTCGGCAAGCTTGTCGGGTCCGATCTGCTCTTCGTAGTAGGTCACGAAGCCGCCGTCAGGTCCCATCAGATAGATGACGCCGGAATGATCCATCGAATATCCGCCGCCGGCGAGCGGGCGCTTGCGAATATAGACGTGATAGGCGCGCGCGGCCTCGGCGACGGACTTCGCGCTTCCCGTAAGTCCGAGGAATCGGGGACCGAAATCCTTCATATAGGTCTTCAAGACCGCTGGCGTGTCGCGTTCGGGGTCTATGGTGATGAAAATGGGAACGAAGCGGCGCGCCTTGGGCCCGAGCTTGCCCAGCGCCGCTGCGATCTCCGCGAGCGTCGTCGGGCAGACGTCCGGGCAATAGCTGTAGCCGAAATAGACGAGCATGAAGCGGCCGCGAAAATCGGCGGGGCTGCGCGCCGCGCCATTCTGGTCGATAAGATGGAACGGGCCGCCGACGGAAGCGTCGCCGCTTTCGAGGGTTCTACCGACGCCGGCTACGCGGTCTCCCGCGCGCCACAGCAATCCACCGAGAATCAGGGCGGCGGCGAGAAGGAAAGGGACGATTGCGATCGGTCTTCGCATGACGGTCGGGCGTTCCAAGGGCGCGCGCGATTGATAGTATCTCGGCCATGAACGAGAAAGCGGCGAACCGAAGCAGCGCGGCCGAGACCGATTTTCGGCCGCCGGTGCGGCTCTTGCCCCTCTCCGCCGCGCGCGGCCGGGTCCGGCTTCGCACCCTGTGCAATCTGCGCTGGCTTGCGATCGGCGGGCAGTCCGCGGCGCTGTTCATCGTCAATTTCGCCCTCGGCTATCGCTTGCCGCTCGCCGCCTGCGTAGTCGCCATCGGGGTGAGCGCCGCGCTCAATATCGTTCTGGCGCTGCGCTATCCGCCGAGCCACCGGCTCACCAATCGCGAGGCCACCGTCTATCTCGCATTCGACGTGCTGCAGCTTGCGGCCCTGCTCTACCTTACGGGCGGAATCGCCAACCCATTCGCGCTAATGTTCCTGGCGCCTGTGGTGATCGCAGCCGCGACGCTCAACCTCGGAAACACCATGCTGCTCGGAGGACTGGCGTTCGTTTCCGTGTCGGTGATCTCGGTGGTGCATGACCCGCTTCCCTGGGAGCCGGGCGAGGCGCTGGCGCTGCCGCTTTTGTATCAGGCGGGAATCTGGGCATCGCTGGTGATCGGGATCGGCTTCACTTCGATCTATGCCTGGCGGATCGCGAGCGAGAGCGCGCGCATGTCGGCCGGGCTGGCCGCGACGCAATTGGCGCTGGCGCGCGAGCACAGATTGGGCGCGCTCGGCGCGCTCGCGACCGCCACCGCGCATGAGCTTGGAACGCCGCTCGGAACGATCGCCGTAGTGGCGCGCGAACTCGAGCGCTCGCTGCCCCTCGAGTCGCCAGACCGCGACGACGTCAGGCTATTGCGCGAACAGGCGGAGCGGTGCAGAGCCATCCTCGCGCGCCTAGCCAATCCCGAAGAGGCGATGCTTGGCGCCACGGCGCGGCTGCCGCTCGGCGCGCTGCTCGAAGACATAGCCGCTCCGCATCGCGGCGAGGACATCGACATCTCGGTCGAGGTCGGCGCCAGCGCCGAAGCCCAGCCGCAGGTCTGGCGCGCGCCCGAACTTCTGCACGGCCTCGCCAACATCATCGAAAACGCCGCCGATTTCGCGCGTTCGCGCGTGATGGTTCAGGCCTCGTTCGACAAGTCGCAATTGCGCATCTCGGTCGAGGACGACGGGCCTGGATTTGCGCCGGAGATTTTCGAGCGCATCGGCGAGCCTTACATCACCTCCCGGCCCGGCCATCACGCCCTTGGCGAAAGCGAACTCGGTCCGAGTTCCGAATTCGGACAGCACGAGGGGATGGGTCTCGGCTTCTTCATCGCCAAAACGCTTATCGAACAGACCGGCGGCTCGGTGAAGGCCACAAATCCGCCACAAGGCGGGGCGCGGGTGGCGATAAGCTGGCCGCGGGGCGCAATCGACGGGGAAACGCCGCCGGCGACCCATCAGGAGGATTGAACGCCGGGCTCCGCGGGGGCATAAGACCGCCGAAATGAACAGCCAAGAAGACAAGACCCTTCTCATCGTCGAGGACGACCGCCCGCTGCGGGAGCGGCTCGCCCGCGCGATGGAGTCCCGCGGGTTTTCGGTCGCCATCGCCGAAAGCGTCGCGGAAGGCAAAGGCCGCGCCAAGGAAGCGCCGCCGGCCTACGCTGTCGTCGATCTCAAGCTCGATGATGGCAATGGCCTTGACGTGGTGGAGACGCTGCATGCAGTGCGACCGGACTCGCGCGTGGTCGTGCTGACCGGCTTCGGAAATATCGCGACCGCGGTGGCCGCGGTGAAATACGGCGCTATCGACTATCTGCCTAAACCGGCCGACGCCGACGACATCCTCGCTGCTCTTCTGGCGCAGCCTGGTTCAAAGCCCAAGCCGCCGGAAAATCCGATGTCCGCCGATCGCGTGCGCTGGGAACATATTCAGCGTGTCTATGAGCTTTGCGGCCACAATGTCTCG
The DNA here is from genome assembly GCA_035549135.1 of Rhizomicrobium sp. Taxonomy (GTDB): domain Bacteria; phylum Pseudomonadota; class Alphaproteobacteria; order Micropepsales; family Micropepsaceae; genus Rhizomicrobium. The sequence goes on along the minus strand of DASZRM010000209.1, from coordinate 61,355 downwards.
GAGACCGCGCGTCGTCTCAACATGCATCGGCGCACGCTGCAGCGCATACTCGCCAAGCGCAGCCCGCGTTAGCGCCGTGCTTTGCGCCAATGCGCAGCCGGTTGCTAACGCATTTGGAGCGGACGTCCTGCGGGCGAGGCCCCCAACGCCGCGCAATGCTCAAATTGACGTGGAAGGGCTCATTCGTCCGCGAGCTCCGCGATCGTCGATCCCGGTTCGGCGGCGAGTTCAATGGCGTGGGCGAGGCGCTCGGCGGCGACTTTCGCAAAGCTCAGCGTCACCGCCTTGCGGCGGCTGGGATGCAAGAGGCTTCGCGCCGACGGACGCACGATCGCGCCGCCATAACGGTCGGCGACGATCAGGCCGGTGCCTTCCGGAACATGATGATCGGGGAAATCAGGCGGAATGGCGAAGTAGAACAGATCGCAAAATTCCAGATATTCCGGCCATTTCTGGTCGCCTTTGAGATCGGCGACGCTCACCTTGATCTCCACGCCGAGCATCGCGCCGTCGGGGCCCAGCGCCGCCACGTCGAGTCTGCGACCATTGGCGAGGGTGAATTCCAGGATCGGCGAGAACCCTTCCTGCATCAGAAGGCGGCTGACCCCGCGCGCCACATCGGTTGCGGTTCCGAACATGGCGCATTGGAACATTTGAGGAACACAAGAGTCAACCGACTCGGGCCCGAACGAAGTGTCCGCCTCCGCCGAGCGCCGCGACCGCGTCTTGCGGGAAATAGCGCGCGGCGATGGACCGGCCGTCGAGATCTTCGACTTCGCAATAGCCCATCGACTTGAGCGCCGCGCCAAGTTCGAAAGGCTTGAAGCGGCCGACGAGGGGCTCGCCGAGCATCGCGACCCGCGCCGCGAAGGCTTCGGCGCGGGCGCGGGCCTGCGGCGAATAATTCTCGAACGGCTCGCTGTAATCGAATGCGATTTCGTTCCCTCTCGCATCCGCGACGAAGCGCAAAACGGCGAATACGGCCTCGCGCGAGAGATATGGCGTAACGCCGAGCCACATGTAAAAGCAGGGCCGATCGAACCGCACGCCGTCCTCCGACAGCCGCGCGCCGAGGCTCTGACGCTCGAAATCGATGCTCACATAAGTCAGAAGGGGCGGCGGAGACAGCCCCGCTTCGGCGAGCCTTCGGCGCTTTGAAATCTGCGTCGCCGGATGGTCGGCCTCGAAAACAGCCAAATCGGCGAAGGGATTGCGCAAGGCGAAGGTGTCCAGGCCCGCGCCGAGTATGACCGCCTGGCGCAGGCCGCGCCGGTGCGCTCGCGCAAGCGCGTCTTCGGCGAATCGGCTTCGCGCCGAAACAAACAGGCGCATGGGCCGGCTGGCGGGATCGGCGGCGCGCTCGTCGGCGCGGGCGCATTCCTTTCGGCTGAGGATCCGCCGGGCGAAGGGGTCGCAAAAGATGGATCCGCTCTCGGCGATCTGGTGGGCCGCGCGATGTCCCGCGGCGCCCAGCGCGGTCAGGCTCGGCTGTCCGGCCCGCATGCGCTCAGAGCAGCCGCTCGTAGAAACCGCCGAAGGTGCGCGCCTTATCGACGAGATGGATTTCGAGGATCCAGTGCCGTTCGCAGCCGTTCGCGTCGGGATCGCGCATACGGCTTGGGTTGGCGGGCGAGATGCGGTGAAGGTCCGGGTCGCCGGGCGCGCGCTGAAGGTGAGGAAATTCTCCAACGATATGGCCCGCAATTCGGCCGCCGAAGCTCCAGCCCGCCTCGTCCGCCGCCCTTTGCGCGAAGGCATAGAGCTGCGCGCCCGTGATGTCGGGCCGAGCGCGATAATGCGCCTTCACGATGTCGAAGAGCCGGGGCAGATCCGCCACGAGGCGCCGCTTCTCGGGATCGCGTCCCAGCGCGTAGGAGCGGCCGAGATCGGCTTCCCATTCGCCGAACACTGGGCCGAGGTCGAGATAGACCGTGTCCTCCGGCTCGATGCGGCGCACCGGCGTCTTCTCATGGAAAGTGAAGACGGTATTCGGTCCGGCGCGCACCAGGCGCTTGTGCCAGTTGACGACCACTCCGAAATCGCGTTCGGCGAGGATGCGGATGTCTTCGTCGACGTCGGTTTCCAGGCGGCCGGGCGCGACGAAGCCCGCCCGTTCGATCGCCTCGAGCATCGCCATGCCGCGCGCCTCCGCGGCTTCCAGCGCTGCGCGCCGTCCGTTCGTCATGCGGGACTCTATGCAGCGGAGAAGGCGAAAATGCAAAGGCTGGCGCTCGGCTCCGGACGCTCGCGCTAACGCGCGACAGGCTGGCCTATTCCGCCGCCAGCATTTCCTTGCCGCGTCCTGTGAAATTGATGCTCTGAAGATAGGCGATGCCCGCCTCCGCGATGTCGTCGCCCACCATGCGCTCGCCCTCGTTCTTGAGCTCGTCCATGTCGACATACATGGCGTAAAATCCGCGCGTGCGCTCGGTGATGATTCCGGCGTTGAGCAAAGTCTTGATGAGCACCCGGAAAATGTTCGCCGATTGCTTCATGCTCTCGCGGCGGTCGTCGTCGGTGTAGGCTTCCATGATCGCTGCGCGCGCGTCCTGCCAGTCGATTCCCACCGAAGCGTAGACCGACTTCATCTGCTCGGCGTTGACAAGATTGAAAAGTAGCGTCTGGAAGCATTGCGCCGCCCAGTCTTCGACGATGTTGTGCTCCTCGGCGGTGAGCTTGGGAATGGTTCGATCCGCCCAAATCTTGCCGAACTTGTGATGAAACGCCTCGTCGGTCATGACGAGCTGACAGAGCTTGACCAATAGCGGGTCCTGGCTTTTCTGATAGAGGGTGGCGAAAGCGCCCATGGCGAGCCCCTCGACCAGCATCTGCATGCCGACGATCTTCTTGTAGACCTCCGGCGCGCCGACGATTTCGGTGAGCAGCGATTTCAGGGTCTCGCCGCACGGCGCCGGCTTGCCCCAGCGCGCCTTGATATAGGCGGAAAAGGCGGTGACATGACGCGCTTCCTCGCGCGTCTGGTTGGCGGCGTATTCCTGCGCGCCCGGATCTCGCAGGATGTGGCAAAGCGAAGCCGAGAGCGCGAGCGCGCCCTGCTCGCCGTGCAGGATCGAGGAGATTTGCCAGCGCGAGGCCTCGTTGGCGAAGCGGATCTTGTCCGCCTCGCTCATCCTGTCGCCGATGCGCGTGGAGAAGATCGGGAAGAAACCCATCGGCATGATGGTCTTGGCGCCGAGGTCGAAGGTCTGATCGAAATCGATGTATTTGCGATCCAACGGGTCCCAGAAATGGTCGTTGGTGGCGGAGATGATCTTATCGAAGACGCTTGCGCGCCGGCCGTAGCGCTCGGTTTCGAGCATGGCCGGAAAATCGTCGGGGGCCACGGCGTCGTAGGCGTTGTCCTTGGTGATCTGGACCATGCGCAGAACTCCGGCGCGAAAACAGACGCTCCACTATTGCAGCCGCGGCTGAATAGTCAATGAAAATGACGCCTGTGTCACGATTCATGACGCCTTGTCAGGCGCAATCAGGGCTGGCTTACGACCCCTTTTGTCGAGGCGATGCCGCCCTCGAGCCGTTCGTCCGGCGTGACCGCCTGTCTGAGCGCGCGCGCCGTCGCCTTGAAGCAGCTCTCGACGATGTGGTGACTGTTCGAGCCATAGAGGCTTTCGATGTGCAAACAGACGCCGGCATGTTGGGCGAAAGCCTGGAACCATTCCTTGAACAGTTCCGTGTCCATCTCGCCAAGCTTCGCGGAGGGAATCAAGACCTTCCAGACCAGATAGGGCCGGCCGCACGCGTCCAGCGCCGCGCGCGTCAGCGCCTCGTCCATCGGCACGAGCGCTGCGCCGAACCGTGCTATTCCCGAAAAGTCGTCAAGCGCCCTCTTTACCGCCTCACCGATGCAGATGGCCGTGTCCTCGGTCACATGGTGAAAGTCGACATGCAGGTCGCCCTGGGCCCGGACCTTAAGATCGACCATCGAATGACGCGCGAAGCTTTCCAGCATATGGTCGAGAAATCCGATGCCGGTGTCGACATCGCTGTCGCCCGATCCGTCCAGATCCAGCGAAACGGAAACCTCGGTTTCCCGCGTCTTGCGCTCGACAGTTGCAGTGCGCATGGGCAACGCCTATTTGAGTCCCGGCATTGATACAGCAGTTCGAGGATGCAGGCGAACACTCGCGTCGCGGAGGCTTGGCGGTCCACAACGATTCTCTCCGTTCGCAAGGGCGGGCAAGTCGTCGTCGCGGGCGACGGACAGGTCACGGCCGGAGCCACTGTCATGAAAGCCAACGCGAAAAAGGTCCGCCGCCTCGCCAAAGGCGAAATCATCGTCGGCTTCGCCGGCGCCACTGCGGATGCGTTCGCGCTGTCGGAACGACTGGAAGCCAAGATCGAGCAACACCCGGGCAACCTCACCCGCGCCTGCGTCGAGCTCGCCAAAGATTGGCGTCTCGACAAATATCTGCGCCAGCTTCAGGCGATGATGGCTGTCGTCGACGCCAGGACATCGCTCATCCTGTCCGGCAACGGCGACGTGGTGGAACCGGAGAACGGCCTCATCGGGATCGGCTCGGGCGGACCGTTCGCGCTGGCTGCCGCGCGCGCCCTGTTCGACAGCGAGCTTTCCGCAGAGCAGATCGCCCGTCGCGCCATGAAGATCGCGGCGGAGCTCTGCATCTACACCAATGAGAACACGACGATCGAAAGCCTTTCCGCCATATGACGTCAGCCTTCACGCCACGCGAGATCGTTTCCGAACTCGACCGCTTCATCGTCGGACAGCAAGAAGCCAAGCGCGCCGTCGCCGTTGCGCTGCGCAATCGCTGGCGCAGGCGGCAGCTCGCCCCGGATCTGCGCGAGGAGGTGCTGCCCAAGAATATCCTCATGATCGGGCCGACCGGCGTCGGCAAGACGGAGATTTCGCGGCGGCTCGCAAAGCTCGCGCAGGCGCCGTTCCTCAAGGTCGAGGCTACCAAGTTCACGGAGGTCGGCTATGTCGGCCGCGACGTCGAACAGATCGTGCGCGACCTGCTCGAAAATGCAATCGCCCAAACGCGCGAACGCAAGCGCCGCGACGTGGGCGCCCAGGCCGAGTCGCGCGCCGAAGACCGGATCCTCGACGCCCTGGTCGGCAAATCGTCGGGCGCGACCCGCGAATCCTTCCGCAAGTCCCTGCGCGCCGGCGAGCTCGATTCCCGGGAAATCGAAATCGAAATGAAGGATATGGGCGGCCTTCCCTCGTTCGAAATCCCCGGCATGCCAAACGCCCAAATTTCGATGGTGGGCCTTGGCGACATTTTCGGAAAAGCGTTCGGCGGCCGCGCCAAGATGCGCCGGATGACGGTGTCGGAGGCGCGCGAGCCGCTGGCGGCCGAAGAGGCGGACAAGCTGCTAGACAATGACGCCATTACGCGCGAGGCGATTACGTCGGTGGAGGAAAGCGGGATCGTCTTTCTCGACGAAATCGACAAGATCTGCGCCCGCAGCGAATTTCGCGGCGGCGGCGACGTGAGCCGGGAAGGGGTCCAGCGCGATCTGCTTCCGCTCATCGAAGGCACGACGGTGGCCACCAAGCACGGACAGGTGCGCACCGATCATATTCTCTTTATCGCCTCCGGCGCCTTTCACACCGCCAAGCCCTCGGACCTGTTGCCGGAGCTGCAGGGGCGTCTGCCCATCCGGGTCGAGCTCAAGGCGTTGACGCGCGACGACATGAATCGAATTCTGACCGAACCGGAAGCCAGCCTCATCAAGCAATATGCGGCGCTGCTTGCGACAGAAGGAGTGTCGGTCGAATTCGCCGAGGATGGCGTCGCCGCAATCGCCGACATCGCCACCCATGTGAACGCGACGGTCGAGAACATCGGCGCGCGCCGCCTTCAGACGGTGATGGAGCGCGTGCTGGACGAAATCAGTTTTTCCGCCACCGAGCGTTCGGGCGAAAAGGTGGTGATCGACGGCGCCTATGTGCGCGCGCGCGTCGAGGACCTGTCCAAGGATCAGGACCTTTCGCGGTTTATTCTCTGATCTGTGCCAATTCCTGATTTGTCATGGCCCGCGAATGCGGGACACCCAGATGACGTCTTCTCAAACTGTCATCCCGGAAATCTCACGCAGGGAGATGATCGGGGACCCATCGAGACATGTCGAGATGGGTCCCGGCTCGGCGTGCCGCCGACGCAGCACTTGGCCGGGATGACAATAAGAGAGTGATTTGGACAGTGTGCAGAACCCAACTGGGTGGCCCGCACTCCGACGGGCCATGACATCCGTGGAGTCTACTGCCGAGCACGGAGCATCACTGTGCTATCATAGATGCAACAAACCCACTGAAACGTAGGATCTTCATAGTGTCTGAAGCCAAGATAAGTGAATACGCTCTTCGCCCAGTGATGACGAAGTGGTGCGTGTCGGCCCAACTCAGAACGCGATCCGTATTCGAATGCGCGCATGGGAGCGAGATGTAAGCCGCGCGCTTCAAGGAATGAAATCGCCGACGAGACCAGAAGAGGCTGCCGCTTGGCGTGAGCTTCTGCAAAATGACAAGTGCGCTCGCATTTTCGCTCGGATGGGAACCGTTGCGTGCACTGAGGTTGTCCCTCTCAACACATACAGATTGGAAGAGGAAGCAATGATTGCTGCGTTTCAACCGCGGCTCTGCTGGGACAGGGGACGGTACATAAACTCGAGATTTTCAAACCGACTCGCTATCAGACACCTGCCTAAGCCAATACAGAATTTCATAAGCGCCGCGCCTTGAAGCGCTTTCGGCGCATCACCATTTCCCTTCGACGTTCGGTCCGGCGGCGATTTGAGAAAATCGCCGGAAGAGAAACTGCGTCTGATTGTTCGCCACAGGGAGAGGAGTTGAGGGGAGGGGGTGTGCGGTTTCGTGAAAACGACTGCTCCGATCCCTGTCGCACTACAACATCTAGCGCGGTAGTCGGTGCAATGAGGTGAGGGGGGGTACCCCTCAAAGAAGTCAGGTTCGAATCGGCAAGCGGCCATCGGGTTTGCCCCACCCACCGCCGAATCCACCCGCAACCCATTGTGACAGCGGGCAAAGCCTCATTTCCGGTTGACCCCCAAGCCATTCCTGTTAAGGAGTCGCGCCATTCCAGACAGGGATGCCGCAATGCCGCGCCAGAACTACCTTTTCACCAGCGAAAGCGTGTCCGAAGGCCATCCCGACAAGGTCTGTGACCGCATATCCGACGAAGTCGTGGATCTGTTCTTCCGCGAAGGCCCCAAGAGCGGCCTTTCGGAATGGGACATCCGAGCGGCGTGCGAGACGATGGCCACGACGAACCGCGTCGTGATCGCGGGCGAGACCCGCGGCCCCAAGCACATCATGGAAGACAACATCGTCGAAGTTGCGCGCCAGGCGATCAAAGACATCGGTTATGAGCAGGATGGATTCCACTGGCGCCACGCCAATGTCGAAGTTCTCCTGCACGCGCAGTCGCCGCATATCGCACAGGGCGTCGACGCCACGGGCAACAAGGACGAAGGCGCGGGCGATCAGGGGATCATGTTCGGCTATGCCTGCACCGAGACCCCTTCGCTCATGCCGGCGCCGATCTATTACAGCCACAAGATCCTGCGCCTGCTCGCCGATGCGCGCAAATCCGGCCGCGAGCCGAAACTGGGTCCCGACGCCAAGAGCCAGGTGACGGTGCGCTACGAGCGCGCGAAGCCCGTCGAGGCGACGCAGATCGTTCTTTCCACGCAGCATCTCGATGAGAAGATGACCTCCGAGGACGTGCGCGCCGTGGTGGAACCCTATATCCGCGAGGCGCTGCCGAAGGGCTGGATCAACGGCAACACCATCTGGCACGTCAATCCGACCGGCGCCTTCGTGGTCGGCGGGCCCGATGGCGATTGCGGACTCACCGGCCGTAAGATCATCGTCGACACCTATGGCGGCGCGGCGCCCCATGGCGGCGGCGCGTTCTCCGGCAAGGACCCGACGAAGGTGGATCGTTCGGCCGCTTACGCGGCGCGCTATCTGGCCAAGAACGTGGTGGCGGCGGGCCTGGCCGAGCGCTGCACGATCCAGATCGCCTACGCCATCGGCGTCTCAGATCCGCTTTCGCTCTATGTCGATCTGCACGGCACCGGAAAGGTCGACGAGGCCAGGCTCGAACAGGTGCTGCCGCAGATGATGAGCCTCAAGCCGCGCGGCATCCGCGAACATCTGAAACTCAACCGGCCGATTTACGCCAGAACGTCCGCCTACGGACATTTCGGCCGCGAGCCGGACGCCGAAGGCGGATTCTCCTGGGAGAAGACCGATCTCGCCGAAAGCCTCAAGCGCGCCGTCTGATCCTTCGCGGCGTCGCGGTCTTCTCTACGGCCGGCGCAAGGGGCCGAAGCTCTCCGCGCATCAGGCGCATCTGCGCGAAACCTTGCTGCCCGAACTTATTCTGCGTCTTGAACCCGGAGCCGACCCGCGCTCCTACTTTTCGGCGCCCGTCGACGATGTCTGGCTCGAGGTCGGCTATGGCGGCGGCGAGCATCTGCTGTGGCAGGCCGAGCATCATCCGCATGTCGGACTGATCGGCGCGGAACCCTACGAAGGCGGCACCGCGAAGCTGCTGTCCAAACTCGAATCCTCGCGGGCGCGCAACATCCGTCTCCATGAAGGCGATGCGCGCGAGATCGTCGAAGCGCTGCCGGACGCGAGCATCGGGCGTGTGTTCATCCTCTTTCCCGATCCGTGGCCGAAGACGCGCCATTACAAGCGGCGCTTCATCCAGACGGAGACGCTCGATCGCCTCGCGCGCGTGATGAAACCCGGCGCGGAATTGCGCTTCGCGACCGACGACAGATCCTATCTCGTTTGGGCCCTTGAAAGATTTAGGGCCCATCCCATGTTCGAATGGACCGCGGAGCGCGCCGCAGACTGGACCTCGCGTCCGGCCGACTGGCCGCAAACCCGTTACGAAGCCAAGGCGATCAAGGGCCCGCCGACATATCTGCGCTTCGTGAGATCGGCTAGAATGTGATCATGGACGACGACAGAGACGGCGCGCGCATTCCGGTCGCCTGGGGCGACATGGGGGCGCTCGCCCTGGCGGGCGGCGCATCGCTTTTCGCGTTGTTCCTGATTGGGGACATGCTGATGGGCGGCCATCCCCTGGAAGCGCTCTTTCCGGCGCCGCGCGCAGCCGCCACGCCGAGCGAGCAGGACTTGCGCAATGCGCCGATGCGCCTCGCGCCAGGAGAAGTGCGCATTTTCATTCCCTCCAAGCCCGAAAGAGCGACGAAAGCGCCCCCCAAGCCTTGAATTTGGCCCGCCGGAAGCCTACATAGCCCCCATCCCGGACAACAGATCGTGCTGTTGTGTGGTGGTCGCGAGGCCTCCGCGCGGGAGGAACTTATGAGTTGCGGGCCGCCAGAGCGCGCGGCGAGCCCGCCTTGAAAAGGTCAAGGCCCATTCTCACGGCGATGTCGCATTTGGAGCCCATCCTCGAGCCCGCAATCGAAGCGGCGGGTTATCGTTTGGTGCGCCTGCGCCTCATGGGCGGCAAGACCAAGACGCTTCAGATCATGGCCGAGCGCCCGGACGGGACGATGAACGTGGAGGATTGCGCGCGTCTTTCGCGCGCCCTGCTCGATTTTCTCGATCGCGAGACGCCGCTCGAAGGCGACTTCGAGCTCGAAGTCTCCTCGCCCGGGATCGACAGGCCGCTGACGAGATTGATGGATTACCGGCGCTGGGCGGGCCACGAGGCCAAGATCGAACTGTCCGCTCCGATCGACGGCCGCAAGCGTTTCCGTGGCAAACTCTTGGGACTCGATGGAAACGAAGTGGCGATCGAGAGCGACGGCAAGCGGCTGACGGTTCCATTTAGGAACGTCGCCGAGGCGAAGCTTGTCCTGACCGATCAGCTGATCGCCGATGACTTGAAAACGCGCAAACGCGCGATACGGGAGAACTGACATGGCATATGGAGTCGCAGCCAACCGGCTCGAACTCTTGCAGATCGCCGACGCGGTCGCGCGCGACAAGTCGATCGACAAGCAGGTGGTGCTCGGCGCGATGGAAGAGGCGATGCAGCGCGCGGCCAAGGCGCGCTACGGCAGCGAGAACGAGATCAAGGTCGAGATCGATCCCAGGACCGGCGAGACCCATGTGTCGCGTTATCTTCATGTCGTCGAGCTCGTCGAGAACGACAAGATCGAGATCAGCCTCGAAGACGCCCGGGCGCGCAATCCGGCCGCGCAGGTCGGCGACATCATCGCCGAGACCCTGCCGCCGGTCGACTTCTCGCGCATCGCCGCGCAGGCCGCCAAACAGGTCATCGTCCAGAAGGTGCGCGACGCGGAACGCGAGCGGCAGTACGAAGAATACAAGGATCGCATCGGCGAGGTCGTGCACGGCATCGTCAAACGGGCGGAATTCGGCTCGGTTGTGGTCGACCTCGGCAAGGCCGAAGGCGTGGTGCGCCGAGATGAAATGATTCCGCGCGAAAGCTTTCGCACCAACGATCGCATCCGCGCCTATATCTACGACGTTCGCCGCGAGGCGCGCGGGCCGCAGATTTTCCTTTCCCGTTCGCATCCCCAGTTCATGGTGCGCCTGTTCGCGCAGGAAGTTCCGGAAATCTACGACGGCATCATCGAGATTCGCGCGGTTGCGCGCGATCCGGGCAGCCGCGCCAAGATCGGCGTGATTTCCAAGGATTCCTCGATCGATCCGGTCGGCGCCTGCGTCGGCATGCGCGGCGTGCGCGTGCAGGCGGTGGTGCAGGAGCTTCAGGGCGAGCGCATCGACATCATCCCCTGGTCGGCCGATCCGGCGACCTTCATCGTCAACGCGCTGGCGCCGGCGGAAGTCACCAAGGTCGTGCTCGACGAGGACACGCACCGCGTCGAAGTGGTGGTGCCGGACGAGCAGCTCTCGCTCGCCATCGGCCGCCGCGGCCAGAATGTGCGGCTCGCCTCCCAGCTCACAGGCTGGCAGATCGACATTCTGACCGAAGCCGAAGAATCGGAGCGCCGTCAGAAGGAGTTCGCCGAACGCACCAAGCTGTTCATGGAATCGCTCGATGTCGACGAGACGGTGGCGCAGCTTCTCGCCTCCGAAGGGTTCGCCACCATCGAGGACGTGGCCTATGTTCCGCTCAACGAACTTGGCGCGGTCGAGGGCTTCGACGAAGAGACGGCCCAGGAGCTGCAGAGCCGGGCCCTCGAACACATCGAGGCGCGCAACAAGGAGATGGATGAAAAGCGCAAGGGGCTTGGCGTCGAGGACGCCGTAATGGAAGTTCCGGGCGTCACCCCGGCGATGGCGGTGGCGCTTGGCGAGGCCGGAGTGAAGTCGCTCGAGGACCTTGCAGGCTGCGCAACCGACGATCTGCTCGGCTACTATGAAATCAATAAGGAGAAGGAGCGTGTTCGCGTTCCGGGCGCGCTCGAAAACTTCAATCTCACGAGCGAAGACGCCAACGCCGTCATCATGAAGGCGCGCGCCATGGCCGGATGGATCGAAGAGGCGCCTGAGGAGGACGCAGGCGAGCCGGCGCCGCAAGAGGAGCAGAACGCCCAGTGAGTTTCGCCGCCGCCAGCGAGGACAACGCCATGCGCGAGCGCCGTTGCATCGCAACGCAGGACGTTCTGTCCGAGCGAGCGCTGCTGCGCTTTGTCGCCGATCCCGACGGCGTCGTCGTCGCGGACATCGAGGCGTCTCTGCCGGGGCGCGGCCTTTGGGTGAAAGCGGACAGGAATGCGGTCGCGGCGGCCGTCGCCAGAAATCTGTTCTCAAAGGCCGCGAAGGCCCCGCTAAGGGCGCCTGCCGATCTGGTCGGCCGGGTCGAAGCGCTGCTGGTTCGGCGCATGCAGGCCGATCTCGGCCTTGCCAGGCGAGCCGGACTGATCGCCTTGGGTTTCGACAATGTCATGCGGGCGCTGGACCACCGGGTTCCGCCGGCGGTTTTGATCGAAGCAGCGGAAGGCGCGGCGGAAGGTCGGCGCAAGATTTTCGCCGCGACGATGGCCAAAGGCCTAAAGATTGAAACAATTGACGCGCTTTCCAGCGCCGAATTGAGCTTGGCCCTGGGACGCGAGAATGTGATACATGCAGCCCTCAAACCGGGGCGGCTGGCCGAAAGGCTGATATTCGACGCCGGACGGCTCGGGGGCTTCCGCCCCGCATCGTCGGCCAGGACTTCGGCGGGTTCAACTCCCGCCCCGAACGAAAGACGCGCATGACCGATACGAACGAAACGACGCGCCGGCCTGGCGGCAAGACTCTCTCGCTGAAAAAGACGGAGATGTCGACCGTCAAGCAGAGCTTCAGTCACGGCCGCACCAAGGCGGTGGTGGTCGAGAAGAAGCGCGCGCGCGTCGAGCCGGGCAAGCCCGTCGAACGTCCTGCTCCGCCCGAGCCGAAGGCGGCCTCCCCGGCCGCGGAGCCGCTCGCAAAAGCCCCGGCGCGCGATGCACTGCGCGCCGGCGTCGTCCTCAGGCAACTGACCGAGGAGGAAAAACAGGCGCGCGGAAAGGCGCTGGCCGACGCCCGCCAGCATGAGGAAGAAGCGCGCCGCCGCGCGGAGGAAGAAGCTCGCCAACGCGCCATCGAAGATGCGCGGCAGAAGGTCGAGCGCGCCGCCGCCGAAAAGCGCAAGGCCGAGGAAGAGGCGCGCAAGGCCGCGGAAGAACAGGCGCGGCGTCATGCAGAAGAAGAAGCCAGCCGTCGCGAAAAACCGGCCGCCACGACGCCCGCCACGACCGCAGCCGAGAGCGTAAGGCGCGGCCGGCTCAGCATCGAGGAGGAAGACGAGGGCGGAGCCAAGAAGGGCGCCAAGACAGCCGCCAAGGTCCCCGCTGCGAAAAAGGGTCCGGACACGCGACGCCGCGGCAAGCTGACCGTCGCGCGCGCGCTCTCGGACGATGACGAACGCACTCGCTCCGTCGCCTCCTACAAGCGTCACCTCCAGCGCGTGCACAAGGGCGCCCAGGCTCAACCGGTAGGACCTGTGGGCCCGCGCGAAGTGACGATCCCCGAAACGATCACCGTCGCCGAGCTAGCCAATCGCATGGCCCGCCGCGCCGTCGATGTCATCAAGGTCCTGATGAAGAACGGCATGATGGCGACCGTCAACGACACGATCGACGCCGATACGGCCGAACTCGTGGCGGCGGAATACGGCCACACGGTCAAGCGCGTCGCGGAATCGGACGTGCTGGAGGGCCTGAAGGGCGGCGAAGACGATGAATCTGCGCTGCGGCCCCGCCCGCCCGTGGTCACGGTGATGGGCCATGTCGATCACGGCAAGACGTCGCTGCTCGACGCGCTGCGCAAGACAGACGTAGTTTCCGGCGAAGCGGGCGGCATTACCCAGCATATCGGCGCCTATCAGATCCAGCTAGGTAGCGGCCAGAAGATCACCTTCCTCGACACGCCCGGTCATGCCGCCTTCACCGCCATGCGCGCGCGCGGCGCGCGGGTGACGGATATCGTCGTGCTCGTCGTCGCCGCTGACGACGGGGTGATGCCGCAAACGGTAGAGGCGATCGCCCATGCCAAGGCGGCGCATGTGCCGCTGATCGTCGCCATCAACAAGATCGACAAGGGCGACGCCAACCCCAACCGGGTGAAGACCGAGCTGCTGCAGCACGAGATTCAGGTCGAAGACATGGGCGGCGACACGCAGGCCGTGGAAGTCTCGGCGACCAAGGGCATCGGCCTCGAGAAACTCGAGGAGGCTATACTGCTTCAGGCCGAAATCCTCGATCTCAAAGCCAATCCCGAACGGCCCGCCGAAGGCGCGGTCATCGAGGCCAAGCTCGATCGCGGCCGGGGACCTGTGGCGACGGTGCTGATCGAGCGCGGCACGCTCAAGATCGGCGATATCGTCGTCGCCGGCTCGGAGTGGGGCCGCGTTCGCATGCTGCAGAACGATCGCGGCGAGTCCGTCCAGAGCGCGGGACCGTCGACGCCGGTCGAGGTTCTGGGCCTTTCGGGCGCGCCGGAGGCGGGCGATGAGTTCGTGGTCGTCGATTCCGACGCGCGCGCACGCGAAGTAACCGAATACCGGGCCCGCAAGCGCCGTGAGGCACGGCAGGCGACCAGTTCGCGCCAGACCCTCGATCAACTGCTGAAGTCGCGCGAAAGCGGCGAAAAGCGCATGCTTCCGCTGGTGCTCAAGGCGGACGTGCAGGGTTCGGCGGAAGCGATTCAGGGCGCGTTGCTCAAGCTCTCGACCGACGAGGTCGGCGTGCAGGTCTTGCAATCGGGCGTTGGCGGCATCACCGAGAGCGACATCATACTCGCGCATGCGAGCGGCGGCGTCGTGATCGGTTTTAACGTCCGCGCCGACAAGCTGGCGCGCGAGCGGGCCAAACGCGACGGCGTGGAAATCCGCTACTACAACATCATCTACAACGTCGTAGATGACGTGAAAGCGGCGCTGTCGGGCATGCTCGCGCCGGAGCTGCGAGAGAAATTCCTGGGCAATGCCGAGGTGCTCGAAGTCTTTACGATCTCCAAGGTTGGCAAGGTCGCCGGTTGCCGCGTCACCGAAGGCGTCGTGCGCCGGGGGGCCAAGGTCAGGCTCATTCGCGACAACGTCGTCATCCACGAAGGGGAACTCTCCACGCTCAAGCGCTTCAAGGACGAAGTGCGCGAGGTGCAGAGCGGCCAGGAATGCGGCATGGCCTTCGCGAACTACCAGGACATGCAGAAGGGGGATGTGATCGAGGCGTTCGAAGTCGAAACCGTTCAGCGCGCCCTTTAGGCGCCCGGCGCCAACCAGCCATGGTCGCTTCGATTCTGTCCGATTCGCCGCATCCGCTCCTCGCCCACTATCTGGGCGCGCTGGCTTCGGCTTCGCGGTCGCGCGATCTCGAACGCGCGCTCGCGATCGGGGACGAGGCCGTAGGCCGCGGGGTCGAGCACCCCAATCTGCTGGGACTCGCGGCTCAGAAGCGCTTGCGCGCCGGCGACGCGGAAAGCGCGCTTGCGCTGCTGCAGCGCGCGCGCGAGCTCGCGCCGGGCAAGTTCGAAGTGCTCCACGATCTCGGCCTTTGCCTCATTCAGCTCGGCCGCGCGCGCGAAGCGCTGCCCGTTTTCGACGAGGCGATCAGGCGCAAGCCCGCTTCGCCGCAAAGTCATTTCGCCAGGGCGCTGGCCTTCGAGAAGCTCGGCGAACTTGATTGTGAACGATGCGAGTTGGAACGCGTCGTCGATCTGGAGCCGCGCCATTACAAGGCGCTCAGCCTGCTCGCCATGCTCGCCGTCGACCGGAACGACATCGCCGCGGCGCGCGATCTTGCCGGCCGCGCGCTCGATCTGTCGCCGGATGAAACGCCGGCGCGCCTGGCCCTCGCCGCGGCGGACATCGCATGCGCCGATTTCGCGGCAGCCAGAAATCGGCTTGAGGCATTGCTGGCCGAACCGGGCATGGATGCGGACAATCGCGCCTCTGTGCAAACGCTTATGGGCGACGCGCTCGATGGCGAGGGCCGCTATGTCGAAGCGTTCACCTGTTACCGCGCCGCGGCCGAAACTCTCAAAACGGGCTATTACCGCTTCTTTGCGAACCGGCAAGACGAGGGACTCCGCGCGCAGGCGCAACGCCTGGCCGAATGCGTTCGCCGGTCTTCGCCCGCTGCATGGGCGCCATCGCAGCCGCCTGAGGACGGGCGCATTCATGTCTTCGTGCTTGGATTCATGCGTTCGGGCACCACGTTGCTCGGCCAAATCCTCGCCGGCCATTCGGATTGCGAAGCGACGCATGAGCGCGATTTTCTCTCCGACGCCGCGCGCGAATTCCTCGCGCCCGCCGATGGTCTTGAGCGTCTTCTGGCCGCGCCGGAGGAAGCGCTTGCGCGCCATCGGCAGACTTACTGGGACCTCGCGCGCCGATCCGGGGCGAGAACCGAGGCCCAGATTTTTGTGGACAAATCGCCGCTTGCGGCGCTCGCACTGCCGCTGATCGCCAAATTGTTTCCGCGGGCGAAAATCGTCTTTGCTATTCGCGACCCGCTGGACGTCGTCTTTTCCGTGTTCCGGCGCCGCTTCGCCATGAACGAGCTGCGGTATCAGCTGCTTTCGCTCGAGGATGTCGCGGCCTGCTATGACGCGACCATGGACATGCTTGCGGCTTGCCGGGAAAAATTGCCCTTGTCCTTCCATGAGGCGACGCACGAGCGGCTGGTCGAAGATCCGGAAGGCCGGACGAAAGCCTTGTGCGAGTTTCTTGACGTTGCGTTTCAGCCTCAGATGCTCGATTTCGCCGAACGCGCCGCCACTCGAAACATCGATGCGCCGGAGGCGGGGATGCTGGCCCGCGGTCTCTCCCGCGAAAGCGTCGGCGCATGGCGACGCTACGCCCAGCCCCTCGCGCCGGTGATGCCGGCGCTAGAGCGCTGGCGCGTCGGCTTCGGCTATGGAGACGCCTGACATGCCGCCGCACCATGCAAGTCGGCGCAGCCAGGGGCCGAGCCAGCGTCAGCTGCGTGTGGGCGAGACGCTGCGGCATGCGCTCTCGCAAATTCTCTCCCGCGGCGACATTCGCGACCCCGAGCTGGCCGGGGTTTCCGTGACGGTGACCCAGGTCAGGCCATCCGGCGACCTGCGGCACGCGACGGCCTATGTCGAGCCGCTCGGCGGCGCCAACGCCAATGCGGTCGTCGAGGCGCTCAATCGCCACAAGTCTTTCCTGCGCGGCGAATTGGGAAGGCTGATCGCGCTTAAATTCACGCCGGAGCTGCGCTTCGTCGAAGACACTTCGTTCGCGGAAGCGCAGAAGATTGAAACGCTGCTCAAATCGGAGCGAGTGAGGCGCGACATCGACAAGGACGACGGCCATGGCGCGTAGAAGGAAGGGAGCGCCGGTTCATGGCTGGGTGATTGTGGACAAGCCTCAGGGCCCCACCTCGACGCAGGTCGTGGGCCTGGTGCGACGCGTGTTCGACGCCCAAAAGGCGGGCCACGCGGGCACACTAGACCCGATGGCGACGGGCGTGCTCGCAGTGGCGCTCGGCGAAGCGACCAAGACCGTCCCCTACGCCATGGATTCTCTCAAGACCTACCGGTTCACCATGCGCTTCGGCGAGGCCAGAGACAGCGACGACGCTGAAGGCCAGGTCACCGCGACATCGTCGGTCCGCCCCACCCGAGCCCAGATTGAGGCCGCGATCCCAGCGATGACCGGAGTAATCTCGCAGGTTCCTCCTAGCTTTTCGGCCATCAAGGTCGATGGGGAACGGGCCTACGATCTGGCCCGGGATGGCGAGGCGGTCGAGCTTGCCCCTCGACCGGTCTATGTGCGCTCTGTGCGCGTTATCGGCCTTCCGGACGCGGACCACGCCGAATTCGAGATGATTTGCGGCAAGGGGGCCTATGTCCGAGCCTGGGCGAGGGACTTGGCCATAACCCTGGGCACATATGGCTATATTTCGTCATTGAGGCGCACTGCGATAGGAAATTTTACGATCGACCTGTCCATAGGGCTGGATACGCTTAAGGGTTTTATGCATAGTCCGGCCGCTTTTGAGCACCTGATGCCCATTTCGACCGCGCTGGACGGCATCCCGGCGCTGGCCGTCAGCGGGCAAGATGCGGTTCGCCTGAAAAGCGGCAATCCGATTGTCGTCCGGCCGAGGGAATTCGCCCGGATCGCGGAATGCGCGCAGTCCGACGACGGTCTTCAAGGGCTCACGGTCTTTCTGTCGACCGGAGAGGGCGAGCCTGTGGCTCTCGCCAGCTTCGCCGAGGGAGAATTAAGGCCGATACGCGTGTTCAACTTCGCCACCGGATGACCGACATGACGATTACGCCAGAACGCAAGCAACAGGTGATCAAGGAGTACGGGACGAATTCGGGAGACACCGGTTCGCCCGAAGTGCAGGTCGCGGTGCTCTCCGAGCGCATCAACAATCTTACCGAGCATTTCAAGACGCACGCGAAAGACAACCATTCGCGCCGCGGACTGATCAAGTTGGTTTCGACCCGGCGCAGGCTTCTCGATTACGTAAAGGCCAAAGATGAGAAGCGCTACGAGGCGCTGATCTCGCGCCTGGGTTTGCGCCGCTGAACGGCGCTTTCGCAGAACGGTCATTTCACCCGCGCGGGCTCGCGATGGTCGCGAGCCTGCGCATACGCGTTCCATCCGACGGATTCGGGGGAACAATCCTCGCGGCAATCCGGCCG
This sequence comes from Rhizomicrobium sp., assembly GCA_035549135.1. Classification (GTDB taxonomy): domain Bacteria; phylum Pseudomonadota; class Alphaproteobacteria; order Micropepsales; family Micropepsaceae; genus Rhizomicrobium. The sequence goes on along the minus strand of DASZRM010000209.1, from coordinate 43,225 downwards.
CGGGTACGAAGGAACTAGAGAATGTTCAATATCGTCCGAGAAGAAATGGAATGGGGCGGGCGCAAGCTCGTTCTGGAAACCGGCAAAGTGGCGCGCCAGGCTGACGGCGCGGTCGTTGCGACCTACGGCGAAACCGTGGTGCTGGCGACGGTCGTAGGCGCCCAGGCCCCGCGCGAGGGCGTCGATTTCTTTCCGCTGACGGTCAACTACCAGGAGCGCTACTACGCCGCGGGCAAGATCCCCGGCGGCTATTTCAAGCGTGAGCGCGCTCCAACGGAGCGCGAAACGCTGATCTCGCGCCTGATCGACCGGCCCATCCGCCCGCTTTTCGCTGAAGGCTATCGCAACGAAACCCAGGTCGTCGTCCAGGTGCTTTCGCACGACATGGAGAACGACCCGGACATCGTCGGCATGGTCGCCGCGTCCGCCGCGCTCACGATCTCGGGCGTGCCCTTCATGGGGCCGATCGGAGCTGCGCGCGTCGGCTACATCGCCGGCGAATACAAGGTCAATCCCATGATCGACGAGATGCCGCTTTCAAAGCTCGACCTTGTGGTCGCCGGCACCGCCGACGCCGTGCTGATGGTCGAGTCCGAGGCGCATGAGTTGAGCGAACAGATCATGTTGGGCGCGGTCATGTTCGGCCACCGCGCCATGCGCCCGGTGATCGATATGATCATCCGGCTGGCTGAGCGCAGCGCGAAGGATCCAAGGCCTGTGCCCGAGGATGTTCACGCGGCGATTCGCGAAACGCTGAAGAAGGAGGCCGGTCCCGCGCTCGCCGCCGCGTTCCAGATCGCCCAAAAGCACGAGCGGCGCGACGCCATTGCGGCCGTCCGCAAGGAACTGGCCGAGAAATTCGTCGGCGATGGCGACGGCAAGGTTCCGGCGAACACCTTCTCCAGCCTGATGCACGATGTCGAAGCGCATGTGATGCGCAACGCAGTGCTCGACACCAAGCGGCGCATCGACGGACGCGATCTTGTGACCGTTCGCCCGATTCTCGCCGAGGTCGGAGCGCTGCCGCGCACGCACGGCTCGGCGTTGTTCACGCGCGGCGAGACCCAGGCGCTGGTTGTGGCGACGCTCGGAACAAGCGAGGACGAACAATTCGTCGACCAGTTGGAAGGCACGATCAAGCAGCACTTCATGCTGCATTATAACTTTCCGCCCTATTCGGTCGGCGAAACCGGTCGTATGGGAGCGCCGGGGCGGCGCGAGATCGGCCACGGAAAGCTCGCCTGGCGGGCCATCCATCCGATGCTGCCCACCAAGGACGAATTTCCCTACACGATCCGGGTCGTTTCGGAAATCACCGAGTCGAACGGCTCCTCGTCGATGGCGACCGTCTGCGGCGCCTCGCTGGCGCTGATGGATGCGGGCGTTCCGATCAAGAAGCCGACCGCCGGCATCGCCATGGGCCTCATCCTCGAAGGCGACCGCTATGCGGTGCTTTCGGACATCCTGGGCGACGAGGATCATCTGGGCGACATGGACTTCAAGGTCGCCGGCACGGAAGATGGCGTCACCTCGCTGCAGATGGACATCAAAATCGCCGGCATCACCGAGGAGATCATGCGCGTGGCCCTCGATCAGGCGAAGCAGGGCCGAATGCACATTCTTGGCGAGATGAACAAAGCGATCGGCGCGGCTCGCGCCCAGCTCGGCGAGCACGCGCCGCGGATCGAGCAGATCAAGATTCCGACCGACAAAATTCGTGACGTGATTGGAACGGGCGGCAAAGTGATTCGCGAAATTGTCGAAAAGACAGGCGCCAAGATCAATGTCGAGGACGATGGCACGGTCAGGATCGCCTCGGCCGACGCCGAATCGATCAAGGCGGCATTGAAATGGATCAAGTCGATCGTCGCCGAGCCCGAAGTGGGTGAGATTTACGACGGAAAAGTGGTGAAGGTGATGGATTTTGGCGCCTTCGTGAACTTCTTCGGTCCACGCGACGGCCTTGTGCACATTTCCGAACTCGCGCCCAAGCGCGTCGCCAAGACGAGCGATATCGTCAAGGAAGGCGACGTCGTCAAGGTGAAGCTTCTCGGCTTTGACGACCGCGGAAAAGTCAGACTTTCGATGAAGGCGGTCGACCAGCAGACTGGCGAGGACCTCTCCAAGAAGCAGGGCCATGCAGCGCCTGCGGAAAACGCGCAGCAGGCCGGCTGAGGCCTGCCCGCGAGACATGGAAGATCGGCGCCGAGCTTTCGGCGCCTATTTTCTGGTCGTTCCGCAGGCGCCGCGGCGGATGTCGCCACAATTATCGCGGCGACTAAAGGGCGGCGCTCGGTCCGCTCTTCGTCCTCGTCGAGCAATCGCCGCAAAACTGAGAATACCGCCTTTCGCTCGCTCGCTCCCGCCACAACACCGGCGATTACGCTCGATCGGCGTCAGACTATCAAATCGCGTTCGAGCTAAAGTCGGAAGATCCCGCTCTGGCGGCCTAAGAGAGTTTCGCCGATTACGCTGCGAGACGCGATGCGGCCATGCAAATAATTGAGGCTCAACCTATTCCGTAGCAGCCGCCAGGCGATCTAGTCTCGTGGCGCGAAAAGCGAGGCTTCATGCCAAAGATCGACGTCGCCTCCGTAGCCCCGCGCAAGGGCTCCTCCTATCCCCCGCCCTACGGGACGCCCTGCAGAGACCGCGTTCGCCAGCGATTGGGCGATGTGGGCGGGCTCACTCAGTTCGGCGTCAATCTGCTCACCCTGCTCCCTGGCGCCTGGTCGAGCCAGCGGCACTGGCATTCGAGCGAGGACGAGTTCGTCTATGTCCTCTCAGGCGAGGTCTCGCTGATCACCAACCGGGGAGAGGAAATCCTTCATGCGGGAGATTGCGCCGCGTTTCCGAAGAACGAGGACGACGGTCATCATTTGATCAACCGGTCTGACGAGCCCGCAATCTGCCTGGAAGTCGGAACGCGCAGCAGCGACGATCTCTGTCTCTATTCCGATATCGATTTGCGCATCGACAAGAAGGTCGGCCGGTTCACGCACAGAAACGGCGATCCGTACTGAACCGGTGCGGTTTCGGGCGGATGTTGAGAACCGTCCGCGCTCGCGCTAGCGTTTGTCGGCCGCCGTGAAGAGCGGCGCAGGGGCGGTGCATGCAGGCGGCGTTGCGTCTTCTTAGTCTCGCTTTGATCGTTGTGGCGCTGGGTCTCCTTGGCGCCGACGCCATCGCCTCTTTGGACAGGGGCGGGGAAATTACAGTCCGTTCCGTCGAACAGGTATGGGCGATGCTCACCCCCGGCGGGGCGGGAGATTTTCTGACGTGGGCGCAGCGTCACTGGCCGCCGGCCGCGTTGCACCTGTTCCAGGCGGTGATGGTGCTTCCGGGCTGGGCCGTTACCGGCGTGCCCGGAGTAATACTCAATTTCCTCGCAGGGCGCGGTCACGATCAGCCTTGAGTTTAGCGTTCGCCGCCCGGGCGCCAGAGAACGTCCTTCGCTCCCTTATCGTTGACATAGCGGCTCGCCACGAAAAGATGGTCCGAGAGGCGGTTGACGTAGCGCAGAACCTCGGGATTGACGGGTTCGGCTTGCGCCAGCTCCACGATCAGTCGTTCGGCCCGTCTTGTCACCGCGCGGGCGACGTGCAGATGCGCCGCTGCGGGACATCCGCCGGGCAGGACGAACGAAGTAAGCGGTTCGAGATCGGCATTCATCAAGTCGATCTCGCGCTCCAGCCGCTGGACCTGGCTTTCCACGATGCGCAGCCGTCCTTCGCTGCGTTTGGCGGATTCGGGAACGCAAAGGTCCGCCCCCAAATCGAAAAGGTCGTTCTGAATGCGTCCCAGCATCTCCTCGACAACGCCTTCGACCGAAAGTCGCGCGACGCCGATCGTAGAGTTGGCCTCGTCTACTGTTCCGTAAGCTCGAATGCGCAGCGCGTGCTTGGGAAGACGCGTGCCGTCGCCCAGCGCGGTTTGCCCCTTGTCCCCGGTCTTGGTGTAGATGCGGTTGAGCGTGACCATAGGCGCTTATAGCACAGGCTTGCGAGCGCTCGTCTTGCGGCTATTATCCGGCGGAATTTTCAGGGGCTTTTCCATGCCCGTCGAAGCGCCGGAGATCATCGAAGTCGACGATACGCGCGTCCATTGCGACGGCGGCGGGGGGGCGCTCGGCCATCCCAGGGTCTATCTGGAGATGGGCGACGAGCGCTTCGTCGAGTGCCCTTATTGCGACCGGCGGTTCGTCTTGCGCGAAAGGGCGGCGCGTCATTGAGCGGCCCTGCCCACGCCCGGCCGCTGAAGAAGGGCGACCATGTCTACCTGATCGACGGCTCGGGCTATCTGTTCCGCGCCTATCACGCATTGCCTCCGTTGTCGCGCAAGTCTGACGGCCTACCCACCGGAGCGGTGTCGGGCTACTGCAACATGCTCTGGAAACTTCTGGAGGACATGAAGGGACCCGACCAGCCGACCCATCTCGCCGTCGTGTTTGATGCCGGCGCTAAGACTTTTCGCAATGAAATTTACCCCCAGTACAAGGCCAACAGGCCGGACCCGCCCGAAGACCTGATCCCGCAATTTCAGCTTGTCCGCGACGCGACGCGCGCATTCAATGTCGCGTGCATCGAAGAGCCGGGCTACGAGGCCGACGATCTTATCGCCTCCTACGCTCGCAAAGCGCGCGAAGCGGGCGCTCGCGTCACCATCGTCTCTTCGGACAAGGATCTGATGCAGCTCGTCGAAGACGGCGTGGTGACGCTGCTCGACACGATGAAAAACAGGCGAATCGGTTCGGCCGAAGTGATTGAAAAATTCGGAGTCCCGCCGTCCAAGGTGGTGGAAGTGCAGGCGCTGGCCGGCGATTCTACGGACAATATCCCCGGCGTGCGGGGAATCGGCGTTAAGACCGCCGCCGAGCTGATCAATCAATTTGGAGATCTGGACACGCTTCTGACGCGCGCGGCGGAGATCAAGCAGCCGAAACGCCGCGAAACGCTGATCGAAAACGCGGAGAATGCGCGCCTGTCTCTGCGGCTGGTCACTCTCGATCCGAATGCGCCAATGAAGGAGGAAATTGAATCTTTCGCAGTGCGCGAGCCGGAGCCGGTCGCATTGATCTCGTTCCTTAAGGGGATGGAGTTTAACGCGCTGACGCGGCGCGCGGCGTCTCATTTCGGCATCGAAGACCCCGACGCCATCTCGGCGGAAACGATCGTGGCGCCAAAGGCGGCCAAGCCTGTTGCCGTGACCCCTGCCGCGCCGGCCGGCTCAAAGGGCGGCGCGCCCGGCGCCGTGATGGATCGCGGCAAGTTGATGAAGCCTGTCGACCACGACGCCTATGAAACCGTAACCTCGCTCGAGAGCCTGAGCGAATGGTTGGCGCGGGCCCGCGAGAGCGGCGTCGTTTGCGTCGACACGGAGACGACCTCGCTCGATCCCATGCAAGCTAGCCTCTGCGGCGTGGCGCTTGCGGTGGCGCCCGGTGAGGCGTGCTATGCGCCATGCGGCCATCGTCCCGCAGGCGATCTTGTCTCGTCTTCGCGCGACAAGCTCGTTCAGATCGCGGAGAAGGACCTGATCGCCGCGCTCAAGCCCCTGCTCGAGGACGACTCGATTCTGAAGATCGGTCAGAACCTGAAATACGACTATATCATATTCCTCGAACGTGGGGTTCGGATCCGCCCCTGCGACGACACGATGCTGATCTCATACGCGCTGGACGGCGGATTGCACGGACACGGCATGGACGAATTGTCCGAGCTGCATCTGACCCATACGCCCATCCCCTATGACAAGGTGGCGGGCAAGGGCAAAGACAAAGTCGGCTTCGATAGCGTCGCGATCAAGGAAGCGACACGCTATTCCGCCGAGGACGCGGACATCACGCTGCGACTTGCGCTCTATCTGAAGCCGCGACTCGCGGCGGAAGCCCGGCGTACAGTTTATGAGACGCTGGAGCGGCCGCTTGTGCCGGTGCTTGCGGATATGGAGCGCGCGGGCGTGATGATTGACCCGGGTCTCCTGCGCAGGCTCTCCAACGATTTCGCGCGAGCCCAGGCAAAGATGGAGAAGGAGATTCACAAGCTCGCAAAAGAGGAATTCAACATCGCCTCGCCGAAGCAGTTGGGCGACATCCTGTTCGGGAAATTCTCCCTCCCCGGCGGACGCAAGACCAAGACCGGCGCTTGGTCCACAGACGCCGACATCCTCGAAGACCTGGCCGCACAGGGGCATGACATCGCCAAGAAGGCGCTCGACTGGCGGCAATTGGCCAAGCTGCGAGGCACCTACACCGACGCGCTACCGACCTACATCAATCCGAAGACGGGGCGCGTGCACACCTCCTATGCGATGGCGTCAACGTCCACGGGACGACTCGCCTCGACGGACCCCAATCTCCAAAACATTCCCATCCGCACCGAAGAGGGCCGGCGCATCCGACAGGCGTTCATAGCGCCCTCGGGCTCGAAGCTCATCAGCGCGGACTACAGCCAGATCGAACTCCGCCTGTTGGCGCATATCGCCGATATCCCTCAGCTCAAGCAGGCGTTCGCCGACGGCCTCGACATTCACGCCATGACCGCTTCGGAGATGTTCTCGACACCGATCAAGGGAATGCCGCCCGAAATCCGGCGGCGCGCCAAGGCGATCAATTTCGGCATTATCTATGGGATCTCCGCCTACGGCCTGGCTAACCAGCTCGGCATCGCGCGGGAAGAGGCTGGCGAGTACATCAAAAAATATTTCCAGCGCTTTCCAGGCATTCGGGACTATATGGAGAACACCAAGGCCTTTGCGCGCGAGCACGGTTATGTCGAAACGCTGTTCGGCCGCCGCGTGCACATTCGCGAGATCAATTCGACGAACCCGAGTTTTCGGGGCGGCGCTGAACGGGCGGCGATCAATGCGCCGATCCAAGGTACGGCCGCCGACGTTATTCGCCGCGCGATGATCCGGCTGTCTCCGGCCATCGCGGCCAAGCGACTTAAGGCGAAGATGCTGCTTCAGGTGCATGATGAGCTTGTATTCGAGGCGCTCGACGCCGAAGTCGAGAAGACGAGCGCCCTGGCGAAGTCGGTCATGGAGAAGGCGGCCGCGCCTGCGGTCGCGTTGAGCGTGCCGCTTACCGTCGAGGTCCGCGCTGCGGCGAATTGGGACGCGGCGCACTAGAATTTTTCGATCATGACAACGAGCGGATAGATGGATTGGGGCCGCAGAGCCGGCAGTCCGGATCGGGCCGCACGCGCACGTCGCGAAAGCGCGTTGAAAGCGCCTCGAAAATCAGCAGCCGGCCCGCCATGCTCTCGCCAGCCACGGCGATCTCCTTGATCACTTCGAGAGCCTGCAGCGTTCCCATGACGCCGGCCGCGGCGCCGAGGACGCCGGTCTCCGAACAGGAACGCGCCGATTCCGGCGGCGGCGGCTCGGGAAATATGCAGCGATAGCAGGGATAGGGCTGGGCTCGATCATAAGCCTTGAACGTCGCGAGCTGGCCGTCAAATTCGCTGATGGCGGCTGAGACCAGGGTCCTGCGCGCGAAAAACGAGGCGTCGTTCGCCAGAAAGCGCGTGGCGAAATTGTCTGAGCCGTCGGCGACGATATCGTAGCGCCCGATCAAGTCGAGCGCATTGGATGGTTCAAGTCTTATGGCGTGTTGCTCGATGCGCACGCCGGGATTTATTGCCGTCGCGGCGTCCGCAGCCGACTGAGTTTTGGCCCTGCCGACATCCTCTGTCCTGTGAGCGATTTGGCGCTGAAGATTGGACAGGCTGACCGCATCGTCGTCGACGATTCCTATCGTCCCCACGCCAGCGGCTGCGAGGTAGAGGACGAGCGGTGAGCCCAGGCCGCCGGCCCCTATGACCAGAACCCGGGCCGATCTGAGTCGGGCCTGGCCCTGGCCGCCGATTTCCCTCAGCACGATGTGGCGAGCGTAGCGCTCCACCTCTTCGTCGCTCAGACGCATCCGCGATCCTTAGCCCATCCCTGCAGATTGAGGAAATCGCGCCCGCTGTCGGATAAGCGCGGCTTTAGGCCGCTCCCGGCGCCAGGCCAACATGGGTTAACCATTTGAAGATATTGATGTTTGCTGGTTCGTTTGAACGGTGTCCAAGATTGCCGCAAGATCGGCCGCAGCCTATGTTGCGGCAGGATCAGGGCCTGACATCGCCCGAACTGCAGGGATTACTCATGTCGTTGACGCATCAAGACGGCCGGACCGGCGCGTTCGGCCTGGAAGCTCAAGGTTTTCGCAATTTGAGGGCGGTCCACTGGAATCTGACCGTTCCGGCGCTCTACGAAGCGGCGATCGAACGGCGCGAGGGCGCGCTCGCCAAGGACGGCCCCTTTGTGGTCCACACGGGCCAGCACACCGGCCGGTCCGCCAATGACAAATTCATCGTGCGTGACGCCGCGTCCGAGCGCCAGGTCTGGTGGGAGAACAACAAGGCGATGACGCCGGCCCACTTCGATGCGCTCTTCGCCGACATGCTCGCCTTCGCCGAAGGCCGCGAGTTGTTCGCCAAGGACCTCTATGGCGGGGCGGATCGCGAGCACAGGCTTGCAGTGCGCATTGTCACCGAATTCGCCTGGCACTCGCTGTTCGCCCATCAGCTGCTCATTCGGCCGAGCGCAGAGGAGCTTGAGAATTTTGCGCCGGATTTCACGATCATAGATATGCCTTCGTTCGAGGCGGACCCGCAGAAGCACGGCTGCGTGAGCAAGACGGTGATCGCAGTCAATTTCACGAAAAAGATGGTCTTGATCGGCGGCACCTCTTACGCGGGCGAAATGAAGAAGTCCGTCTTCACCATCATGAATTACTTGCTCCCGCCCAAGCGAGTCATGTCCATGCACTGCTCCGCCAATGTCGGTAAGGATGGCAAGACCGCGATATTCTTCGGCCTATCTGGCACCGGCAAGACTACGCTTTCCGCCGACGCCTCGCGCACGCTGATCGGCGACGACGAGCATGGCTGGAGCGAGAATGGCGTATTCAATATCGAGGGCGGCTGTTACGCGAAGGTGATCAGACTATCGCGAGAGGCCGAACCCGAAATCTACGCCACGACGCAGCGCTTCGGCACCGTGCTGGAAAACGTGATGATGGACGCCGAGACGCGCGCGCTAGACTTAGACAGCGCGCACTTCGCCGAAAACACGCGTGCGGCTTACCCCATCGATTTTATCCCCAATGCGAGCGACACCGGCCGCGGCCCGCATCCGAGAAACGTCATCATGCTGACCGCAGACGCTTTCGGCGTCCTGCCGCCGATCGCCAAGCTCACGCCGAGCCAGGCGATGTATCATTTTCTCTCGGGCTTCACGGCCAAGGTGGCCGGCACCGAAAAGGGCCTCGGCGCGGAGCCGCAGCCGACCTTCTCGACATGCTTCGGCGCGCCTTTCATGCCTCGCCATCCCAGCGAATACGGCAATCTCCTGCGCGATCTGATAGCCGAACACGAGGCCGATTGCTGGCTGGTCAACACCGGCTGGACGGGCGGAGCGTTCGGCGTGGGATCGCGCATGCCCATCAAGGCGACGCGCGCCTTGCTCTCGGCGGTGCTCGACGGTTCGCTTGCCACGGCGGAAATGCGCCTCGATCCGCATTTCGGATTCCGCGTGCCGACGACCGTTCCCGGAGTGGACGCAAGGATCATGAATCCGCGCGAGACCTGGGCGGACAAGTCCTCATATGACGCGCAGGCGAGGAAACTGGTCTCGATGTTCCGCGAGAACTTTAGGAAGTTCGAAGCGCATGTCGGCAAGGATGTGCTCGCGGCCGCGCCGGTGCTTGCGGAAGCCGCGGAATAGACCGCGGCTGCGCGGATGAGCCGGCGCCCGCCGGGGCGTGGGGTTGGGGCGAATGAGGATGGGGGCGAAAGACGAAGCCGCCGCGGCGCCGCCCGAGACAGCAGCGCACACGCCGCAGAAATACGCGTTCATTGACGCCCTGCGCGGCTACGCGGTGCTGCTCGTAATCACCTGTCACACCGGCGGCGTCTTTCCCGAATTGCCCTATCCGGTGCGCAAGCTTACGAACTTCGGCTGGCACGGCGTTCAGCTGTTCTTCCTCGTCAGCTGCGTGACGCTGATGATGTCGTGGCGGTCCGACGAGCGGAAAGGCATCGCGGACGCGCGCGCATTTTGGCTCAGGCGCTTTTTCCGCATCGCCCCGATGTACTATCTCGCCGGCGCGTTCTATTTCCTCGTCGATCGGCCCGGCGGCGGCTTCGACTTCACTCAGTGGCTGGCGACCGTAGCGTTCGTCAACGCCTGGCACCCGCTTCTGACGCCCACGGTTCCCGGGCGCTGGATGGTGGTGCCGGGCGGATGGAGCATTGGCGTAGAATTCACCTTTTACTTCGCATTCCCGCTGATCGCACGCTACATCCGCACGATCGGCCCGGCGCTCGGATTTTTTGCAATTGCCGTTCTTATAGGGTGCGCGGCGAATACGCTTGCGCGCACGGGTTTTGTCGCCCACTACGGCGTGACCGCGGCCGACAATTTTCTCTATTTCTGGTTTCCGGACCAGCTTCCGATCTTCGCGCTCGGGGCTATTCTCTATCTTGCGATCGAGCGCTGCCGCGCCGCGCCGAATCTCCCATTGGCGCGAACGATCGTGAGATTTCCAAATATCCTGCTTGCGATCTGCATTGGTCTGATCGTCTTTCTGGCGGAAAATCCCCATGTTGTTCCGGAGCGGCTGTCGTTTTCGCCCTTTGCGCCCTTCCCATTTCTCATGGCGGCTTCGCTCGTCTTCATGGCGATCACCTTGACGCTGGCGCTGAACGCGAAGTCTCCCGCGATCAACAGGTGGGTTTGCGCGATGGGTGAGGCGAGCTTCAGCGCCTATATCCTGCATTTCTTCGTTCTAGCGGAATTGGTCCGCCTTCTTCCCGCTCTGTTCGAGCCGGCAGCCACGGGGTATACCGCGATATTCCGTTGCCTCGCCCTGTGGGTGGCGGCCGTGCCGATCACTTTCGTCCTCTCCACTGCAACCTATCGGATGATTGAACTGCCGATGATTCGCGTCGGACGGGGGTTGCTCGAGCGGCGCGCGGCAAGGCGCGCTACCGCGGCGCTCGCCCAACCGAGCGCGCCCTAACTCACGTGGCGCGATACACCCAGACTCGTGCCGGAGGCAGGTTCAACAAAATCAGCGCCGCACGCGTCACGATCGCGCCGGCCGGCGCCGGAATTGGCGGTCGCGCTCCATAGGAGAACTGCACGTATGGCGCTCCAGGTCTGAGGCGGCCAAGCGCGTTCTCGATCAGCGCACGCCTCCGCGCGGGAGGATGATTGAGCAGCGGCAGTCCCGAAACGATCGCTGAGAAACGTTCGTCCTCGCCAACAAGCCGCGCAAAATCGAAGGCGTCGCCACGGACAATTCTGGCCTTGGGGAAACGGCGCTGGACGAGCTTTGCGAAGTCCGGGTCGAATTCGATCGCCGTGATGCGTTCTTCGGCCACGCCGCGTTCGATGAGCGCCTCGGTCACCACGCCCGTGCCCGGACCAAGCTCCAGGACCGGTCCTTCCAACGCGGGGTCGATTTGCTGAGCGATGGCCCGCGCCAGAGCCGGGCTCGAGGGCGCGATCGCGCCCACATTTTTCGGCCTCGCGATGAGGCCCCTCAGGAAATCGATGTGCTGCGCTGCGGTGCTGCCGGCCATGAGCAATTCTTAGCAAATAGCGCCGCCCGTTTCAGCCCGGGCAGCCGAGAGTCCGCAGATTCTTCGGCAAGTTCCTTTGAGAGAATTCGGCCGTTCCTAGTCCCGACCAGCCCAGAATTCCTTGAGCTTGGCCAGAAAACTCTCAGATTCGGGGTTGGTGCCCTCATCGCTTTCCTTTTCGAAGGCTCTCAGCAGCTCCTTCTGTTTCCTGCTCAATTTCGAAGGCGTCTCGACGGCGACCTCAACATACAAGTCGCCGCTCATGCCTCCGCCGCGCAAGACCGGCATGCCCTTGCCGCGAAGCCGGAACTGGCGACCGGATTGGGTGCCTTCGGGGATCGATATTCTGGAGCGGCCTCCGTCCAAGGTCGGCACTTCGATGGACCCGCCAAGCGCCGCCTGCACGAAGGAAATCGGCGCGCGGCAATAAAGGTCGTGCCCGTCGCGCTGGAAAATCGGGTGTGGCGCGACCGAGATGAATATGTACAGATCGCCCGGAGGCCCGCCATTGACCCCCGCCTGACCCTCGCCGGATAGGCGGATGCGCGTACCCTCCTCTACGCCCGGCGGCACGTCCACCGTGAGCGCGCGCTCTTTCTGCACCAGTCCAGAGCCGCGGCACTGATGGCAAGGCCGGCGCACGATGCGCCCTTTGCCGCGGCATTGGGGGCATGTCCGTTCGATCGTGAAGAAGCCGTTCTGCGCGCGCACCTTGCCGATGCCGCTGCAGGTCGGACACTGTTCCGGCTTGGAACCCGGCTCGGCGCCCTCGCCGCCGCAAGCCTCGCACGCGACGGCGGTCGGCGTGTTGATTTGCGCCGCGCGGCCCGCAAAGGCTTCCTCGAGCGTAATTTCGAGATTGTATCTGAGATCGCCGCCGCGATTCTGGCGCCGGCGCTGCTTGCCGCCCATGAACTCGCCGAACAGATCGTCGAACACGTCGGTGAACGAGGCAAAGTCGAACGGATTGCCGTGCGAGCGGCCATTTCCCTGCTCGAATGCGGCGTGACCGAACCGGTCGTAGGCGGCGCGCTTCTGCTCGTCCTTCAGGACGTCATAGGCCTCGTTGATTTCCTTGAACTTGATTTCGGCGGTATGGTCGCCCGGATTCTTGTCCGGGTGCAGCTCCATCGCCAGCTTGCGATAGGCTGCCTTGATTTCGCCGATCGGCGCGCCCTTTTTGCAATTCAGGACTTCGTAGTAATCGCGTTTGCTCATCGCTCACTCGAAACCTGGGTGAGAGGCCCCCGCGTCAGGGCCACGCCCGCGCACCCGCCCCATCGGTGCGTCCCCGCCCTTTGGGGAGCGACTTACGCCGCTCCCTTTTTCTTTTCCTCGTCGACCTCCGAAAATTCCGCGTCAACGACGTTGTCGTCTTTCTTGGCTTCGCCTGAGCCGGCGCCTTGGCTTTGCCCGGCCTCCTGCTGAGCCTTGTACATGGCTTCGCCGAGTTTCATCGACGCCTGAGCGAGGGCCTGGGTCTTTTGCTGGATGTCGTCCGCATCGTCAGACTTGACCGCTTCCTTGAGCGCGGCGATCGCGTTCTCGATCGCGGTCCGCTCAGCCGCGTCGACCTTGTCGCCGTGATCGGTGAGCGCCTTTTCGGTCGAATGGACGAGCGCGTCGGCCTGATTCTTGGCCTCGGCGAGGGCGCGGCGTTTCTTGTCGTCGGCGGCATGGGCTTCGGCATCCTTGACCATCTTCTGGATGTCGGCGTCGCTGAGTCCGCCGGAGGCCTGGATGCGGATCTGCTGCTCCTTGCCCGTCGCCTTGTCCTTGGCGGTGACGCTGACGATTCCGTTGGCGTCGATGTCGAAGGTCACTTCGACTTGCGGCACGCCGCGCGGCGCCGGCGGAAGGCCCATCAAATCGAATTGGCCGAGCAGCTTGTTGTCCGCCGCCATCTCGCGCTCGCCCTGGAAGACGCGGATTGTGACCGCGGTCTGATTGTCTTCCGCCGTCGAGAATATCTGGGACTTCTTGGTTGGAATCGTGGTGTTGCGGTCAATGAGCCGCGTAAACACCCCGCCCAGCGTTTCGATGCCGAGCGAGAGCGGCGTCACGTCGAGCAGGAGGACGTCCTTCACCTCGCCCTTGAGCACGCCTGCCTGGATGGCGGCGCCCACCGCGACGACTTCGTCAGGATTGACGCCCTTGTGCGGCTCCTTGCCGAATATCTGCTTGACGACTTCCTGGACCTTTGGCATGCGCGTCATGCCGCCGACGAGGATGACCTCGTCGATCTGATTGGCGCTGACGCCCGCATCCTTGAGCGCCTGCTTCACAGGGGCGACGGTCTTCTGAATCAGGTCGTCGACCAGGGCTTCCAGCTTCGCCCGCGTGATCTTGATGGTCAGATGCTTGGGACCTGAAGCGTCCGCGGTGATGAAGGGAAGATTCACTTCCGTCTGCATCGCGCTCGAAAGTTCGATCTTCGCCTTCTCGGCGGCGTCCTTCAGGCGCTGAAGCGCGAGCCGGTCGGCGCGCAGGTCGATGCCGTTCTCTTTCTTGAATTCGTCGGCGAGGTAGTTGACGAGGCGCAGGTCGAAGTCTTCGCCGCCAAGAAAGGTGTCGCCGTTGGTGGACTTCACCTCGAAGACGCCGTCGCCGATTTCCAGAACCGAAATGTCGAACGTTCCGCCGCCGAGGTCATAGACGGCGATCGTTCCGGATTGCTTCTTATCGAGACCGTAGGCAAGGGCGGCGGCCGTCGGCTCATTGATGATGCGCAGGACCTCGAGGCCAGCGATCTTGCCGGCGTCTTTCGTCGCCTGACGCTGGGCGTCGTTGAAATAGGCCGGCACGGTGATGACTGCCTGCGCCACCTTCTCGCCCAGATGCGCTTCAGCCGTTTCCTTCATCTTTTGCAGAATGAAGGCCGAAATTTCCGACGGCGCGTAGCGCTTGGAGTCGCGGCCCGCGACCCACGCGTCGCCATTGTCCGCCTTGACGATCTTGTAGGGCACCATGCCCATGTCCTTCTGGGTCATGGGATCGTCGAACCGGCGGCCGATGAGCCGCTTGATTGCGAAGAAGGTGAATTCGGGGTTGGTGACAGCCTGCCGCTTGGCAGGCTGGCCGATCAGCCTTTCGCCTTCCTGAGTGAAGGCGACGATGGAGGGGGTCGTGCGCGCCCCTTCCGCATTTTCAATGACCTTGGGGGCCGAGCCCTCCATGACCGCTACGCACGAGTTGGTCGTGCCGAGGTCGATGCCGATCACTTTCGCCATGTGCAATCCTCTCTTCAAGCGATGGCAACCTGGCCCTCAAGAGGCGCCTTCCGGTCCATCCCACTGATTCAATTGGCAAAACCGGCTGTGAGCCCAAGCCCATGCCGGCGCTAGGCGGTATATAGGCAGGGGGGGCCGGGGCTGCAAGCCGCTTGCCGCGCAATTAGGCGAATGGGCCGGCCTGGCCCCGCGCGTGGCCCGCGCCGCCCGTTCCCCGCCTGCGGCCTCGCCGCCGCGAAAACCCCGTTGTCGACTGGCGCAAACCGCGACTCGCACCCACTTTCTGATCCGTGGTATCGCCCGCCAAATTATAGCCATTCGCGTCCATATCGAGGACTTCCCCGGCAGCACGATGAAACACCCCAATGTCCTTTTCTTCATGGCGGACCAATTCCGCTTCGATGCGTTCGGTCGAGTCAGCCCATGGATGCGCACCCCCAATCTGGACCGCATCGCGAGCGCAGGCACGCTATTCACAAACGCCTTTTCCAATTCCCTGGAATGCGCGCCGGCGCGGTTCAGCCTTGCGACCGGACTATACGCCCATCAGACCGGCGTCTGGCACAATCATGTGACAACGCTCAATCCAGACTTCGCGAGCTGGACGCAGGCGGTCGAGGCGGCGGGCTATCGAACCAGCCTGTTCGGGAAGGCGCATCTGCATCGTCCCCAGGGAGACTTGCGTAAGGATGAGCCGCTCATGCGCAGATATGGGTTCCAGACCGTAGATGAGACGACCGGTCCGCCGGGCAACGCACGCATACTGAGCAACATGACGGCGCTCTGGCAGGCGCGCGGCGTGTGGGACGCATTCAAGGCCGACATGGACGACCGGCGCACCCTGGAGCGCCACTATCTTCCAAGACCTTCGTCACTTCCGCTGGACTTGTACTACGACGTCTATGTGCCGCAGTCGGCGAAGCGTTATCTGGAATCTCTCGAGAAGGGATCACCCTGGTTTTGTTGGATCAGTTTCGGCGGGCCGCATCCGCCGCGCGACACGCCGGAACCCTATGCGAGCATGTACGATCCGAATGACATTCCGCCGCCGCTGCCCAGGATGCGAAATGCGGATTCCGTTCGGGGACTGGTCCGCGAGACGTTCCGGTCTGGTCGCCGCGGTGCCGACCTTTCGCCACGCCAGGTTCGCGCGATCAGGGCCGACTACGCTGGAAATGTCAGCCTGATCGACGATCAGATCGGCGACGTGCTTGCCGCCGTCGAGGCGCGCGGCGAACTCGACGATACGGTCGTGATATTCGCAGCGGATCACGGCGAAATGAACGGTGATCAAGGCGCCTATGGCAAAGCCAATCCCTTCGACGGATCGATGCGCATCCCATTGATCGTCGCGCCGCCAAAATCGACCGGTCCCGCCGGCGCAGCGGTTTGCGACGCCTTGGTCGAACTGATGGACATAGGCGCGACGATCGTCGATTTCGCCGGCGGACGCGCCCCGCCATTGTCCAACGCACGTTCGTTGCGGCCTCTCGTGGAGCGGCGTGACGGGGCTTTTCGCGACTTCGCGATCAGCGAATTTCACGAACACTATGTCGTGGTCACGCAAGACTGGAAGGCTGAGTTCAATGAGCGAATGCGCCCCATGCTTTTGATCGACCGGCGCAACGATCCCGACGAACAGTTCGATCTTTCGCGCGCCAGGGATATGCGACCGATTCTAGATCGGCTCGCATCGACGCTGGAAAGCTTCCTTGCCTCGACGCCGGTCTGCGAGGGCGTCACGGTCAGCAAGCGCCGTAAAAAGCCCCGCTAGCGCGAAGCGTGGTCTGCGAGCACGTTCGCGATGCAGGCCGAAACCTTCTTGGCGGTCGGGATGTCGAGGAACTCGTTCGGCCCGTGAGCGTTCGAATGCGGCCCCAGAACGCCGGTCACGACGAATTGCGTGTCGGGGTAACGCTTGCCGAGCATGGCCATGAAGGGAATCGAGCCGCCCTCGCCCATATAGGCGACGGGCCTGCCGAAATGGGCTAGCGACGCGCGCGTGAGCGATTCGGCGAGCCAAGGCGAAAGCGGAGGGGCGTTCCAGCCTGACTGGCCTTCCTCCGCGTCAAATTCCACTTCGGCCCCATAGGGCGGGTCCGCCTCGAGAGCAGTCTTGATCGCGTTTGTCGCCGCCTGAGCATCGCAGGTTGGCGGCAGGCGGAAAGACAGTTTCGCGGTCGTATAGGGCAGAAGGACATTGCCCGCGTTCTGCGGCGCCGGATAACCATCCATTCCGGTCACGGCCAGCGCGGGTCGCCAAGTTCGATTGAGCACAAGTTCCGCAAGATCCCCGCTCATGGGACGGGTCGACCCGGCAAAGGGAAGTTTCGAATGGACGGCCTCGCCCAGCGTTTCCGCCGCCTGCCTGGCTTCGGCGATTCGCGCCGGAGGGATCTGCACATACAGCTCGTCGAGCTTGATTGTCCCAGTCGCCGCGTCTTCGATGCGCGACAGAAGGGACCGGGCGATGCGGAAGGAGGATGGGACGATCCCGCTCGCGTCCCCGGAATGAACGCCTTCCTCCAGCACGCGGACGGTCAGGTTTCCCATCGCAATTCCGCGCAGGGACGTCGTCAGCCAGAGCTGGTCGTAATTGCCGCAACCCGAATCCAGGCAGACGACAAGCGACGGCGTTCCAATGCGGTCGCCGAGATGTTCGATGTAGAAAGGAAGGTCGTAGCTTCCCGACTCTTCGCAGGCCTCGATGAGAATGACGCAGCGCGCGCGCGCTTTGCCCAGTTCCTTCAGCGACAGAAGCGCTGAAAGCGCCGCGAACATCGCGTAGCCGTCGTCGGCGCCGCCGCGGCCATAGAGGCGATTGTCACGAATCACCGGCTCCCACGGTCCCGATCCCTCGGCCCAGCCCTTCATCTCCGGCTGTTTGTCGAGATGACCGTAGAGCAGCACCGTGTCGCCGCCGTCCCCCGGCGCATCGATGAACAGAACGGGCGTGCGATCCTTCAGCCGCACCACCTCGAACGTCGCGCCCGGAAGAGCCTTGAGCTTCTCCCGCGCCCAGCTCTCGTAGAGCGCAACCGCCCTGTCCATATGGCCGTGCGCCCGCCAGTCCGGATCGAACGCGGGCGATTTGTTGGGGATACGGATATAGTCGACGAGGGTCGGGACGATGTCGGAGTCCCAAAGGTTTTCGATGAAGCTGGACATGACGCGCTTTGTTCTAAGGTTCGGCGCATCCTAGCTCAGATTGAAAGCATTCTTCAAAAACGGGCCGTGCCGCGGCGCGCACCAAGCTCGAGGCTAAGGAGCGCGCGGGGAGGAAATCCGTTCCAATCTATAGCGCCGCTATCAGCGCGGCATTGTAGATCTCGCTCATCTTGGCGCCGAGCGGAGCGATTTGGACCGCTTTTTCCAGGCCGACGAGCAGCGGCCCCATGGTCGTCGCGCCGCCGATTTGCGCCAGAAGCTTGGTCGAGATCGAGGCGGAGTGGATCGCCGGCATGATGAGGACGTTGGCGGCGCCAGTGAGGCGGCAGAAGGGGTAGAGGGCCATCTTCTCGCGGTCGAGCGCCACATCCGCGGCGATTTCTCCGTCATATTCGAAATCGACCCCCCGGCGGTCGAGTATGTGAACCGCCTCAACGATGCGCTCGCTGCGCTCGCTGCGCGGAAACCCGAACGTCGAAGAGGCCAGGAGCGCCACGCGCGGCGTCAGCTCGAAGCGGCGGGCGACCGCAGCAGCCTGGGCGGCGATGTCGGCCAGGACCTCCGAGCTCGGCATTTCATGGACGCTGGTGTCGGCGACAAGGACCAGCCCATTGCGCGTGAACACCAGCATCACGCCGATCGGCCGCTCGCCTTTGGGCGAGTCGAGCGCCAGCCGGACATCGCTCAACGCAGCCTGATAGGAGCGCGTCACCCCCGTCACCATGGCGTCGCAGTCGCCCGCCGCCAGCATGGAGGCGGCGTAGACGTTACGGTCGTTGGTGACCACGCGCACGCAGTCGCGGTAGAGCATGCCTTGACGCTGCACCCTTCGATAAAGACGGTCTACATAGGGCGAAGCCTCGCGCGCCGAAGAAGGGGCGCGAATTTCGAGCGTCTCTTCGACGCCCGCGTTCTTCATGCGCGTTTTGATGACGTCTTCGCGGCCCACCAGAAAGCATTTTCCGAGCCCGGAATTCTGGAACGCCGCCGCCGCGCGAATCACCGGTTCTTCCTCGCCTTCGGCGAAGACGACGCGTTTCGGATTGGCGCGAACCGCCGCCGTCACCTTCTGGAAGAACGCGGCAGAAGGATCGAGGCGCGCCGACAGCGAATGGCGATAGGCCGAAGGATCGCCGAGCGGCCGGCGTGCGACGCCGGATTTCACTGCAGCCTCCGCCACCGCCGACGATACGCGGCTGATCAGGCGCGGATCGAAGGGCGCCGGAATGATGTAGTCGGGACCGTAGACGGGACGCGCCCCCAGGTATGCGGACGCCACCTCGTCGGGAACGTCCTCCCGCGCCAGCGCCGCCAGCGCTTCGGCCGCGGCGATCTTCATGGCCTCGTTGATGGTCCTGGCGCGCACATCCAGCGCGCCGCGGAAAATGTAGGGAAAGCCGAGGACATTGTTGACCTGGTTCGGATAGTCGCTCCGGCCGGTTGCGATGATGGCGTCAGGGCGAACGGCTCTGGCCTCTTCCGGGGCGATCTCGGGGTCCGGATTGGCCATGGCGAATATGATCGGCGCCTTGGCCATGGACTTGACCATCTGAGCAGTCAGCGCGCCTTTCGCCGAGAGGCCGAGGAACACGTCGCAGTCGACGAGCGCATCGGCGAGGCTGCGCGCCTTGGTGTCGACGGCGTGCGCAGACTTCCACTGGTTCATGCCCTCGCTGCGTCCGCGGTAGACGACGCCTTTCGTGTCGCACAACAGGGCGTTGGATTGCGGAAGCCCCATCGACTTCAAGAGCTCCAGGCAGGCGATTCCCGCAGACCCCGCGCCGTTGACCACGACCCTGATGTCCCTGAGGCTTCGGCCCGTCAGATGCAGCGCGTTGATGACCCCGGCCGCAGTAATGATCGCAGTGCCGTGCTGATCGTCGTGGAACACCGGGATGTCCATCAATTCGCGCAGGCGCTCCTCGATGACGAAGCAGTCCGGCGCGCGGATGTCCTCGAGATTGATCCCGCCGAAAGAGGGGCCGAGATGACGCACCGCGGAAATGAATTGTTCGACGTCTTCAGCATCCACTTCGAGATCGATCGCGTCCACGTCGGCGAAGCGCTTGAAGAGGACAGCCTTGCCTTCCATCACCGGCTTGGCGGCGAGCGCGCCGAGATTGCCGAGGCCAAGGATCGCCGTGCCGTTCGAGATCACCGCGACGAGATTGCCTTTGGCGGTGTAGTCGTAGGCGGCGTCCGGCCGTTCGGCGATCGCGCGCACCGGCACGGCGACGCCGGGCGAATAGGCGAGGCTGAGGTCGCGCTGGGTCGCCACCGGCTTCGTCGGCGCGATCTCAAGCTTGCCGGCCTTGGCGCCCGCGTGAAAGGCGAGGGCCTCGTCATCGGTGATCGACTGTCGCTTGAAGGCCATCTGGCGTCCGTCGGTTACGATCCACAGAATATCCGCCGCGGCGGGGGCCTGTTTCAATGCCTGCGGCGCCGCCGCCGCGCCGCTTCTGCTAGCCTAACCCCATGAACGAATACGCCCCCGCCGACGCCACGCCGCTGATGGCGCAATATCTGGCGATCAAGGCGGCTCATGCCGATTATCTTCTTTTCTACCGCATGGGGGACTTTTACGAGCTGTTTTTCGAGGATGCGGCGAAGGCGGCCGAGGCGCTCGATATCGCGCTCACCAAGCGCGGCAAGCATCTGGGCGAGGACATTCCGATGTGCGGCGTGCCTGTCCATGCCGCCGACGCCTATCTGGAGAAGCTGATCCGCAAAGGGTTTCGAGTCGCGGTCTGCGAACAGGTGGAGGATCCCGCACAGGCCAGACGGCGTGGCTCCAAGGCCGTCGTCCGGCGCGAGGTGATCCGCCTGGTCACGCCGGGCACGCTCACCGAAGATTCGCTTCTGGAGCCGCGCGCCTCGAACATGCTGGCCAGTCTTGGTCGCGCGGGCGGGGCCCTGGCGCTGGCGAGCGCCGACGTATCCGTCGGCGCGTTCCAGGTCATGTCCGTCGAGGCGCGTGAACTGGCGGCCGAGCTCGCCCGGATCCAGCCAAGCGAGCTGCTGGCGCCCGACACGCTACTCGCGGACGAGGCGGTGGGACCGGTTTTGAAGTCGCTCGGACCTGCGCTCACGCCTCTGCCGTCGGTGAAGTTCGAATCGGGCGTCGCAGAGCGCGCGCTGAAACAGCATTTCGGCGTCGCCTCGCTCGATGGATTCGGCGCATTCGACAGGGCCGAACTCTCGGCGGCGGGCGCGCTCATCGCCTATCTCGATCTGACGCAAAAGGGAAAATCGCCCGCCTTGTCGCCGCCTTCGCGCGTCGCGCAGAGCGCCTTCATGAGCGTCGACGCGGCGACGCGCCGCAATCTCGAACTCACCCAAACGCTTTCCGGCGAGCGCAAAGGCAGCCTGCTGGCCTGCGTCGACCGGACCATCACCGCTGCGGGAGCGCGTGAGCTGCAGGAGCGTCTCGCTGCGCCGCTCACCGATCCGGCGCGCATTTCTCGGCGCCAGGATGCGGTCGGTTTCTTCGCCGCTGAGGGCGAGCTGCGCGGGAAGGTTCGCGAAATTCTAAAGAGAGCGCCCGACATCGCCCGCGCCCTGGCGAGGCTCTCGGTCGGTCGCGGGGGCCCACGCGACCTCGCTGCGCTGAGAGACGGCATCGCAAGCGCCCGGGCGCTTGGCGCCGCGGTCCGATTTGACGACGGCATGAAGCCTGCTCCGGGTGAAGCGCAGGATGCAGCCGGAACCTTGATCGGGTCGCTTGCCGCGCTGAGCGGCTTCGCCGATAAGCTCGACCATCTGCTCGCGCCGGAGCCCGGATTTTTTGCGCGCGACGGCGGGTTCATCGTCGCCGGCGTCAACGCTGCGCTCGACGAGGCGCGGCGCCTGCGCGACGAGAGCCGGCGGGTGATTGCGGGCCTCGAGGCGCGCTACCGCGAGGCCAGCGGCGTTCCCCTCCGAATCAAGCACAATGGCGTGCTCGGATATTTCATCGAAACCACGCCGCAGCACGCAGACAAGCTGATGACGTCGGACGGAGACGCGCGGTTCCGGCATCGCCAGACCATGGCTGGCGCCGTGCGCTTTTCCACCGACGAACTTGCCGGCCTCGCCAGTCGCATCGCCGAGGCGGGCGAGCAGGCGCTGGCGCTGGAGCTCGCCTTGTTCGAGGATATGACCGCCGAGGCGAAGGCTTGCGCCGAACCGCTCGCCGCCCTCGCAAGAGCCATGGCAGTGCTGGACGTCTCAAGCGCGCTTGCCGAATTTGCAGTCGCTGAGCGGCTGACACGGCCCGTGATCGACGACAGCCTCGCGTTTCGCGTCGTCGGCGGCCGCCACATCGTCGTCGAGCTTGCGCTGGAACAGAACGGCGCGGCCCCATTCACGCCCAATGACTGCGATCTGTCGCCGGATGGCCCGGGGCGCCTGTGGCTGGTCACCGGTCCGAATATGGCGGGCAAGTCGACCTTCCTGCGCCAGAACGCGCTGATCGCGATCCTCGCGCAGGCGGGAAGCTTCGTTCCGGCCGACGAGGCCCATATCGGAATTGTCGATCGTCTCTTCTCGCGCGTCGGCGCGGGCGACGATCTTGCGGCGGGCCGCTCCACCTTCATGGTGGAGATGGTCGAGACCGCGGCCATCCTCAATCAGGCTACGGAGCGAAGCCTCGTCATACTCGACGAGATCGGCCGGGGCACGGCCACCTTCGACGGTCTGGCCATCGCCTGGGCGACGGTCGAACATCTACACGAGAAGAACAGGAACCGCGCGCTCTTCGCGACGCATTATCATGAAATGACGGCGCTGGCCGGACGGCTCTCCGCGCTTGCCTGCGTCACCATGCGCGTTCGGGAGTGGAACGATACCATCGTGTTCCTGCACGAGGTCACGCCCGGAACCGCCGACCGCTCTTACGGCATTCACGTGGCAAAGCTCGCCGGCCTCCCCCCGGCCGTGGTCGCGCGGGCGCAGGAGGTGCTCGCCGCCCTCGAAGAGGGGCGAGAAGGCCATAAGCCGCTCGCCCGCATCGACGATTTGCCGCTGTTCGCGGCGCAACCGGCCAAAGCGCCGGCCGGATCGAACGCGGTCGAAGGCGCCTTGCGCGCGCTTAACCCGGACGCGCTCAGCCCGCGCGAGGCGCTGGAGCTGCTCTATGCGCTGAAGGCCAAACTGCCGCCGGCCTGAAATTTACGGCGGCCCCCTTGACGTGCCAACATCTCGCCATGGGCAACTCCGTGGATCGCGTCCGCAAATTCCTGGTTGTTGTCGACAAGACGCCGGAATGCGCAGTGGCGTTGCGTTATGCGGCCAGGCGCGCGCAGCACACGGGCGGGCGAATGACTTTGCTTTCCATCGCCACCGAAGACAATTTCCAGCAATGGAAAGGCGTCGAGGAGATTATGCGCGAGGAGGCGCACAAGGCCGCGGAAAACATGCTCCATGCCGCCGCGAAAGTCGTCAACGAACTGTCGGGCATCGTTCCGGAGCTGGTGATCGAGCATGGACGGCCCTCGGATTGCGTCCTCTCCGTCATAGAGCGCGACAGCGACATCTCCATTCTGGTTCTCGCCGCGGGCGCCGCGAAGGAGGGGCCGGGCCCCCTGGTTTCGCTCTTCACCGGGCCCAAGATCCAGACCATCCCGGTCACGATCGTGCCTGGCGGGCTCAGCGAGGAGGCGATCGACGCCCTCGCTTGAACGAATGTCCTTGCGCAATCGGAGACGGCCGCACTACGAGAACCGTGAAAGGAGCCGCCATGCGGCGCGATGCTATGGCTGGAAAGCTGGGACGGGCGTCTGCACGGCGCGGACGGCCGGTTGAGGCGCGAGAGGAAATGGCGGTCGGAAGCGGCGCCTGTCCGTATGCGGTCAGGTCCGAACCCGCATGATCGGCAAGCTCATCATCATCGTGGCCTTGCTCGTCGTGGCCGCGACGCTCATTGCCGGAATCGCGGTCATGGCCATGGGCGGAAAGGCCGACGCGAAATGGTCGAACGTGCTGATGCGTTACCGCATTCTCGCCCAGGCGGTGGCGATCGCCGTCGTGCTTGCCGTGCTTTATTTTTCCTCGAGCCGTTAGCGCAAAGCGCGGTCCCTAGAAAAAGCTCACCGGATCGACGTCGACGGTCAAGCGGACGGCGGTCGGGACCTTTACCGCGCAAAGCCAGGCGCGCAGATAGCGCTGCACATCGACGCCTCGTTCGGCCTGGACCAGCAGCCGCTCGCGGGTCTGGCCGCGCAGAAGCGCGTAGAAAGCCGGAGTTGGGCCCCATACCTTGACGCCGCGCGCGGTGGGCGCCGCCTTGGCGAGCGCCCGGCCGGCGTCGCGCGCCGCCTCGCCGTCGCGGCTCGAAAGGATGATCGCGGCCAGACGCCCGAAAGGCGGGGAATGGGCGCGCATGCGCCAGTCGCGCTCCTGGGCGTAGAAGGCGTCCCGATCGCCGCTGGCGAGGGCGGCGATCACCATATCCTTAGGATTTCGGGTCTGGATGAGAACCAGGCCCGGCTTCTCCTCCCGCCCCGCACGTCCTGCGACCTGGTGCAGTAGCTGAAAGGTGCGCTCGCGCGCCCGGATGTCGCCATCGGCGCCGCCGAGATCGGCGTCGACCACGCCCACCAGCGTCAGTTGCGGGAAATGATGCCCTTTGGCGACGATCTGCGTGCCGATCAGCACGTCGATCTCGCGTTTCGCCATCGCGCGTATGGCCGCCTGCGTCTCTCCGGGACCGTGCAGAGTATCGCTCGAGGCGATAGCGGAGCGCGCGTTCGGGAAGGCGGCCGAGAATTCCTCTGCAACGCGCTCGACGCCCGGTCCGCAGGCGATCAGGCTTGCAGCCGCGCCGCACTCGGGACAGTTGGGCGGCGTCGCCATGTCATAGCCGCAGTGATGGCACACCAGCCGCCTGCGATAGCGATGCTCGACCAGCCATGCGGCGCAGTTGGGACAGGTGAGCTTGTGACCGCAGGTTTCGCACAGCGTCAATGGCGCATAGCCGCGTCGATTGAGGAACAGCATCGCCTGTTCGCCGGCTTCGAGCGTCCCTCTAAGCGCCTCGCGCAACGGCGGCGAGAGGAATGTTCCGGGATCGCCCCGCGCCTCGCGCAAGTCGATCAGGCGAACCTCGGGAAGCGTCGCCGCGCCATGGCGCCGGGGAAGCTTCAGATGGGCGTAGCGGCCGTTCACTGCGTTCACCCATGTCTCGAGCGAGGGCGTCGCGCTGACGAGGGTCACCGGACATTGGGCGATTCGCGCGCGCACCACCGCCATGTCGCGGGCGTGATAGATGGCGCCCTCTTCCTGTTTGTAGGCCTGCTCGTGCTCTTCATCGACGACGACCAGCCCAAGCTGGCGAAAGGGAAGGAACAGCGCCGAACGCGCCCCAACGACGACTCTGGCCTCTCCGCGCATGACTGCGCGGTAGACACGCCTGCGTTCCTTCTGGCCGAGATCGGAGTGCCATTCGGCGGGGCGACAGCCGAAGCGCGCAGCGAAGCGGTCCAGAAACTGAACGGTGAGGGCGATTTCCGGCAGCAGAATCAGGACCTGCCGGTTCTGCTTCAGGGCTTCGGCGATCGCTTCGAAATAGGTTTCGGTCTTGCCCGAACCGGTGACCCCGTCTAGCAGCGCGGCTGAAAATCGCCGGGCCGCGACGGCGGCCCTCAAGCTTCGAGCCGCCGCCTCCTGTTCGAGGCTGAGCTTGGGAGGGGCGAAATCCGGGTTCGGACTGTCGAATGGCGCAAATTCAGGCAGCTCGACGGCGCACAGGGTTCCGCATTCGATCAGACCCCGGATCACCGCCGGGGTGACGCCGGCTTGCTCGGCGAGGCTGGCGCAATCGCGCACAAGGCCGTCCCGGGCCGCTTCCAGCGCGCGCGCCCGCGCCGGCGTCATCCGGGCGGGAACAATTTCCGTCAACCTATAGGCGATGCGGGGGGTCTCCGGCGCGAAGGCCTGGCGCGCACGCAGCGCCATCGATAGGACGACGCCCGGGGCGTTGAGCGTGTAATCCGCCACCCAGTCGATGAAGTCGCAGAGATCGGACGGAAGCTGCGGCCGGCCCTCAAGCGGTTTGGCGAGCCTCAGCCGGTTGTCGCCGACGGAGCCCTCAGCCTCGCCCCACACCGCGCCGATCGACTCGCGCGCTCCAAGCGGCGCAGCGACGAGCAAGCCTCGGGCAACCACCTCGCCCTGCGGGAGTTTATAGTCGTAAGGCCCTTGAAGGGGCAGCGGCAGCAATACGCCGGCGCGCGGGTTCGAACCGGGCATGGGCGCGGGCTTCAAGGCGGCCTCCTTCATGGCTACACTCTGGCGAGCGATTCTCAGCGGTCAATGGCTTCATGAAGATCTTCATCGACAGCGCTGACGCCAAGGAAATCCGCGAATTGGCGGCAAGCGGACTGGTCGATGGCGTCACCACAAATCCCTCGCTGGCCGCCAAGGCCGGACGCGACTACATCGATCTTTTGCAGGAGATTTGTTCATTCCTGCCCGGATCGATCAGCGCCGAGGTTCTGGCGACGGACTACGATGGCATGGTCTCGCAGGGCCGCCGCTTCGCCAAGATCGCCAAGAACATCGCCATCAAGGTTCCGCTCACATGGCACGGCCTCAGGGCCTGCCGCGCATTGAGCGAAGAGGGTCACACGGTCAATGTGACGCTCTGCTTTTCGCCTGTCCAAGCGATGATGGCCGCCAAGGCCGGCGCAGGGTTCATCTCGCCGTTCATCGGCCGCGTCGACGATGTCGGCGAAGACGGAATGGGTCTGGTGCGCGACATACGCGCCATTTACGACAATTACGACTTCCGCACCCAGGTTCTGGCCGCCTCGATCCGCTCTGTCTCCCATGTGCGAGAGGCTGCGCTGGCCGGCGCCGACATCGCCACTGTCCCGCCGGCGATCTTCAAATCGCTGCTCAACCATCCTTTGACCGACAAGGGGCTCGCCGCGTTCCTCGCTGACGCCCAGAAGGCCGGCGTGAAGATTAGGGACGCATGAGCGAGAGCGCTTCGTTCAAGGAGTCGCAGGCGGAGGACGCGGTCAGGGCGTATATTCGTATGAACCGCGCCCGGCTCGCCGCCGATCCGACATTTCTGGCGCTGCTCTCTCCGGATCGTTTCGGCGAAGGCGACGTGCGCGACCTGCAGCGATTCGTCATCGAACGGTTGAGGGCGGAGAACGCATCGCTCCGCGCGAAGCTCGAGGCGGTCGAACGCGCGGTCAAGTCATGGGGCAATCCGCAGAAGCGCTGAAATCGGAATGGCTCTGCGCGCTCGAGCAGGAAAGGCGCGCAAGCCCGCATACCTTGCGCGCCTATGGCGACGATCTGGAGCGTTTCCTGGAATTCCAGCGCGAGCATCTGGGCGCGCGCCTGGATTCGGGCGCGCTCGCGAGGCTGTCCGCAGCCGACATACGCGCCTTCATCACCAAGCGTCGCGGCGAGGGGCTTGGCGCGCGAGGCGTTCAGCGCGCCCTTGCCGCGATCCGCAGCTTCTTTCGATATCTCGCCCGAGAAGGAGTCGCCGAAAACGCAGCTCCTCGCGCCGTGCGCTCGCCCAGGATCGCCCGGAGCCTGCCCAGACCGCTTAGCGAGCGCGACGCCGTTCGCGCGATCGAGGATGCAGGCGCGCGAGACGTCGAATGGCTCGCCGCGCGCGATGCGGCGCTTCTGACATTGCTCTATGGATGTGGCCTTCGCATTTCGGAAGCCCTTTCGCTTCGGCGCGCCGATGTGCCGCTCGCCGACCGTCTGACGATCAAGGGCAAAGGGGGCAAACAGCGCGCCTTGCCCGTGCTGGCTGCGGTCCGCGAGGCGCTGGACGCCTATGCCGCCAGGATTCCATTCGCCTCTGCTCCAGGCTCGCCGTTGTTTCTGTCGCGCCGCGGCAAGCCGATGAGCGCGCGCGAGGCCGAAGCGCTGATGCAGCGCCTGCGCGGCCGGCTCGGGCTTGGCGAACGCGCGACGCCGCATGCGCTAAGGCATTCCTTCGCTACCCATCTTCTGGCCAATGGCTGCGATCTGCGCGCGGTTCAGGAGTTGCTGGGCCACGCCTCGCTCTCCACGACGCAGGCCTACACCGCGGTCGACGCCAAGGCGTTGATGCAGGTTTACGCCCGAGCCCACCCGCGCGCCCGCGAGGGATCAGAAAATTGATACGGCGCGCTGCGAGGCCATCCAAGACAGAAATTTGAGGATGCGCCTTTCAGCCTTGCGATCGCCCGCCTCCTCGACCTGAATATGCAGCTCGATCAGGAGCCGCTTGAGGTCCGCATTCGTCCTATCGAGTTCGGACAAGACCACGGAGGCGTCGTCTTCCGCCGCGGCCGCGCCAAGCCTTCGGCGCAGATCGCCGTCTCGCACAATGTGTGCGAGTTCTGCGAAGAGCGCGCGCATTCCGATATTTTCGGCGTGACGAATCTCAGCGCCGCGCTCCATTTCGCGCGCAGAGAACTTCATGAGCAGCGCGATGAGATTCGCCGTTCCAGCGAGGTGCGGCGTCCGCAGCTGCGGCGCGATCCGGCCGGCGAGCGCGTCGGCGCTTCGGTCGAGAATCTGCATCGGCCCAGGACTCATGCGAGCGCCTCCAGGCGGTCGGCGAGCAGTTTGTTGTGAAAGGCAAGACAATACCAGCCCGAGAAGGCGTTCACGGGATCGTCGTTTCTCCCGGTGGCGAATTCATGCGCGGCCGATATCCAGATCGCCGCGCCCTTGACGCTGGCGAAGATTTCCCACCAGCGAAGCGCGTCCGAATCGGCTATGAGGCCGCTCTCGCGTTCCCAGATCGCGATCGCCTCGGCGCGCGGCAACATCCCGCCGGGGCGCGAGGGATCGTGATGCGCCCAAAGAGGGTCGAGCGCCCAGCCGAGATCTTCGAGCGGATCGCCGAGATGGGCCATTTCCCAATCGAGAATGGCTCTGATCCCCCCGTCGGCGCTCCAGAGGAAATTACCGCTCCGATAGTCTCCATGCACAAGCGAGATCTTCTGGGCCGGCGCCGGAGGACGGCGCTTCAGCCAGCGGATTGCTGCGCGGACGATGGGCTGAGGTTCGTCCTCGTCGGCGTCGATAACGCGTTCCCATCGCGCGAGTTCGTTTCGCCAGCAGGCGTCGCGCTCCGTTGATCCATCGAAATCGCCAAGATCCAGCGCGATTGGATCGGCGCGGGCGATACGGCCGAGAACGCTCCAGAACTGCAGTCCGATGGCGTCGCGCTGCGGGCCGTAGGGATCGGGCGCCAGAACCGATGCGGCCGCGGCGTCCTCGATTTCCGACATGATGAAGAACGGGCGCTCCAGCGCGCCGCCGTCGGGTTCGAGGAGCACTGGCTCCGGGACCGGCAGGCCGAGCGCGTGAAACGCCTCATAGGCCCGAAACTCTCTGGCGCGATCGGTTTCGATCAGGCTTGCCGGCGGATCGCGGCGCAGGATCAACTTCCGCTCCACTTGGCGCTCGCCTTCGCCGTATCTCGCCAGGAATCGGTAGGTCTCGCGCGACGCCCCGCCGTGAATGCGCTCCAGCCCGCAGACCTGCAGATCGCGCGCAAATAGCCGCTTTCGCAGATAGGCTTCGAGCGCGGCGGCGATCGTCTCGCTCATGGGGCCGGATCGAATAGGCCGGTCAATCGGTGCGGCGCATAGGAGCCCACGACCAGCTGTTCGAGAACGCCAGAACCGATGCGCGTCCCGTCCGGACCGTCGAGACGCGCCGTCACGAATGCCTGCACATGCTGGAAGCGCGGATCGTTTTCGTCGACCGCGGCCAGATCGTACACGTCATAGCCAAGCGCATTATCGCCGCGATAGACGCCGTGGCCCCATTCGGGGTGCATGTAGCCGAGGCCCGACATATAGAAATTGAAATGCGGCCGAAGCCCGGCTCGCCAATGGCGGCCGTTACTGTCCTTCGCTTCGATGACGGCTTCGCGCGCATGGCGCGTGCCGGGCTTGTACAGGACGGTCGACTCGCAGTTCGCCATCGTTGCAGGCGGGCCATCGCCAAGCTCTCCAATGACCGACGCCGCGTTCCAGGTTCGGCCATCGCCGTCGGCGTTCTTGTGATAAAGCAGAAACCGGTCGGGAAAATTGAGCGGCGACCAGAGCCAATAGAATTGCGGCAGGCGGGGCGGCGCAACGCCCTGCGGATCGGCAAGACCTATGGGTCTTACGCCCCAGGAGCGATCGCGCACGCCGAGCGTGGACTGGGCCGATAGCGAAACGCGCCTTCCCTCGACATCGACATAGCCCTCATAGCCGCCGCATTGGGTCAGACGCGTGTAGTCCAGGATCGTCCTGGGCCCGATGCGATAGGTAAAGCGCGGTTCTTCGACGGCGGCGGCGCGGGCCCGGAATGAAAGGTCCGCCTCGATTCCGTGCGCGTTGGCTTTCACGCTCAGGCGCAGGCGCTTCAAGGGCTCGACAACCTCGACGGCGATCGGGCCTACGGTCGTATCCATCCGCTCCATTTCGAGCAGGCGTGACGCGCGCAGATTTCTTTGCTTGCCCTCGCTGACAACGGAAAAGGCGGCGTCCATCACGTTCAGATGCGGGTACACGCCGAGCGCAGCCGCAAAGAACAGGCTTCCGTCTGGCGTGTGACCGTTGAAGAAATACCGGTCGTAGAAGTTTCGGTCGGTCCCGGATATCGCGATCGGCTCCGGGCGCTGATGGATGGGGTAGTCGTCGGCTTTGGAAAGCATCGGGGCCAGACGGATGGTCGGCCGTCAGCATGGCCTGCGCCCGTCCGCCGGGCAACGGGAGAACCCTCGCTTTCATCGGCGAAAGCTTCTGTTGCAGCGGCGGCCGGTCTTGCCTATTTTCCGCGCTCTTGCGGGCCGCCTTAGCTCAGCCGGTAGAGCAACGCATTCGTAATGCGTGGGTCGGGTGTTCGAGTCACCCAGGCGGCACCAGACTTTGCCCTGTTCGAGCCCAGTAAAGCCTCGGTAAAGCCTGCGCTTGCCAGGAAGAAAATCGCCGCCCGCGGCAAGGGGCTCAATTCGCGAAAAATTCGCGCCATCGAGCGCAATTTTGGGCAGGTTGCGCCACGGCGGGGCTCATGCCCGCTTCGAGCCGAAAAGGCGCGCGCCAGAACGCTATTGATTAACCGGGCGTTATCTCGCCGCTTGCTAGAACGCGCTACGCCGCCTGGATTTGGCGCGCAATAGGACGTTCGAGAACCGCCATGGTCGCGTCGAGCGCCGACGCCGCAGCGAGCCGTCCGCCGGGTCCGTCGCCCCTTATGCTTGTCGCTGTCGCGGCCCTCGTCTTCGGCGGCGCCTGTCTTGGTCTGGCGGTCTCGGGCCTGATCGGCCGCACCAGCGCCATCTGGGTGGCCAACGCCATTCTAGTCTACTTTCTTCTCAAAAATCCGCGAACAGACTGGCTGGCGATCCTCTTCTTCGGTCTTGCCGGAAATTTCGCAGCAGACTTAGCGATGGGCGACGACATCGTCGCGGCGATCGCGCTGACGGCCTGCAACGCGGCTGGCGTCGTCATCCTCGCCGCGCCGCTCGAACATTTTGGGCTTCACGACGACCTCTCGCGGCCCAAGCCATTATGCTTTTTCTACGCGCTCGCGGTCGGCCCCGCGCCGCTGGCCGCCGGTCTTCTCGCCGCGGCATATTTCCACGAAGCCAAGGGCAGGGATTTCTTCCAGGCCGCGCTCGATTGGTACGCTACAGACGCTCTTGGCTACAGCATTGTTGTGCCGATGCTGATGACGGTGCGTCTCGAAGCGCTTCGTCGAATGTTTGCGAAGGACCAGATCGTCGTCACGCTGGCGCTTCTGTGCCTGATCGCCGCTACGCTCGGCGTCAATTTCATCGCGCGCGATCACCCCATAGCTTTCCTTATTTTTCCCGTGGTCATCCTGGTGACGTTTCTTCGCGGCTTCGCCGGCGGCTCGATCGGCGTGTTGATGGCGGCGGCCTATCTGATGACGCCGGTGGTCCTGGGCGACGCCCATGCGGCGGTTCGTGGCTCGCTGCGCGAGCAGATCATTATCGTGCAGTTATTCATCGCCGTTACCGGCTTTTCGGTGGTTCTTGTCGGCGCGGCGCTGGAGGAGCGTCGCAGGCTGGAGCAGGGGCTGGCGCACGCCATCGTCCGCGCCGAAAACTCGCGCGAAGAGGCGGTGGTTGCGCGCGACGCCGCCGAACGCGCCAACCGTCTGAAGTCGATGTTCCTGGCTACGATGAGTCACGAGCTCAGAACGCCGCTCAACGCCATCATCGGATTTTCGGAACTCATTCAGCGACAGCTCTACGGGCCGCTCGGCGATCCGCGCTATGTGGAATATTCGACCCTCATCCAGGGCGCGGGCCATCATCTTCTCAGCCTGATCAACGACGTTCTCGATATGTCGAAGATCGAGACGGGCAAGTTCGAACTGCACCGCCAGACATTCGACATCCGCGAGGTCGTCGGCGATTGCCTCGATCTTATGCGCGAAAGGGCGGACCGCGGCGGCGTCCTGCTTCGCGACGAAACCCCGCGCGCGCCGCTGCTCATTGACGCCGACCGGCGCGCCATGAAGCAGATCCTGCTCAATCTTCTGTCCAACGCGGTCAAATTCACTCCGTCCGATGGGACCGTCACGGTCCGCGCGCGGTCCACTCCGGAGGGGGTCATTCTCGAGGTGGAGGACACCGGAATCGGCATCCCATCCGATCAGGTAAGCCGGCTCGGCAATCCCTTTGTCCAAATTCGCAACAGCGCCGGCGCCTCGCACGAGGGAACTGGCCTTGGGCTCGCCTTGGTGCGGGCGCTGGCCGAAATCCATCAGGGAAAATTTCGCATCGAAAGCGCGCTGCACCGCGGCACCAAGGCGAGCGTGATGATACCGGCCTCCGGCGGCTCGCAAACCGCCCCACTGATGGCCGCGGCGGGCTGAAGCGCGCCCCCTGGGCCAATTAACCGTATGGCGAGAGCACCGCCGGTCGGCGGGTGGCTGAATCCTGCGGTTCAGGCCGGTCCGACGGCGGAACGCTCCATGCATCGAAGGCGCTGCGCCGCCGTCCGATGTCCCGGAATGGCGCGCGAGATTTCGTAAGGCGCGGCGAAAGGAGGCGCAGAGCACGTGTTCCGTTCAGCCCAAAGTCGTATCCACGGTTATGCCGAGCGCGCCCCCGCGCCGGCGCGGTTTTGGGAGCGCATGCGCGGACGCGCGCCGGCCCAGACGACAAAGGGATCATCCGAGCTCGGGCTCAAGCTTGCGCTCGACTGGGAGCGCCAACTCCACGATGCGTTCGGCGAAAGATGGCCATGCGACCCGTCCCTCGAATTCCAGGAATCCTGGCCTTCCTTCGCCGCGCGTGCGCGCTGGGGAGAGACCGACTGTCGTCGCGGCGGCGCCGAGCCCGATCTCGGCTTTTGGCGCGCTCTATGGTGCGTCGTCCGTCACCTAAAACCCGAGATAACAGTTGAGGCCGGCGTCCGCGACGGGCTTACGTCCCTCTTGGTCCTCGAGGCCCTCGATATGAATCGCACGGGACGGCTCTTGAGCGTCGGCCAAGCGCACGGCGAGCGCTATGCCGCCGCGTCAGACGCGCGCCTTGCGGCGCGCCATGTCGTAGTCGAGAGCGCTTTTCAGCGCGCCCTGGCGCAGGTCGAGGCGCATTTCGGACGGATCGATCTCTGCATACTCGACGCCGAACGGGAGGGCCGGAGCATTCGCTTCGAGCTGGAGATGGCGTGGTCGGCGCTGCGCCCCGGCGGCGCGCTACTCGTCGACAATGTGGGATCGTGCGCCGCTCTCAAAGCCTTCCTGGATTGCCATGGCGACCATCGCGTCATCGTCGGCGCAGAGGCGCCGCCCCTTCCCGGCGTCAAGCGATTCGCTCCCAAGGCGAAGTTCGCTGCGCTCTTCAAGAATCGCATCGAATCGTAGTTGCGGCTTCGTCCGACTTACGCAGTCGTCACCTGCGCGCCCTTGGCCAGGCGGCTCGCGCGCGCGCCATAGATGAGATAGACGACGAGCCCGATCGCATTCCAGATCACGAACCAGGCCTGGGTGAAGCCGGGGAGCCCGTTCAGGAAAAGATACAGGCAGCCCAGGATGCAGACGGGCCCCACGACCCAGGGCAGCGGCGTGCGGAAGGCGCGCGGGCGATTGGGATCGCGCACGCGCATCACCAGCATGCAGACCGAAACCGCGACAAAGGCGCACAAAGTTCCGGCATTGGCGAGCAGCGCGATCTTGGCGAGCGGAACGACCGCAGCGATCAAGGCGACGACAATCCCGGTGAGCGCCGTCATCAGTACGGGGGTGCCCCGGGTGCGATGGACGGCGGCGAGGCGCTGCGGCAAGAGCCCGTCGCGCGCCATGACGAAGAAGATCCGGCTCTGGCCGTACATCAGCACAAGAATGACCGTGGGGAGCGCCACGATCGCCGCGCCTGCGACGAGCTGCGCGGCGAGGCCATGGCCGATGGAACTGAGAATATAGACGAGCGGGGCCCCGGTCTTGGAAAAATCGGTGAAGTACGAGGCGCCGAGCGCGGACGCGGCCACCGCGATATAGATCCCCGTGCACAGGACCATGGAGCCGACGATCCCGATGGTGAGATTTCGTCCGGGATTCTTGGTCTCCTCCGCCGCCGTCGAGACGGCGTCGAAGCCATAAAAGGCGAAGAAGATCAGCGCTGCCGCCGCGAGAACGCCGCGCTTCACCCCGTCGGCGCCGATCTCGGCGGAGTAGCCGAAGGGCGCAAATGGATGAAACCGCGAAGCGTCGAAGGACCGGCTCGCCAGCACGACGAACAGCACGAGCGCCGCGAGCTTGATGCCGACAAGGATCAGGTTGACGGTGGCGCTTTCGCGCGTGCCGATGACCAGCAGAGCCGTGATGACGGCTGAAATGACGATGGCCGGAAGATCGACGAGCCCGCCGCTCATCCAGCCATGCAGCAGCGGATCGGGAAACGGCCAGCCGGCGTTGTGGATGAATTCGGCCACATGCGACGACCAGCCGACTGCGACCGCCGAGGCCGCAACCATGTATTCCAAAATGAGGCTCCAGCCCACGATCCAGGCCAACAGCTCGCCGAGCACGGCATAGCTATAGGTGTAGGCGCTGCCCGCGACGGGAATCATCGTCGCCATCTCGGCGTAGCAGAAAGCTGCGCAGGCGCAGATCACGCCGCACAATAAGAACGAGAGGATGACCGCAGGGCCCGCCAATCCTGCGCCGATGCCGGTCAGCGTATAGATGCCGGTGCCCACGATCGCGCCGACGCCGATGGCCACGAGGTGCGGCCAGGACAGCGTGGCCTTGAGGCGATGCGCCCCTTCGAGCGCGATGCTGGCCTCGATTGTCTTTCTGCGCGTGATAAAGCTCATGTGATCCTCCCGATGGGCGCAAGGCTAGCGGATCGGGACGCGCCCGCGCTACGCTTGCGCGCTGCTTTTCGAGGGGATGCACATGAATGCGCTGATGACGGCCTGCGCGGCCCTCGTGATCGCGATGGCGGCGGTTCCGGCCGCGGCGGCCAAGACCGGGTCCGCCGACGCGCGGTTCAAGGCGCTATACACCAGGGAATGGAAGTGGCGCGAAGACCAGTTCGCGAACGGCGAGGATGACGTCAAGGAGGTCGTCGATCATTTGCCCAAGGTCGATGCGGCCACGCAGCAGATGCGTCTGCGCTACTGGGAGAATGTGCTGAAGCAGCTTGACGCCATACCCCGCGCGCGGCTCTCCGAGGCCAACAAGGTCAATTACGACGTCTACCGGCCGCAGATCGAAAACCTGATCGCCAGCTGGAAGTTTCGCGACTATGAAATGCCGGCCAATTCGGATACGACCTTCTGGACCGATCTCGGCTATACGGCGCGGCGCGATTTCCGCAATCTCAAGGACTACCGAAATTGGATCGCGCAGATGCGCGACATCCCGCGCTATTTCCGAGAACAGATGGACGAAATGCGCGCCGGCCTCAGGCGCGGCTTCACTCCGCCGCAGGTGACGCTCCAGGGGCGGGATTCCTCGATCACCGCCGTGACCGGCGCAAAGCCGGAAGACTCGCTCTTCTATGCTCCGTTCAAATCCATGCCGGGGATCGCTCCGGCTGAGCAGTCGAAGCTCCGCGCCGAAGCTATGGAGGTCATCGGCGGAATCGTTCAGCCTGCCTATGCGGACCTGCTCAAATTCTGGGATGACGAGTATGTCCCGGGCGCGCGCAAAACATTGGCCGCCGAGGATCTGCCGGATGGCAAAGCCTATTATCGCCAGCAGATCCGCGAATACACCACGCTCGATATGGATCCGGCCTCAATTCACAGGATCGGCGAAGAAGAGGTCGATAAGCTTCACCAGCAGATGATCGAGGTCATGAAGGAGACCGGCTTCAAGGGCGATTTTCCGGCCTTCCAGGAATTCTTGCGTACCGATCCCAGATTCTACGCCAAGACCCCGCAGGAACTGCTCGACAAGGCCGCATGGATCGCAAAGGTGTTCGACGGCAAGGCGGCGTTGTATTTCGGGCGCCTGCCGAGGGCGCGCTTTGCGATCAAGCCGGTGCCCGCCGATCTGGCGCCGTTTTATACGTCCGGGCGCGGCGGGCCAGGCGTCTATCTTGTCAACACCTACGACCTGCCGCACCGGCCGCTGTTCAATCTGACGGCGCTTACGTTGCACGAATCCGCGCCCGGCCACGCGTTCCAAATACCGCTTGCGATGGAAGACAAGTCGCTGCCGGATTTCCGCCGTTACACCTACATCTCGGCCTATGGCGAGGGCTGGGCGCTCTATTGCGAATGGCTCGGCGTCGAAATGGGGATGTACGAGACGCCCTATGATCGCTTCGGCATGCTCGGCTGGCAGATCTGGCGGGCCGTGCGCCTTGTCGTCGATACGGGCATTCACAGCCAAGGCTGGACCCGCGAGCAGGCCATCAAATACATGCGCGAATATACCGCGCTCCCCGACCACGAAATCGAGACCGAAGTCGATCGCTACATCGCCTGGCCGGGCCAGGCGCTCTCCTACTATCTCGGAGAGATGGCGATCCGGAAGGCGCGGGCCAAAGCGGAAGCTGCGCTCGGCGACAAGTTCAACATCCGCGCCTTCCACGACGCGATTTTGGCGCTCGGTTCGGTTCCGCTGCCCGTTCTGGAGGCGCGTGTGGACCGTTTTATCAAGGAAGGCGGCAAGGGCCCCTATCCGGATGAGGAGAAATGACGCCACGGAAGGCCGCGCCGTGACAAAGCCGCCGGGCCGCCTTACCGTCGTGGTTCTGTCGTCATGGAGACCCTCATGTCGGCTCATGCGATCGACCGCAACGGCGCCGCAACGGCGTATGAGATTGCGCTCGACAGGATCGACGTCAGCCAGCCCGAGCTATTCCGGACCAACAGT
The DNA here is from genome assembly GCA_035549135.1 of Rhizomicrobium sp. Lineage (GTDB taxonomy): Bacteria > Pseudomonadota > Alphaproteobacteria > Micropepsales > Micropepsaceae > Rhizomicrobium. The sequence goes on along the minus strand of DASZRM010000209.1, from coordinate 5,886 downwards.
TTCTGGCCGTATTTCGAACGCCTCAGACGCGAAGATCCTGTGCACTACTGCGCCGACAGCGCCTATGGGCCCTATTGGTCGGTGACCAAATACGCCGACATCATGCATGTCGACACGCATCATCAGATCTATTCGTCGGAAGCCCATCTTGGCGGGATTACGATCCGCGACCAGCAGCCCGATTTCATGTTGCCCATGTTCATCGCCATGGATCCGCCCAAGCATGACCGGCAGCGAAAGGCCGTCAGTCCGATCGTAGCGCCGGAAAATCTGGAAAAGCTTGAAGGAACGATCCGCTCCCGGGCCGCGAAGATTCTCGACGACCTTCCGCGCAATGAGACTTTCAACTGGGTCGACCTTGTCTCGATCGAGCTGACGACGCAGATGCTGGCGACGCTCTTCGATTTTCCCTTCGAGGAGCGGCGCAGACTGACGCGCTGGTCGGATGTGGCGACGGCCATCCCCGGCGCTGGCGTGGTCAATTCGGAAGAGCAGCGCCGCACCGAGCTGCGCGAATGCGGCGAAGTCTTCACACGGCTATGGAACGAGCGCGTCAACGCCGAGCCGCGCAACGATCTGATTTCGATGATGGCCCATTCCGAAGCGACGCGCGACATGGGGCCGATGGAGTATCTCGGAAACCTTATCCTGCTGATCGTCGGCGGCAACGACACGACCCGCAATTCGATCACCGGCGGCGTTCTGGCGCTTAACGAAAATCCGGATCAGTATGAAAAGCTGCGCGCCAATCCGGCGCTGATCGAAAGCATGGTTCCCGAAATCATCCGCTGGCAGACCCCGCTCGCCCATATGCGCCGCACCGCGCTTTGCGACGCCGAGCTTGGCGGCAAGACGATCCGCAAGGGCGACAAGGTGGTGATGTGGTACGTCTCCGGCAACCGCGACGAGGAGGCGATCGAAAACCCGAACGCCTTCATCATCGACCGTGCGCGGCCGCGTCAGCATCTGTCCTTCGGCTTCGGAATCCATCGCTGCGTCGGCAATCGGCTGGCCGAGATGCAGCTCAGAATCGTCTGGGAGGAAATCCTAAAGCGGTTCCGATTCATAGAAGTGGTGGGTAAGCCGGAGCGCATCTATTCAAATTTCGTCAAGGGTTATGCGACTCTCCCGGTCCGCATCGCGGCCTGAGCGCGGTCGGATCGCGGCGCGCCGGTCGGTCGCGCTTCTCGCGCTGTCACTTGCCGGATGCGTTTCGGAGCGGGCGCCGATGTCTTGCCCGCTGCCGTCTCAAAGGCCGATGACCGAGGCGGTGCTTTTTTTCGGCCGGAACATCGCAGAAGACGGCATGGTAAGCGAAGCGCAGTGGTCAAAATTCGCCGCGACGACGCTGAAGGCGACATTTCCCGACGGCTTCACCGTGATCGACGGCGCCGGCTCATGGCGGGATCCCGACACGGGCGAGGCGGCGCGCGAGCCGTCCAAGATCGTGATCGTCGCGCTCGCGGACTCAGCCGCGCTTGCGTCTGGGCTCCAAACCGCGATGTCCGCTTATCGCGCCGAGTTTCACCAGAAGGCCGTTGGCGTCGTCACGCGAAAGGTGTGCGCCGCGTTCTGACGCTCAGGCCTCCGGGGCGTCGTCCTCCTCGGCCCGATGCCGCAGCAGCGTCAAAGGCACGGCCGCCGCGTAGAGCGCGAATCCGCCCGTCAGCGTCGCCCAAGGCCAGTTGATCAGCAGCACCACGAAGGCTGCGAACGCGACGAACGCGACCACTCTAAGGCGTTTCGGCATGTGCATGTACTTGATCGAGGGCGTAGGCAGGCGGCTGACCATGAGTGCTGACGCCAGCACCAGGATGACGCTGGCGACGCCAGGGTCGCGCACCAGCCGATCTCCGAACTGGAAGCTGAGCAGCATCGGAAAAACGGCTAGGAACGCCGAGGCCGGCATCGGCAGTCCCGTGAAATAGGGGTTGGCTTGCGTTGCGCCCTCGTCGCGCGCGCTCGCACTTTGAATGTTGAAGCGCGCAAGCCTGATGGCGCTGCAGGCGCAGAAGATGAGCGTTGCGATCCAGCCCGCCTCGCCCATGTCCTGAAGACTCCACATGAAGACGATCACTCCGGGCGCGACGCCAAAGCTGACGAGGTCGACGAGGCTGTCGAGTTGCGCTCCGAAACGGGTGTCGGCGCCGAAGGCGCGCGCCGCGCGGCCGTCGAGCATGTCGAACACCATCGCCGCCACGATCATCGCCACCGCGTGGCGCCAATCGTCCTTGAGCGCGAATCGAATGGCCGTCGCCCCGCAGAAGAGTCCCATCAGAGTCAGAATGCTGGGCACCAGCTTGGAAAAGGAAAGATCTTCCAGCCGCTCCACGACGCGCTGACGGGCCGAGGAAAAATCCTCGAGCCGCTCGGCCATGCGCCGCCTGGCGGTCAGCTTCTCAACCGGCAACGTCTTCATCCTTTCCCTTGAGCGCGGCCAGAACTGTTTCGCCGGCCCGGACGCGCTGGCCCGCTTTGACGTTCACCGTCGCGTCCGGTGGCAGATAGACGTCGAGACGGCTGCCAAACCGGATTATGCCAAATCGGGCGCCGCGGCGCACCTGTTGTCCTTCGCGCAGGTCGCAGCGAATCCGGCGCGCCACTAATCCCGCAATCTGCACGAATGCGAGCGATTGGCCGTTCTCCAGCGCGAGCCGCACCGCCATACGCTCGTTGTGTTCGCTCGCCTTGTCGAACGAGGCGTTGAAGAACCGGCCCGGCCGGTAGCGCAAAGCGGCGACCGCGCCGTCCGCGGGAATCCGGTTCACATGGACGTCGAACACGTTCATGAAGATGCTAAGCCTTGGCCGCTTGCCTCCCGCCATGTCGAGTTCCGCCGGCGGCTCGGCCTCGACAAGCGGCAATATCACCCCGTCCGCCGGCGAGACCACCAGTCCTTTGCCGTCCGGCGTCAAACGGTCGGGATCGCGGAAGAACAGAAGGCACCAGGCTGTCAGCGGCGTCATGATCCAGCCGAACCAGCCGGCGACCGCGAACAATATGGCGTTCAGCGCGACCGCGATCGCCACAAAGGGCCAGCCGTCCGGGTGAATTCTCAAGGCGCCGTTCCAAGCAAAAGGGCGGTCTTCATAGACCGCCCCCCTTAAAACGCGAAGCCGAAAGCGTCAGGCCCTTGCGCCGGTGAAGGGAAAGGAGCCGAAAGCCCCTGCCTTGGCGCTGCCGGAAATGCTGTCACCGCTGACCTGCCCGGAGAATTCCAGCGTCATTGGCATGGGCGAGGTGATCGAGAGCGACCAGGACACCTCGTCGCCGTCCACCTTGCCATTGGCGATCGCCATGGAGCCCTGCCGCCCGGATTGCGTGCCGGTCAGGGCCGAGCCGTCGGTTTTGAGATCGAGCTCCGCCTGCTGTGGGCCCATCGGGGACTGAATCGTGATGTTGTACTTGCCGTCGACCGCCATGAGCGTTCTCCCTGAAAACCCGCATGTAAAGGGCGTGCGGCGCGGGACGCAAGCCGGCAGGGCCATTGCCGTAGCGGCAGGCCGGTCGTCAGCCTGCGCCGAGGGCGCTCGCATCGAGCCCGCCGAATATGGTCGTCACGGCCGCGCCGTCGTCGGAAAGGGGCATGCCGATGACCTCGATCCCCAGATGCTCCTTTCCCTGACGCAGGGAGCGCATGGGGCCGAGCGCGACAGGCCCGCGCCGGCGCAAGCATTCGTGCAGGAAGGCCTGCATGCGCGCGAAGAAAGGTTCTTCGAGATGCGCGGACATCAGCTCGCCCGCGAAGCGCCGGCCCATGAACTGAACCACGCGGTCGCCGGCAACGCGGAAGCGGAAATCCGCCCCACCCTCGATCACGTCCACGAACCAGGTCCATGGAAGGGAACTGCGCAGCAGAGCCGGTGTCATCTCTTCGCGTCTTGGCGCAAATCTGTCGCCGCGCGCGCGGTTCCAGGCGTGGTAGGCGTCAGACAGGCGCGCGCTGACGAGCCGGTCGGCCGGCTTGAACGCTTCGGCTAAAGTCATTTTCGCTCGAATCGCCGGACGCAGGGCTTGGCCCAAATCCGCCGGCCGCAATTGTTGAAATCGGCTAAGCCGCGGTCGCGCCGCGCTTTGCGGTGGTCTTTCAATCCAACATCGTGGCGAGAATTTGGCCGCAGCCCGGCTTCAAGCGAATGGCCGACCTGCGCGCGCATAAGCCGCAGCCGAGTTGTAGATGTTAACGGCCATTAAGCTCGTCTCGCACTCCGCGCGCGCTTCGTAAACCGCCGCGACGCCGCTTCGCACAGATTCATCTGAAGGAGCGGCCTCGAGCGCATAATCGGCCAGGTGGCAGGCGAGGCGAAATTCGCCCGCTTTCGCAAGATGCTCCGCGCGGCGAGCCAGAGCCGCAGCGCCGCCGCTCATCCGCGCGATTTCGACTGCAAGCGCCGCGCGCGCGGCGGGCTTGAGTTCGCTCGGCCGCCCGCTCCACCACCCGCCATAGTATCGGATCACGTTGCGCACCAGAAATTCGGGATCGTCGTAGACCGGCTGAAGCCACGGAGAATCCGAACGCGGCAGCTCCACCCCGGTGACGATGTCCACATGCGGCGGCGATCCGGCCTCCATGGCGGCGAGCGTGCGCTCGATGACGGCTTCGAGAAAATCGGCGGTTTCCATCAGCATACGAACGATCTTGTCCGGCTCGCCAACCACCGGACCGCCATGTCCCGGACAAAGCGCCTGCGGCTTGAGCGCCGCCATCGCGCGAAGACCCATTGCGCGGTCGAAGGGGTAGCGCTGCACCTTCTGCGGGTTGCCGTCGTTCGGCACCGCCCAGATGAAGAGGTCGCCCGGGCACAGCACGCCGCGATCCGGACAGAAGACCCAGGTGTGATCGTCCGTTTCGCCCCGGCAATGGCGCAGCGCGAAGCGCTCGCCGCCGACCGAAATATCGAGGCCCTCGTCATAAAGCGTGTCCGGCGGAATCGGCGGCTCGGCGAAGCTGGCAAAGGACTCGTTGGACTGAGCGTCGACCGTTCCGCCGAACTGGCGGGCGTTGAGCGCCGCGTTGTGCCTTGCGGTCCTTGCGTAGCGCGAAAACCGGGCCGGCATGGCGCGATGGGCAATGACCCGGGGCCGCTTCTGACCATTGACCAGGAAGGCTGGCAGTCCATAGGCGTGGTCGATATGGCCATGGGTATAGATTGCGGTGTGCACCGGCGCCCCGGTCTTCATCCGCAGCATCTGGGCGATAGCCGGCGCAAACTGCCTCGTGCCGGTATCCACCAGCACGAGCCCTTCGTCTGTCTCAAAGGCCGTGCAACCCGAAAATTGAGAGGCGAACCAGACACGAGGCGCGACCTCAACCGGACCGCCAGTCCAATAGAATTTCGCCTCTTCGGGCGTCTTGCCGCGCATGGAGCCGAAATTCATCGCCGGATTTTGCGCCATGATCTTCCCTTCGCCAATTCGCCCTGCCCATGGTAACCGAGCGCGCGGCGATTGCACGGCGGAATAGATGAGTCCTTATCCCAATATCCGGCTCAAGCCGAAAGAGGGGCGTCGTGTCAGGGCGGGCGCGCCTTGGGCGTTTTCGAACGAGATCGAGATGAATCCGGCCGCAAAGGCCCTGGCGCCCGGCTCGGCGGTCAATCTGCTCGACCACGATGGAAGGCCCATGGGCTGCGGCTATTTCAATCCGAACAGCCTGATCGCGGTGCGGCTTCTCGATGGGGCAAGCGATGTGGCTTTCGATGCCGATTTCTTTCTGACAAGGCTCGAGCGCGCACTGAAGATTCGCGAAGCGCTTTTTCGGGAGCCCTTTTATCGCCTTGTCCACGCGGAGGGCGATTTCCTACCCGGATTGGCCGTCGACCGTTTCGGCCGGACCTGCGTCGCGCAGATCTCGACCGCCGGCATGGAGCGCCTGCTCGAACCCTT
>DASZRM010000208.1:0-28072 GCA_035549135.1 Rhizomicrobium sp. | reverse complement strand
GCGATGGCAAGGCCCGCCAGCGCCGCCACGGCCAGGCCCGACAAGAGTATGGTCACGGACGGTCTTGACCCGGTTCGGGGCATGAGCTTCAATGAACAAAAAGGGAACAAGGAAATGCCGAGCGACGGCCGCCTCGACTATATCGAATTGCCAGCCTCCGACATCGCCGCCACCAAGCAATTCTACGGCGCGGTCTTCGGCTGGCGCTTCACCGATTTCGGACCGGACTACGTCGCCTTCGACAGCGACGGCCGGGAGGGCGGCTTCAACGCGGAGCGGCGCGTGGTCCGCGACGGCGGACCTCTGGTCGTGCTCTTCGCCGCCGACCTCGACGCCATGGAGGCGCGCGTGAAGGCCGCCGGCGCCGAAATCCTTTCCCATCACGAATTTCCGGGCGGGCGCCGGTTCCACTTTCGCGATCCCAACGGCAACCAGATCGCGGTGTGGACGCGCGCGGATTGAAGCGCTCGACAAGGAAAGCCGAGTCGAAATTCGCGTGAGGCGCGCTGAGCCATCGCCTTACATGGGTTCCGGATTTGGCGGGGCCGTCCGCCCATGCCAGAGTGCGCCGGTCGAAGGGCCTGCGTCGCGGGCCGGTTTGGAATCCATGCAGAGGGCTCGCGAATGGCCGGACTCACCGAAGACCCGATCGCCGAAGAACACCGTCCCGACCTCAGGCGCGCCCTCGGCCCGCTCCACCTGATTGCGCTCGGCATCGGAGCCATCATCGGCGCAGGCATTTTCGTCATCACCGGACACGCGGCCGCGAGCTATGCGGGACCGGGCGTCATAGTTTCCTTCGCCATAGCGGGCCTCGGCTGTCTTTTCGCGGGCCTGTGCTACGCCGAATACGCCGCCATGATCCCGGTGGCGGGCAGCGCCTACACCTACACCTTCGCCACGCTCGGCAAATTCATGGCTTGGTTCATCGGCTGGAACCTGGTGCTCGAATATTTGGCGGCCTCTTCGACGGTGGCGGTGGGCTGGTCTGGCTATTTCAACGACTTCATGCGCTATCTCGGCGCGCCGGTGCCGCAGGCCTTCGCTTCCGCGCCCCTTTGCGTGGCCACGGACGCCCACTGTCCAATCTACGATCCTCACGCGACTGCTATCGACGCCATCCACCATATCGGCTTCACCGGCGCCTATTTCAATCTTCCAGCGGTGGCGTTGATCGCGCTGGTGACGGTCGTCCTCATCGTCGGCGTTCACCTCTCGGCCAATTTCAACAACCTGATGGTCGCCGTGAAGCTCAGCATCGTAGTGCTGGTGATTGCGGTCGGCCTTCCGCATGTCGTGCCAGGCAACCAGACGCCCTTCATTCCGCCGAATGCGGGCGATTGGGGCCATTTCGGGTGGAGCGGCGTGTTGCGCGCCACAGGCGTGATCTTCTTCGCCTATATCGGATTCGACGCGGTCAGCGTCGCAGCCCAGGAAGCCCGCAATCCGCAGCGCGACGTGCCGCTCGGAATTCTCGGCTCGCTGCTTATCTGCACCGTGCTCTACATGCTGATGTCATACGTGCTGACCGGGCTTGCCTCCTACACCACGCTCAACGTCGCCCACCCGGTATCGATGGCTGTGGAGGCGATCGCCGACACCAAATGGCTTGCGCCGATCGTCAATGTGGGCGCGATCGTCGGCCTGGCCTCCGTCGTTCTTGTTCTCATCCTCGGCCAATCGCGCATCTTTTACGCGATGGGCAAGGACGGAATGATCGGCGGAATGTTCTGCGACGTCCACCCACGCTTCCGCACGCCCTGGAAAGGCACACTCGTCACCGGCGTGTTCGCCATGCTGCTGGCCGGCGCGCTGCCGCTCGATATCCTGGGCGAGCTCGTCTCGATCGGCACCCTGCTCGCCTTCGTCATCGTCTGCTTCGGAGTGATGGTGATGCGCGTGCGCCGGCCGAATGCGCGCCGCCCGTTCCGCACGCCTCTCGTTTGGCTGGTGGCGCCTCTCGGCATCGTCATGTGCGGCGCGATGATGGCCTGGCTGCCGATGGACACGTGGATACGGCTCGGCGTTTGGACGGCAATCGGCATCGTCATTTTCTTCGGCTACAGCGTCTGGCGGGCCAAACCCGCGCGCTTCACCATCGAGGATGCCGCGTAAGATGGTTACGACGACGGATATCGTGGATCAACCCGATCCGGTCATCTCCGAGGCCCATCAGCTGAAGCGATCGCTGGGTCCGCTCAGCCTGGTGATGATCGGCATCGGCGGCATCATCGGCTCAGGCATTTTCGTCTACACCGGCACGGCCGCGGCCGAGCATGCAGGTCCGGCGGTCATGCTCTCCTTCGTCGTCGCGGGCTTCGGCTGCCTGTTCGCAGGCTTCTGCTACGCCGAATTCGCCTCGATGATCCCGGAGTCGGGAAGCTCCTACACCTACGCTTACGCCACGATGGGACGCTTCATGGCCTGGTTCATCGGCTGGAACATGGTGCTCGAATATCTCGTCTCGGCCGCGGGCGTGAGCGCGGGCTGGTCGGGCTACCTCGTCAGCCTGCTCAACGATTTCGGAATTCATCTGCCCGCGGCGCTGACCATGGCGCCCTTCGCCGGAAAGGGCTTCAACGACATCCACCTCACCGGCGCGCTCATCAACGTTCCCGCAGTGGGACTAATCGCGATCCTCAGCACCTTTCTCGTGATTGGCGTCAAGGAATCCGCACGCTTCAACGGACTGATGGTGCTGATCAAGGTCGCCATCGTGCTGGCCGTGATCGTGTTCGGAATATCCTATGTGCAGCAATCGAACCTGACGCCGTTCATTCCGCCCAACCCGGCGGCGGCGGGCAAGACCGGCCTCGACGCCTTCCGCGCCGAATTTTCCAATTTCGGCCAGTTCGGAATCACCGGCATCCTCGCCGCCTCCGGCATCGCCTTCTTCGCCTATATCGGCTTCGAGGCAGTCTCCGTCGCCGCGCAGGAATGCCGCAATCCGAGCCGCGACATGCCGATCGGCATTCTGGGTTCGCTCGGCATCTGCACCGCGCTCTACATGCTGATGTCGCTGGTCCTGACCGGCATCACCGATTGGCGGACGCTGGACGTGCCAAGTCCGGTCTCTTTCGCCGTCTCCAAGATCGCGGGCCTCAACTGGCTGGTCATTCCGATCGATGTCGGCGCAGTTGTAGGATTGGCGTCAGTGGTCTTCGTTTCGCTCTACGGACAGTCGCGCGTGTTCTTCTCGATGGCGCGCGACGGATTCCTGCCGCCCGGCTTCTCCGCGGTCCATCCGCGATTCAAGACGCCGCACCGCGGCACGATCATCGTGGGCGCCTTTGCGGCGCTTCTGGCGGCGCTCTTTCCCTTCGATGTTCTGGCCGACCTCGTCTCCATCGGAACACTGGCGGCGTTTATCACCGTCTGCATCGGCATCATGGTGCTGAGGGTGCAGGCGCCTAAGGCCCGGCGCCATTTCCGCACGCCTTACGTCTGGCTCACGGCGCCCGCGGGCGTCCTTATCTGCGGATTGATGATGGTCAGCCTTGGCGGGGCGACCTGGATCCGGCTCGTCATTTGGACGGTGATCGGCCTTGTCATCTACGCCGCCTATGGCGTGCGCCATGCCGCGCCGTCGAAGTGGAAGGTCAAGAACGAAAGCTGATAGCTTTCCGGCATGACCTATCGTTCGCTCCGGGACTTCATCGCGCGGCTGGAATCCGCCGGCGAGCTCGTGCGCGTGCGCGAACCGGTGTCGACCGTGCTCGAGATGACGGAGATCCAACGCCGCATGATCGCGCGGCAGGGTCCCGCCGTCCTTTTCGAGAAGCCGGTCAAGGCGGACGGCCTTCCGTCCGATATCCCCGTCCTCGTCAATCTGTTCGGAACCGTGAAGCGCGTAGCCATGGGCGTGACCATGGACGGCAAGGCGCGCACCGACGCCGGATCGCTGCGCGAGGTGGGCGAACTGCTCGCAATGCTCCGCCAGCCCGAGCCGCCGCGCAGCTTCGGCGAAGCGCTCGAGCTTCTGCCGATCGCCAAGACGGTCATGGCGATGAAGCCGAAAACTGTCTCGCGCGCGCCCTGCCAGGAGATCGTTCTCAGGGGCGACGACATCGACCTTGGCGCGCTGCCGGTCCAGACCTGTTGGCCCGGCGAGCCCGCGCCGCTCATCACCTGGCCGCTCGTGGTGACGAAGGGACCGAGCGATCGGCGCGAAGACAACTATAATCTCGGCATCTACCGCATGCAGGTTTTGAACCGGAACCAGACCATCATGCGCTGGCTCAAGCATCGCGGCGGGGCGCAGCATCATGCGCGCTGGGCGAAGGAGAAGGCGGCGCCGCTGCCCGCAGCCGTCGTGCTGGGCGCCGATCCGGGAACGATCCTGGCCGCGGTCACGCCGGTGCCGGATACGCTGTCCGAATATCAGTTCGCTGGATTGTTGCGCGGCCAGCGCGTGGAGCTCGCCGATTGCGTGACGCAGCAGCTGAAGGTTCCCGCCGAAGCCGAGATCGTCATCGAAGGCGAAGTCTCACTGACCGACTATCGCGACGAAGGGCCCTATGGCGACCATACCGGCTATTACAATTCGGTCGAGCAGTTTCCCGTCTTCACCGCGACCGCGATCACGATGCGGCGCGACCCGATCTATCTATCCACCTATACCGGAAGGCCGCCGGACGAGCCGTCGATCCTCGGAGAGGCGCTCAACGAAGTGTTCGTGCCGCTGCTGCGCCAGCAATTCCCGGAGATCGTCGATTTCTGGCTACCGCCCGAAGGCTGCTCCTATCGCATCGCCGTGGTGTCGATGAAGAAGGCCTATCCCGGCCATGCCAAGCGCGTGATGATGGCGGTGTGGTCTTACCTGCGGCAATTTATGTACACGAAGTGGGTCATCGTCGTGGACGACGACATAGACGCGCGAAACTGGAAGGACGTGATGTGGGCGATTTCGACCCGCATGGATCCGGCGCGCGACGTCACCATCGTCGAGAACACACCGATCGATTATCTCGATTTCGCCTCGCCCGAAAGCGGCCTCGGCTCCAAGATCGGGCTCGACGCCACCAACAAGCTGCCGCCCGAAACCCGGCGCGAATGGGGACGGCTGATTCGAATGGACGAAATGATCGTGCGCGCGGTGACCGAGCGCTGGCGCGCGCTGGGCCTGCCGGGCGAACCCTGAAATTCGCGCCGCAGACCGCATTTGATAGTCTGCGTTTCCAACCGGAGGCTCAGATGCGTCCGAGACTTCTTCTCGCCTCGCTTATGGCGAGCGCAAGCTTTACGCAACGCCTGCCGGACCCCCGGGCGAATCGGCCTCACCCGCCCCCTCCGGGGCGCATTAGGCCGCCAGCAGCGCCCGGAATCCGGCGGTGCGCGCAGCCCCGGCTTGGTCTATAGTGCCCGATGGTTCATCGGGGGACCGGCGTGAGGTGATGCGCATTCTTCGCATCCTGCCCATCGTGCTGCTTGCGGCGGGAGCTGCGACGTTCGCGCGTGCGGACGACATCTGCCCACCCTCGGACGTACTTGCTTCCGTCGACATGAAGCTCGGCGACGACGGACGCATCTATGTTCCGGTCAAGCTTAATCAGGTCCACAAATCGATGCTGCTGGACACCGGCGGCTATTTCAGCGTGGTGAGCCAGGAAACAGTCGATCAGCTGAAACTGCCGACGCGGCATGTGCGCTTCGAGCTGATCGACGTCTCGGGACACACCACCAATCTCGTGACCCATACCACCTTTGGACTGGGCAATCTCTACGCCGACTCGGTCGACTTCTACGTGTCCCCATCCGAAGGCGGCTTCGCAGACGACGTCGCGGACGCCGCCGGCATTCTCGCGCCCAACCTTCTGCGCAGCTACGACGTCGAGATCGATTTCGCCAAAATGCAGATCAGCCTGCACTCTCAGGATCATTGCGACGGCAAGGCGGTGTCCTGGCCGGCCAACACCGTCAGCGAAGTGCCGATGACGCTCGATTCGAGCAATCACATCCAGATCCCGGTGAATCTGGACGGCCAAAACCTCACTTCGATCTTCGATACGGGCGCAACCTATACCGTGCTCAATCTCGAATTGGCGCAAAGCGATTTCGGCCTCAAACTCGGTGACGCCGACACGCCCGAATTCGGCCGATTGCTCCGCTCGCCCGAGTCCAAAACCTATTTCCACCGCTTCAAATCGCTGTCCATGGAGGGCATGGAAGGCACCAAGATCGCCAACCCCACGGTCCATCTCATTCCGGACCTGATGCGCAATCGCATGATGGACCAGAACGACAGCCTCAAGGGCGGCTCTCGCCTGCCCGCCGTGACCGCCAAGCCGGGTTTCGGCGACCTCATCATCGGGATGAACGTGATTCGCCAGTGGCATGTCTACATCGCCTATCGGGAACAAAAACTCTATCTGGCGCCCTCGCCGGTGGTGATCTCGCTGGCGCCGTCCAAGACCGACGATCAGCCCGCCGCCGTCCAGGGTCAGCCGACCTCGATGGCGCACGGCGCGGCGGGAAAGCAGCCGCACTAGGTTTTCGGCGGCCGGCGCGCTTGCGTCGGGAGCCTCGGCGGGCCACATAGCGCCCATGTCCAAGATCGATCCACAGAGCCTCATGGAGCGGCTCCTCCGCGCCGCCAAATCCGCCGGGGCCGACGCCGCTGACGGACTTCTTGTCGAGAACGTTTCGGCGCATGTGTCCTATCGCCTCGGCAAGCTCGAGGAGGTCGAACGCGCCGAGTCCGCCGATCTAGGCGTTCGCGTTTTCGTCGGACAGCGCGTGGCGTTCGTTTCCTCAAGCGATTTTTCGGCCGAAGCGATCGATGCGCTGCCCGGCCGCGCGGTGGCCATGGCCAAGCTTGCGCCCGAGGACAGGTTCGCCTGCCTTGCGCCGGCGGAGCTTCTGGCGAAGAACATTCCGGCGCTCGATCTCGATGACGCGCGTGAGCCATCCGCGGACGAGTTGATTTCCCGCGCCCGCGACGTCGAAGGGGCGGCGCTGGCGATCAAGGGGGTCACCAATTCGGAAGGCGGCGGCGCCAGCTTCGGACGCACCGTCATTGCGCTCGCCACCAGTCAGGGTTTCTTCGGCCGCTACGCGGGAACGAGCAACGGAGTTGGCGTCGCCGTTCTGGCGGGCGAAGGCGTCAACATGCAGATGGATCACGACAGCGCCAGCGCGAGGCATGCGAACGATCTCGAAAGGCCTGAGGTTGTCGGCGCACGCGCCGGCGAGCGGGCCGTCGCCAAGCTCAATCCCAGGAAGGTGAAATCGCAGGCCGCGCCGGTCGTCTTCGATCCAAGAGTGGCGAACGGGCTGCTAGGACACTTCGCCGGCGCGATCTCGGGGCACGCCATCGCCCGCGGCGTCAGCTTTCTGAAAGACAGGATGGGCGAACAGGTTTTCGCCGGCGGTGTGCGAATCATCGACGATCCGCATCGCGCACGGGGACTTCGCTCCAAGCCCTTCGATGGGGAAGGCGTGGCGAATGGGCGGCGCGCGCTTGTGGTGGATGGAAAGCTTTCGTCGTGGCTGCTCGATTGCTCCAGCGCCCGCCAGCTCGGCTTGCGGACCACCGGCCATGCGGCCCGGGGCGTGGGAGGGCCCCCTGCGCCGTCGCCGACGAATCTGTACATGGAGCCAGGATCCAGAACCCCGAAGGAGTTGATGTCGGACATCAAGTCCGGCTTCTATGTCACGGATTTGATGGGCATGGGCGTCAATCTCGTCACAGGCGACTACAGCCGCGGCGCTTCCGGCTTCTGGATCGAGAACGGCGAGATCGCCTATCCAGTCGCGGAGGTCACTATCGCAGGAAACTTGAAGGACATGTTCCTGCATCTCACGCCCGCGAACGATCTTGAGTTCCGCTACGGGTCCAACGCGCCCACCCTGCGCCTGGAGGGGATGACGATTGCCGGATCCTGACGCGGGCGCCGATCTGGCGCTTCTCGAATCGGCCGTGCGCGAAGCCGGCGAAATCGCGCGGAGCTATTTCGGCGGCGACTATCGCCGCTGGAGCAAAGACCGCGGCAGCCCCGTCACCGAAGCAGATCTGGCCATTGACGCCTTTCTCAAGGAACGGCTCTGCGCTGCGCGTTCGGCCTATGGCTGGTTGTCGGAGGAAAGCGAGGACGATCGATCCAGGCTTTCGGCGGACACCATCTTCGCGGTCGATCCGATCGACGGAACGGTGGCGTTCTTGAAGAACCGTCCGCATTTCACCATTTGCGCCGCTGTCGTGCATCGAAGGCGCCCTATTGCCGGCGCCGTCTACAATCCCATCGCCGAGGAATGCTTCACCGCGCGCCACGGCGGCGGAGCGTTCCTGAACGGCGCGCCGATCCGGGCAAGCGCGCGCGCGAGGCTCGAAGGCTGCAGCATGCTCGCCGACAAGACGATGCTCGCCCATCCGGCCTGGAACGCGGCGCCCAACCGGCCATGGCCGGAGATGCGCATCGAAACGCGCAACTCTATCGCCTATCGCCTGACGCTTGTGGCCAAAGGCGAGTTCGACGCAATGATGGCTCTATCGGCCAAGCGCGACTGGGACCTTGCCGCCGGCGACATCATCCTCGCGGAAGCAGGCGGCGTGGCGAGCGCCCATAACGGCGAGATGCTGATGTACAATGGGCCCGACGCGATTCAGCCATCCATCGTCGGCGCGGGGCCGGAGCTGCATGCGGCGTTGATCGCGCGCGTCTGCCATATCGCCTTGCCCAAACGACAGGACCACAGATGACCGAGCACACGCCCAAGCAGCTCCTGCACCTCGTCTTCGGCGGCGAACTCGCGGCGACCGACCGCATCGCCTTCAAGGACCTTTCGAAGCTGGACATTGTGGGCATCTATCCCGACTACCGCAGCGCGCTTGCGGCCTGGCGCGGAAAGGCGCAGGCCACTGTCGACAATGCGCACATGCGCTATTTTGTCGTACACATTCATCGCCTGATGGAGCCCGAGGGCGAAGCGTGAAGCTTCGCCTCGCCGTTGGGCGGGGGCCATGCTAGAGGGACGGCCGCATGACGCCCGCATCCCGAACCTTCACCAACGCCCCCGACGCGGGCCAGGCGATAACGGTCGCCGCAAAGCTGTTCCGGCGCTATGTGTCGCGGCATTGGGGACTGCTGGTCTCCGCGGTTCTGTGCATGCTGATCGCCTCGGCGGCAAGCGGAACAATCCCGTTGCTCATCAAGGTGACGACGCAATATCTCTTCGAGCAGCGACGCGCGGACCTCTTGTGGCCGATTACGCTCGCCGTCGTCGGCGTGATGGCGGTGCGGGCCGTATCCTGGTTCGGCCAAAAGACTCTCATCGATTCCATCGGCGAGCGCGTCGTCTCCGCCTGCCAGCGCGACATGTTCGACAGCCTGATGGCTCGCGACCTCGCCTCGCTCAACGCGATCCATTCGGGCCAGCTTGTGTCGGGATTCATCTACGATACGACCCAGATGCGCGACGCCGTGGCGCAGGGCATTTCCGCCGTGGCGCTCGAATTCATGCAGCTCATCTTCTTTGCGGCCGTGATGTTCTATCAGGATTGGCAGCTGGCGCTGATCTCGCTGGTCGCGCTGCCTGCTATCGCCTGGGCGATGGAGCGCATCGGCGGATCGATGCGGCGCGCCGCGATCAAGGGAATGGAGCAGACAGGCGGGCTCTCGGCGACGCTCTCGGAAGCTCTCGACGGGCGGCGAATCATCAAGGCCTATGGCCTAGAAGCCTACGCTTCCGAGCGCGCCCACGCCCGAATCGCCACGCGCCTTCGCACCTTGCTCAAAATTGTGCGCCGACGCGCCGCCGCCGCGCCCGCAACCGACATCTTCGTCGGGCTGGTTCTCGCCGCTACGATCTTCTTCGCCGGCTATCAGACACTGCATGGCGAGCTCGACATCAATCGCTTCGCGGCGTTCATCGCCGCAATGCTTTTGGCCCAGGCGCCGGTGCGAAATCTAAGCCAATTCTGGCCGCTGTTGTCGAGCGGCGCGGCGGCCGCAGCGCGCGTCTTCAGCGTCATCGAGGCGCGGCCCGCCATCGCCGACAGCCGCGCCGCATCGCGCCTGGTCATTCCGCCTGCGCCCGACGGAGGTGCGGTGGCGTTCCACGAGGTTGATTTCAGCTATCGCGAAGACGATGGCGAACCGGCGATTTCGCGCATCGACCTGGAAGTCGCGCCGGGCCAGAAGGTCGCCCTCGTAGGACCGTCGGGATCGGGCAAGTCGACGATTTTCAATCTGCTCCTGCGCTTCTACGATGTGGACGCCGGCCGGATCGAGATCGACGGGCGCGACATCCGCGAAGTGACGCTTGCTTCGCTCCGGGCCAACATTGCGCTGGTCACGCAGGAGCCGATCCTGTTCGACGAGAGCGTGTTCGAGAACATCGCGCTCGGCCGCCTGGGCGCATCCGCCGCGGAGGTCGAACGCGCGGCGCGCGACGCCGCCGCGCACGACTTCATCATGCAGCTTCCGGAAGGTTACGCCACGCGCGTCGGCGAAGGCGGGCTGAAGCTCTCGGGCGGCCAGCGCCAGCGAATCGCCATCGCTCGGGCCATGCTGCGCAACGCCCCCATCCTTCTGCTCGACGAGGCGACATCGTCGCTCGATTCGGAAAGCGAGCGCCAAATCCAGGATGCGCTCGCGCGATTGATGCGCAACCGAACCACCATCGTCATTGCTCACCGACTCACTACCGTGCTCGACGCCGACCGCATCTATGTGCTCGATCGCGGGCGCATCGTCGAATCCGGCCCGCATGCCGAGCTGATGGCGCGCGGCGGACTATATGCCCGTCTCTATCAGCGCGATTTTCAAGATGACGCGGCGCCCGCCGCGGCCGTGAGCTAGGCATGACGCGGCCGCCGATCGGATACTTCTCCTATCGCGCGGTGACGTCGGCGCTTGCGCCCGCCGTTCCCATCCTGCTTCGCCGCCGGGCGGGACAAGGCAAAGAAGATCGCGCTCGGGTCAATGAGCGGCTGGCTATCGAGATGGCGCCCCGCCCCGAAGGTCCGCTAATCTGGATCCATGGCGCGAGCGTCGGCGAATGCGTGGCGGCATTGCCGCTCATCGACGTCTTGTTGGCCCAGGACGGGCGCAGCGTGCTCGTCACCAGCGGCACGGTCAGCTCGGCGAAGATCATGAGCGAACGCCTGCCGCCACGGGCGCTGCATCAGTTCGTTCCGGTGGACACGCCTTCCGCGACCGCCCGCTTCCTCGATCATTGGCGGCCGGACGTTGGCCTGTTCGTCGATTCCGACATCTGGCCGAATCTCATTCTGGGCGCCAAGAAACGGCGCGTGAGCCTTATGCTGGTGAATGCGCGCATGTCGGAGCGCTCGTTCTCCAATTGGCGCTGGGCGCCCAAGACCGCCTCGACGCTTCTTTCCGCATTCGATCTCTGCCTGGCGCAGGATGAAGAGATCGCCGCGCGTTTTCGCGCCCTCGGCGCACCCGACGTGCGGGCGATCGGCAGCCTGAAAGCCGACGCGCCGCCCCTGCCCGCCGATCCGGCCGAACTTGAAAGGTTGCGCGCGGCGATCGGCGAACGGCCCGTCCTCCTTGCCGCCCAGACCCATCCAGGCGAGGACGAGACGATACTGCCGGCGCATGACGCGATGCGCAGAACCGTCGCCGATCTTCTCACCGTCATCGTTCCCCGCCACGTCGAGCGCGGAGCGGACATTGAGATGCTGTGCGGCGAGCGACCGGCGCGGCGGCGTTCGGCGGGCGCAACGCCGGACGCGGCGTGCGAGGTCTATATCGCCGACACGATGGGCGAGCTCGGCCTCTTCTACCGTCTCGCGCCATTCGCTTTCATCGGCGGAAGCCTCGTGCGCCACGGCGGCCAGAATCCGCTCGAGCCGGCCAAGCTCAATTGCGCCGTGCTCGCCGGCGCGCACACATTCAATTTCGCCAGCGCCTATGAGGGCATTTTCCGCGCGCAGGGCGCGGGCCTGGTGCGATCGAGCGCGGACATCGCCGATTTCGCGCTGCGGCTGTTCGCCGACCCTTCCGAGGCCAGAAAGCTCGGCGCGGCTGCGGCGGCTGCGGCCGTCAATCTTGGCGGCGCCGTGGCCAAGACCGCCGCGGCGGTGGAACGACTGCTCTCCCGCCATGCGCCAGCCTGATTTCTGGACCCGCGACGACTGGCGTTCGCGGCTGATGGCGCCGCTGGGCTGGCTCTATGGCGCAAGCGTCGCCTGGAAGGCGGCGCGGGCGAAGCCATACCGGCCTCGCGCGGCAGTCGTCTGCGTCGGAAACCTCAGCATCGGCGGCGCAGGCAAGACGCCTGTCGCGATCGAAATCGCCCGAAGGCTGATCGCGCGCGGCCGGCGCGTGTTCTTTCTGTCGCGCGGCTATGGCGGACGGCTTCGGGGCCCCATCTTGGTCGGCGAAGACAGTCGCGCCGTCGATGTGGGCGACGAACCTCTGCTGCTTGCAGAAGCCGCACCCGTCGTGGTGGCGCGCGATCGTCGGCTGGGCGCGGCGCTCGCCATGGAGAACGGCGCCGACACAATCGTAATGGATGACGGCCACCAGAATTTCGCGATCGCAAAGGACCTCTCGCTCGTTGTCGTCGATGGACAGGCCGGCTTCGGCAATCGAAGGATGATACCGGCGGGACCGCTGCGGGAGCCGGTGAGCCAGGGCCTTCGCCGCGCGAACGCGGTTGTGGTGACCGGCGCAGGCGCGCCCGATCTTGGGACATTCGCTGGACCGGTCCTGCGCGCCGATCTAGTCAACGCTGGTCCGGACGTCGCCGGCAAGCGGCTCGTCGCCTTCGCCGGCATCGGCAGACCCGCCAAGTTTTTCGACGCGCTCAAGGCCCAAGGCGCCGAGCTCGTCTTCGTGCGCTTTTTCGCCGATCATCATCCGTATTCGCCCTCGGAAATCGCGCGTCTGAAATCGCGGGCGCGCTCGCTTGAGGCGCTGCTGGTCACGACCGAGAAGGATTTCGCCCGCCTTGGCGCTGCGGAACGCGAGGGAATCCTGCCCATGCCGGTGCGTGCGGCGTTCGAGGACGAGGCCGCGATCGAGCGCTTGCTTGACACCTTGCCGCCGAAGGGTTAGCGCGCCCGGGATGTCCGATCACGAAACAGCCAAATCCCTGAGCCTGGCGAAGCGCCTGCGATACTGGGCGGAAGCGGCGCCGTTCTTTCTGTTCATGGGACTGTTTCGCATTCTCGGCATCGACGCGGCGTCCGCGCTCGGCGGATTTATCGGCCGCCAGGTCTTCTACCGGATCAGGCCGGTGGTGAACCGCGCGCGGGAAAATCTCAGGGCCGCCTATCCGGAAATGTCCGAGCGCGAGATCGAGCGCATCGCGCGCGAGATGTGCGACAATCTCGGCCGCACCGTCGCGGAATACCCGCACCTCGACAAGCTGAAGATTTCCGGCCCCGATCCGCGTCTCGAAATCGTCGGCAAGGAAAACGCCGACGCGGCGATTGCACGCGGCAGGGGCGTGATGTTCATCTCCGGGCACTTCGCCAATTGGGAAGGCATGCCGGTGATGGCGACCCAGCTTGGCTACGAAGGCGGGCTCGTCTATCGCCCGCCCAACAATCCCTATGTCGACCGCTTCATCTCGCGCATGCGCGCAAGCGCCGGCCCGCAGATCCAGATCAGCAAGGGCGCGCAGGGCACGCGCCGAATTTTCACCCTGCTCCGGCGGGGCCAGTGCATCCTGATGCTGGTCGACCAGAAGACCGATCAGGGCGTGGCGGCGCCGTTTTTCGGGCGCGACGCGATGACGACTCCAGCGCCCGCGGCGCTGGCGCTCAAGCTCGGCGCCGTTCTGCTGCCCGCCTCCAACGAAAGGCTCGGGGGCGCGCGCTTCCGCATGACGGTGCATCCACCGATCGAATTTGCGCCGAGCGGCGACCACGATGCCGACATCGGCGCGCTCACCGCCAGGATCAATGCTGCGATGGAGGCCTGCGTGCGGGATCGTCCGTCGCAATGGCTGTGGATTCACCGGCGTTGGCCGACGCCGCGAGACGCCACCAAATATTCGCAGAAGACACAGCCTCAGGCTCTCGCAGGCGCCGGCGTGGCGGTTGAGCGCGAAGGATCGAGTCTCATCTGAAACCAGTTGAGGCCCCAGTGCAGATGCGGGCCGGTGGCGCGCCCTTTCATGCCGACAAGGCCGATGACGTCGCCGCGGCGAACCCTATCGCCGACCTTCACCCTCAACGCGTTTTGATGGACATAGGCGGTGGATACGCCATGACCGTGATCGAGCAGCGTGGTGCCGCCGGTCAGGAAGAAGTCCGGCTCCGCCAGTGAGACCTCGCCGTCGGCAGGAGCGCGGATCGGCGTGTTCTCCGGCGCGGCGATGTCGAGACCCAGATGCGGCGCCATGGGCTTGCCGTTGTCGATGCGACGGCTGCCATAGAGGCTGCTGACGATCCCCGGAATGGGCCAGTCGAACGGTTCTGCGAAGCCTACGCCCGCCGTGTCGCGCTTTCGCGCCTCGAATACCCGCGCGTTCTCGGCCTCAATGCGGGCGAGCTGCTCAGCCGATGGCGCGACGAACCGTTCGGGAAGTCCATTGACGCTCTGGGTCTCGTATTGTCGCGGCCGCGGCAGAGCCTCTCGCCTTTCTTGCGCGCCGTCATCGTAGCGCGCCTCGAGGCGCGTGGGCGCCGTCTGGTCATAAGCGAATCCGAATACGAATATGCCGTGCTCGGAAACACGCAGGCGCGCGCCGTCCACGGTGACGGAACAGGGCCGAGCGAAACCGATAACCAGGCTGCCCTGCTCCATTGGTCCGGTCAGGATGAGCGGCGGCGAATCGGCCTTCAGGCGCAGCGGCGCGGCCGCAAGCGCGCAGACTCCCGCGACCAGCCCCCGGCGCGAAATCATTTCGGCGTTCGCCCCGTCTCCTGCATGCGCTTGAGCGCGATCGCGGGCGTGGCGTAGGCCTCTTGCAGGTCGACGCTCCAGTAACGCAACGCCTCGAGCGGAATGTGCATCCCGGTGACGGCGCAGACGACGTAAGAGCCTGGACGCACGACGTGATATTCGCCATCCAAATATTCCAGCTCGGCCTGACCCTCCGGCGGAAAATCGCGTTCCATCTTGTTCATGAACCCAGAATAGGGGATTTTGGCGGAAATTGCATGTCGTTTGGGGGACGATCTTGGCGAACAAGACAAAGGCGACGGCAAAACGCGCGGCGGCGTTCATTGACGC
The DNA here is from genome assembly GCA_035549135.1 of Rhizomicrobium sp. GTDB lineage: Bacteria > Pseudomonadota > Alphaproteobacteria > Micropepsales > Micropepsaceae > Rhizomicrobium. The sequence goes on along the minus strand of DASZRM010000208.1, from coordinate 12,920 downwards.
CGTCGCAAACAGGACGCGCCGCGAGGATGCGAAAGTCCTTGTACGGCTCATGCAGAAAGCGACGGGCGAGAAGCCGGTGATGTGGGGACCGTCCATCGTCGGCTTCGGCGCGCGGCATTATATCTATGAGAGCGGCCATGAAGGGGACACGCCGCTCGTCGGCTTTTCTCCGCGCGCTTCAGCTAGCGTGCTCTATCTTGGCCTCGGCGCGGGCGGCTACGAAAAGCTGCTGGCGAAGCTCGGCAAGCACAAGGCGGGCAAGGGATGCCTTTACATCGGTTCGCTCGCCGATGTGGATCTCGACGTTCTGGAACGTCTGATCGCGAAGTCGGTGGCAGCCGCGCGCAAAAAGGCCGCGGCCTAGGAGATGTGCGCCTGCGGGCCGAGAGGCCTGAAGGTCAAAACAGATCGCCTTGGGAACCGCCGGACGTGTCCGGCTTTCGCGACCGCGTCTTGGCGGATGGAGAAGTCGCCGTGGCGACCGCGCCGATCTCTCCGTCGGCGAATGCGACCTTGAGCGCTTCACCCTTAGCGACCTGGTCGGCACGCCGCCGTATCGCGCCGTCGGCGCCGCGCACCAGCGCGAATCCGCGCTCGAGGGCGCTGCGATAGCTTACGCCTTCGAGGACCCGCCACAAGGTCTCAACGCGGCCGCGCGCGTCGGAGAGGCGAGCCTTCGCCGCCCGGTCGAGCCGGCGCGCCAGCACGTCGGTCCGCTCGCGATAATGCGCGAATGCGCCGAGCAGGCGGTTCGGGCGCAGCAGAGTCGCAGCCTCCGTAAATGCGCGGCGATGGACATGCAGGTTGCGGCGCAAAGCATGGCCCAGACGTTCGGCGGCGCGATCGAGGCGCTGCGCGGGCTGCGCGAAAAGCTGATCGGCCCGTGGCAGGACGCGAACGAGCTGCGTCAAATGCCTTTTGCGGTCCTCGATGCCCTTGGCGAAGCAGCGCAACGCCCGCCGCTGTAGATCGAGCGTCTGACTCAACAGTTCGCTGCGAAGCGGAACGGCCATTTCGGCGGCGGCGGTCGGCGTCGGCGCGCGGCGGTCGGAGGCGAAATCGATCAGCGTCGTGTCGGTCTCATGGCCCACGGCGGAGATGAGCGGTATGGCGCTCGCGGCCACCGCACGCACAACGATCTCTTCGTTGAACGCCATCAGATCTTCGATCGAACCGCCGCCGCGCGCAACGATCAGAACGTCCGGTCTCGGCGGCGTTCCTCCGGGGGACAATGCGTTGAAACCCGCGATCGCGGCCGCGACCTCGGCGGCCGCCTTCTCGCCCTGCACGGCCACCGGCCAGAGCAGCACGCGGCGGGGAAAGCGGTCGTTGAGTCGGTGCATGATGTCGCGGATCACCGCGCCGGTGGGCGAGGTGACGACGCCGATCGCCTCGGGCAGGAACGGCAACGGCTTTTTGCGATTCGGATCGAACAGTCCTTCGGCCGCGAGCTTTTTCTTGCGCTCCTCGAGCATCGCCATCAGCGCGCCACGACCGGCCAGCTCGATCTGCTCGACGACGATCTGATAGCGCGACGAACCGGGATAGGTGGTGATGCGCCCGGTGCAAACGACGTCAAGGCCGGCCTCGGGCTTGAGGCGTAAGAGCCGCGCCGTCTGTTTCCAGACGATTGCGTTCAGAACCGCCTTCTCGTCCTTGAGATCGAAATAGACATGACCCGAAGAGGCGAATTTGAGGCCTGAAATCTCGCCACGCACGCGCACGAATGGAAAGGCGTCCTCCACCGTGCGCTTCAGCAGCCCGGCGATCTCGCTGACGCTGTATTCGGGCAGGTTGGGTCTTGACGACGCTTCACTCATGACGGCCGCGATGATACAGCACGCCGTGCCTTGGTGGGGTGAATCTTGAACGTCCTTCTAGTCGGCTCCGGCGGCCGCGAGCATGCGCTGGCCTGGAAGCTGGCCGCGAGCCCGATCCTGACGCGGCTTTATTGCGCCCCCGGCAACCCCGGAATGGAATCGCTCGCCGAATGCGCCCCCGTCTCGGCGAGCGATGCCGACGGGCTCATCGCCTACGCGAAGGAAAGAATGATCGAGTTCGCGGTCATCGGGCCCGAGCAGCCGCTGGTGGCGGGGCTCTGGAATCGCTTCGAGTCGGCTGGGATTCGCGCGCTGGGGCCGAGCGCGGCGGGCGCCGTGCTCGAAGGCTCGAAGGGCTTCGTCAAAGATCTCTGCGCCGCCAACGGAGTGCCGACAGCCTCCTATCGGCGCTTCCGCCGCGCCGACGAAGCCAGAGCCTTCGCGCAGACGCTCGGCCTTCCCGTGGTCGTCAAGGCGGACGGCCTTGCCGCCGGCAAAGGCGTCATCATCGCCGAGACGCGGGCCGACGCGGCGAAGGCCATCGATTTCATGTTCGAAGGCGGCTTCGGCGCGTCGGGATCGCAGATCGTCGTCGAGGAATTTCTGGAGGGAGAGGAAGCGAGCTTTTTTGCTCTCAGCGACGGACAACGCGTGCTTGCGCTCGCCGGCGCCCAGGATCACAAGCGCGCGTTCGACGGCGACAAGGGTCCGAACACCGGCGGAATGGGAGCTTATTCGCCGACGCCGGCGCTGAGCTGCGACGTCGTTGAAAAAACGATGACAAGGATTATCAGACCGACGGTCGCCGCGATGGCCGCGCGCGGCACGCCCTATATGGGGGTGCTGTTTGCAGGGCTGATGATCCGCGACGGCGAGCCGAAATTGATCGAATTCAATAGCCGCTTCGGCGATCCGGAATGCCAGGTTCTGATGATGCGGCTTAAGTCGGACCTGCTGACCGCTCTGGTCGCCGCACGCGACGGCGAGCTTGGCCATCTCGATCTGCGCTGGCGCGACGAAGCTGCGCTCGCGGTCGTGATGGCGGCGAAAGGCTATCCTGGCGACTATTCGAAGGGTGGAGAAATCCGCGGACTGGAGCGCGCGAAAGCCGTGTCCGGCGTCGAGATTTTCCATGCCGGCACGGCGCGCGAAGACGGAACGATCCTCGCCAATGGCGGGCGCGTGCTGAACGTCGCCGCGACCGGCCGCGATGTCGCAGAAGCCCGGGCGCGGGCCTACGAAGCCGTGGACCAGATAGACTGGCCGGGCGGGTTTTGCCGCCGTGACATAGGCTGGCGCGCGCTCGGCCGTTGACGATGGCGCGCTGGGTCAGCCCCCGGCGCGCTCCCGGATCATCGCCATTTGCCGGACGATCGTTTCCGCCTGGCGGATCGAAGCCGCGTCGATCAGGACGCCGTTCAGCGCCACAGCGCCCAACCCTTTGGACTGCGCGTCTTTCATGGCGGCGAGGATCGCTTCCGCGCGCTCGACCTCCCTAGCGGGTGGCGTGTAGATCTCATTTGCGAGCGCCACCTGACTTGGATGGATCGCCCATTTGCCCTCGCAGCCAAGTGTGGCCGTGCGCTTGGCCTGCGCGCGAAATCCGTCGGCGTCGCTATAGTCGCCGAACGGCCCATCGATCGCCATAAGTCCGTACGCGCGCGCCGCCTGGGTCATTCGAAACAGCGGATAGTGCCAGAGATCGTTCCAGTGCCGTTCGCGCGCGGCGCCCGGCTGCTTATCGGTCAGCATCGCGTAGTCTGCGTTGCCGCCGCCGATGTTGGTGGTGCGCATGCGCTGCGATGCGGCATAGTCCGCTGAACCGAAGTGCAGGCTCTCCAGACGCTTCGAACTCGCCGCGATGGCGTCGATATTGGAAAGGCCGAGTGTCGTTTCGATGATAACCTCGAGACCGATCCGCTTCTTGCGGCCGGCGAAATCCGACGCCTGCGAGATCAGCATGTCGATGGCGTAGACATCCGCCGCGCAGCCGACTTTCGGAATCATGATTGCATCGAGTCGCTCCCCGCCCTTCTCCACCAGCGCCAGGACATCGCGGTAGCAATAGTTCGTATCGAGCCCGTTGATGCGGACCGTGACCGTCTTGACGCCCCAATCCACATTTTTGAGCGCCTGCACGATATGGTCGCGCGCCGCCTCCTTGTCCGCCGGCGCGACCGCGTCTTCGAGGTCGAGACAGATAACGTCCGCGGCGCTCGCCGCCGCCTTCTCAAACAGCGCGGGCCGTGAGCCCGGCACAAAGAGCTTGGAGCGGTATAGCCGCGCGGGCGCAGTGGATTCGATCCTCGTGAAGCTCATGAGCGGCGCCTCCGCGACAAGGGATGCGCGGCCTCGACCGCCGCTGTCAACCGGTCCCGCGCCACATGGGTGTAGATCTGGGTGGTGGCGATATCGGAATGGCCGAGCAAGGTCTGAACGCTGCGCAGATCCGCGCCGCCCTCGACCAGATGGGTGGCGAACGCGTGACGAAGCACATGTGGCGAGACCTTGTCCGGATCGACATTGGCTTCGAGCGCCAGCGCCTTCAGCATCTGATGGCAGCGCCGGCGGGTGAGATGGCCGTCGCCGCCACGGGACGGAAACAGATAGCGCTCTGCGGCGCGGCGGGTCCCGCCTTCGGGCAGAAAGCGCTCCCGGACCGCAAGATATTCGGAGATCGCATCCCGCGCCGCCGAATTGAGCGGAGCTAAGCGCTCCTTGCCTCCCTTGCCCTTGACCAGTAGCGGTCCGCTCTTGTCGCGCGCGGCGGCGAGCGGCAGGCCGACGAGCTCGCTGACGCGCAGGCCGGAGGCGTATAACGTCTCGACAATGCAGAGCAGCCGAACGCCTTCTGCCGACTGCGCCGCGCGCCGCCGCGCCGCGCCGATCAGCGCATCGAGATCCTCGCGCGTGAGGACTTTGGGTAGAGGCCGGCTCTGCCTGGGCGAGTCGATGGCGGAGGTGGGATCGGATTTGCGGACGCCTTCCGCGTAGAGATAGCCAAAGAACTGGCGCAACGCAGAAAGCTTTCGGGCTTGCGACGAGGCTGCAATTCCCGCTTTCGTCAGCCCCGCGAGAAAGGCCTTCACGTCGTCGCGACCGCAGCGCCTTGCGTCGGCGCGCCCGCAGAATTCCAGGAGATCGCGCCGGTAGGCGGCGACGGTGTTGGCGCTCGCTCCGCGCTCGGCGCTCATCATATCGAGAAAGGCCTCGATCAGCGGCGCGGCGGTCGAATTGGCGCGCGTCACGCGGGTGGGCGATAGAGCAGAAGGGCGTGCAGAGCGAAATCGCGCGCCGCGTCCTTCACGCCCATTTCGTTGAGCGCGCGCACAATTTCGATGGTCGTGTCAGGCGCCAGATCGCCCGGTCCCTTGGCGCCAACGATATCGAGGATGCGCAAGAGCGCCTCGCCCTTGCGGTCCGGAACAGCTGCGGCCTTGACCATGGCCTGCATTGCCTCGGCGCTGGGGCGACGGCCAGGCCAGCGCGTGGCGGCGACGGCCACGGCTTGAGTCTTTGCGTCGACGGGCAGCGTGCGGCCGAGCGCGTCATAGAGACCCAGCGTCAGGGCCTCGAATGGCTCGTTCTGGTCCGGCTGTTTGGGGTCCGCCCCGAGCTTTTCGGCGATGGCGGCAAGATCGGGAAGCGCAGCGCCGGTGTCACCGGAGGCGAGCGCCAGAACCGACGCGGCGGCGGCGTTATGGCCGATCCAGCGCGCCGCCGCCTCTGTCCGCCCGCTCAGCAGGAGCGCCCAGCCAACCAGTGGCGCCTTGTCAGTCGGCGCAGCCGTAGAATCGATCGATAGCGCGACGTCCGCCTGGAGATGGGCCGCGACATCGAAGAGCCCCGCCCTGTCGCCCAGAGTCAGCGCCTCGTGGACGAGCCTGGTCTTCTCGGCAGGCAGCGATTGAAGCTGGGCCGCGCGGCGCAGCAGGGCCTGACCTGCGAGGAACGGCAGATTCCGGGCCGCCGCGGCCGCATTGGCGATCTCGGAAGCGGGAATGCTCTGCGCATCGATCGTCGCCTTGAGATCGGCATATTCGGCCGCTCCCGCGCGTAAGGCGCGCTCAGCCGCTTCCAGGCGGTCCTTCGGCGGATTGCGCGGGTCGCGCATCGCCAGGACCGCGGCCGCCGGGCCGTCCGCCAGGACAGCGTCCGCACCGATGGGAATCCCGGCCTTGCGCAACAGAAAGAGATGAATGGGCGAGGTCCTGGCGATATGGCCGGGGGCGGTCTTGGAACCGGTGAGCGCATCCTCAACCAGCGTATCGTAAGCCGGATCGCCCTTTTTCTGCGCATCGATGACCGCGCGCGTCAACTCGGCCGTCGAAGGATCGCCGTTGGCTGCGGCGCAATAGGCGCGTAGCTGGAGCCAGAAAAGCGCGCCTTCGCTGAGGCGCGATTCGGTGAGATCGCCGCAGACGTCGCGATCGCGCCCGGCGATGAGCAACGCGCTCGCCTGAACGCGGGCGAAATCGGAATCGTTTTTCAATCGCACCTGCGAGGCGAGCGCTCCCGCCTCGTCGATCATCCCCGCGCCGATCAGCTTTTCGATGCGGATCGTGATCAAGGCTCTCTTGCCCGGCCCTTCCGGCGCGTCGGCCCGGGTCAGGATCACGCGCCGCGCCAGAGCGCGCACGGCGCTGTCTTCCGAGGCCAGCGGAATCATCGACAGCAGTGATTCGATTTCGGCGCGGCTGGAGCCGTTCCACATGTTCGATTCAAAGCCGCCGTTGGCGGCGTCGAGGGAACCGGCGTCGCCGCCTTCCGGAGCGCCGAGGGAACCTATCTCGACCGCTTCGGGCTTTGGCGCGACGGGTCCTTCGGGGACATCCGCCGCGGGCTGTTCCGGCGAAGCGGCGGCTTTGGGGGAGGCAGGCTGCTCCGGCTCGTAATCATCGATCAGATCGTCGTCCATGAACGACTTGGAATCGTCGTCCTCGTCGCCGGCTTTTGGCCGAGCCGTGTCCCGATCCTGCTGCGCTTCGGGCGCGCTGTCGTCCGTCAGATCGTCCGTTGAAACGTCCGGCGGCTGGTCGACGCTTGCGCGCGGGGCGTCCAGGGACCGGGGCGGCGCGCTGGCGCGCTCCGAATCGCTTTGGGCGAGCGCGCCGCAGGCGGTGAACGCGACGAGCGCCGCCGCGAGTTTAATGCGGGAGGCGATCATCCGGCACCGCCTGTTCGTAGTGGCGAGAAACCGGCTCGAGGCGGCCGCCATAGATCGAAAGCCCTACGCCGCCCAGAATGATCGCAGCCAGAATCGCGAGCGCGAGCCACAGGCCCCATTTCGCGTTCTCCGCGCCCATTGTCCGCTTCGTCCGCATCGCCATTCACTTCGCACGCCTTTGTGGCGGAATTGCAGTGCGCGATGCAAGTCCCGCTGGCGGGCGAGCATTAAGATGTGTAATCGAATGGAAATGACGAAACTGAACCGCACCGTCGCGCTGGTCGGAATGATGGGAGCCGGAAAGAGTTCGGTCGGCCGCAGAGTCGCCGCCAAGCTGGGCGTCGACTTCAGGGACGCGGACGGCGAAATCGAGCGCGCCGCGGGCTGCGCAATCAGCGAAATATTCGAGCGATTCGGCGAGAGCGCGTTTCGCGAGGGCGAGCGCAAAGTTCTGGCGCGCCTTCTCGGCGAGCCGCCGCATGTTCTGGCGACCGGAGGCGGCGCCTTCATCGACAGCCAGACACGCGCGCGCCTGAAGGAAAGCGCGTTCACGATCTGGATCAAGGCGCCGCTGGACGTGCTGGTTCAGCGCGTGCAGCGCCGTGACGTGCGGCCGCTACTGCGCTCCGGCGATCCTCGCGCCACGCTCGAAAGACTGCTTGAGGAGCGAGCGCCGATTTACGCCGAGGCCGATGTCACGGTCGAAAGCGACAATGGCCCGCACGCCTCCGCGGTGGCCCAGATCCTGTCTGCGCTGAAGGATCGCGGGATGTTGGAGAACGAATGACGCAAACCGCCCTCGTCGAACTCGGCCCGCGGAGCTATGGCATTCATGTCGGTCCGGGCCTGCTCGCCCGCTCGGGCGCCCTGCTTAAACCCTTCGTTCGCGGACGCGCGGCCATCGTCTCGGATTTCACGGTCGCCGAGCTCTACCGTCAACCCCTTGTCGACTGCTTCGAACGGGTCGGCGTGGAGACCGCAAGCGTCATTCTGCCGCCCGGCGAAGGGTCGAAAAACTTCAGGACCCTCGAGACGCTGTGCAGCGCGCTCATCAAGGCTGGCGTCGACCGCGACGGCCTCGTCATCGCCCTTGGCGGCGGAGTGATCGGCGACCTCGCCGGCTTCGCAGCCAGCATCCTCAAACGCGGCGTCGCGGTCGCTCAGCTTCCGACGACGCTGCTGGCCCAGGTCGATTCGGCGATCGGCGGAAAGACTGCGATCGACACGGCGGAAGGCAAGAACCTCGTCGGCGCGTTTCATCAACCCTGCGCCGTGATCGCGGATACCGATACGCTCAAGACCCTGCCGCGGCGCGAACTCCTGGGCGGCTACGCCGAGGTCGTAAAATATGCCGCGATCGGCGATCTTTCGTTTTTCGAGTGGCTCGAAGCCAACGCCGCCGCGGCGCTGTCGGGCGACGGCGTGGCGCTGGCGCGCATGGTCGCGCGCGCGGCCGGCATGAAGGCCCGCATCGTCTCGCGCGACGAAAGGGAGACTGGCGAGCGCGCGCTTCTCAATTTCGGCCACACCTTCGGCCACGCGCTCGAAGCGGCGACCGGTTATTCGGGCCGCTTGAGCCATGGCGAAGGCGTGGCCGTCGGCATGGCGCTGGCGTTCCGCCTTTCGGCCGCGCTCGGTCTTTGCGCCGGCCAGGAGAGCGAACGCTTCGTGCGCCATCTGAAAGCGCTTGGCCTTCCCACCTCGATCGCCGAGATCGAGGGGCCGCGACCCTCGCCGGAAGAACTGATCGCGCGCATGGCCTACGATAAGAAGAACCGCGGAGGCAGGATCAACTTCATCCTTGCGCGCGAAATCGGAAGCGCATTCCGTTCCGAGGCGGTTTCGCCAGAGGCGCTAAGAGAGGTCCTCTCCTAAGGCGTGCATTGCGGACTGCGGAAGCGGAAACGCGACTGGCGCGATGCGAATTCGCTGCGCATGGCGGCGGAGAAGGACAACCACTTCTTGCATGCCTCGCCGGTCAGCGGTTCATTGCGGCGCGAGGGCTCCTTGGCGACGAACATCACCTCGAAGGCGTTGGTCTTGCTGAGGCGAGTGAGGGTGATGGTCGCCACCTTGTGCGAGCGCAGCTCCCAGATTTCGTAGACCGGATTGGCGCCTGCGCGCAGCGCCTTGAGCTTCGGATCGGATTCGGGAAGCGGATAGAAGCCTGCGCGATTGGCCGCCTCCCCGATCGCCACTGCGTCGAGCTCGTCGGCAGGCACCAAAAAATCGGCCGCATTGAAGGCGTAATAGGGTTCGCGGCCGGTCGCGGCCGCGCTCAATAGCGCCAGCGCGCCAGCCAGCCAGATCGGGATCCGCATCGTGTTCCTCCGCTTCGAACTTCAGCCTACGACAATTAGCCGCCCAGTCCCTATTCGCTATACTGGCGCCAAGCATCGAGGATCGCCATGGACCCGTCGTCATTCGCCTTCTGGATCGGCGCCATAGTCTTGCTCCTGATCGTATCGGCGTTCTTCGCCGGCTCGGAGACGGCTCTGACCGCCGTCTCCCGAGGCAAGATGCACCAGCTGGAGAAGGACGGCTCGAGCGCCGCGCGCAACGTCAACGCGCTCGTCAGCGACCGCGAGAAGCTGATCGGCGCGATGCTCTTGGGCAATACGTTCGTCAACATCCTGGCCTCTTCGATCGCGACGTCCCTTCTCGAAGCTACCCTCGGCCGGCGGGCCGTCGCCGTCGCGACCGCCATCATGACGGTCCTGATTCTCGTCTTCTGCGAGGTGCTTCCCAAGACCCTCGCAATCGCCCGGACCGACCGCTTCGCCCTGACCGTAGCCTGGCCGGTTCGCCGCGCCGTCGCGATCCTCGGACCCATGGTTTCCAGCGTGCAGTTCCTGGTCTGGCGCATGTTGGGCCTGTTCGGGGTCAAGCCCGTTGAGGTTGAGCCGGTCCTGCCCGCGCATGAGGAAATCCGCGGCGCGGTGGAGTTGCACCATCGGGAGGGGACGGTCGAGCGCGAGCATCGCGACATGATCGGCGGCATTCTCGACCTGCTGGAGCTGACCGTCGGCGAGGTCATGGTCCATCGACGCAATATGGTGACCGCCGACGCCGACCAGCCGGCCGAGGCTCTGATTGAAGAGGTTCTGGCGTCCGGCCATTCGCGCATCCCGCTCTGGCGCGGTCAGCCCGAGAACATCGTCGGCGTGTTGAACGTCCGCGACGCTGTCCGGGCGATCCTGCGCAATCGCGGTTCCTATGAGGGCGTGGACGTGACCGCGCTCGCCGTCGAGCCCTGGTTCGTTCCCGATACGACGACCGCCGAAGAGCAGCTCGAAGCGTTCCGCGAACGACGCACGCGCTTCGCTCTCGTGGTCGACGAATATGGAACGTTGCAGGGCTTGGTGACTCTCGAGGACATCCTCGACGAGATATTCGGCGACCTGCCGGACGAGCGCGATACGCCGAGCAGACCAGATGTGCGCCGCAAGCAGGATGGCTCCTATCTCGTCGGCGGCGCGGTGCCGGTGCGCGAGCTCAATCGCGACCTCGACTGGAACCTGCCGGAGGACAAGGCCACCACGATCGCGGGACTTGTCATTCACGAGGCCCAGACCATCCCCGAAGTCGGGCAGCGTTTCGCCTTCTACGGGTACAAGTTCGAGATCCTGCGCCGCCAGCGCAATCAGGTTACGGCGCTCCGCGTCATCCCCCCGCCTGGTCCGAAGGACACCGTGCCCCCCGGCTGAAGCGAGCGGCTTCGTGCGGCGTGAGCGCCTCAATCGAAAGCGCATGCACGCGCGTCTTCAATTCTTCTGCGAGCGCAGCGTGAATCCGGCGCTGACGCTCGACGCGCGAAAGCCCCTCGAAGCCCCGCGAGACGACGCGCACAAGAAAATGCGTTTCGCCGCCCGGCCGCGCTCCGGCATGGCCTTCGTGGCGGGCGCTGTCGTCTAGAATTTCGAGCGCCTCCGGCGCGAAAGCGGCGTCCAGCTTGCGGCGCATCGTTTCGGCCATCGTCATGAGCCACGCATCGGCGCAAACCGCGCCGCTGTCAAGCGATACGTTTTCTTGTTTTTTCACCAACGCACCCCATAATTCCAAAATGGCGAAAACCCGCAACGGATCGCGCTTTCGCGAGACCATCCGCATCAAGCCGGACACGGCGGCGGCTGCGACGGTCGAGACGCGTCCCTGCGCCCAGCCCGGCTGCCGAGACGAGGGCGCCTATCGCGTGCCCAAGAGCAGAGCCGAGCTTTCCAAATATTTGTGGCTTTGCCTTGCGCACGCCCGCGCCCACAACGAGTCCTGGGACTATTTCAAGGGCATGAGCGAGCGCGAAATCGAAAGCTTCCGCAACGATGCGGTGATCGGCCACCGCCCGACCTGGCCGCTCGGCAAACGCGCAGCTCGCATGCATAATCCGTTTAGCTTCGATTTCGAAAGCGCTTTCGGGGGAACCGGCCGCGTCGAAGCGCCCGCGCCGCGCCGCCCGGAGCGGCAACTGACGCGCTTGCAGCTCACCGCCTTCGATACGCTGAACCTGGAGCCGTCGGCGAGCTTGAACGAAGTCAAGGCGCGGTATAAGGAACTCGTGAAGCGGTTCCATCCCGACGCGAATGGCGGCGATCGGGGCGCCGAGGAGCGTCTGAAACAGGTTATCAAAGCCTATGGCGTGTTGCGCGCCTCCGGGCTGACCTAGGGGCGCAGGACGCGCCCCCGCCTCGCGCGGCGGCTCGCCGCAAATGAGACACTGGCCGGACCCAGCACATGGCGAATGAACCACAGGGACTCGATCCCGCGCTCATGCCCGACGCGACCGTCGACGTCGCGAAGACTTTCGGCATCGAGGCCAAGATGAAGGTTCCCGCCTTCAAGACCGCGAACGAATACGTGCCCGACCGCGACGAGGCCTATCGCTTCGATCGCGAGACCACGCTGGCCATTCTGGCCGGCTTCGCCTTCAACCGCCGAGTCATGATCCAAGGCTATCATGGCACCGGCAAATCCACCCATATCGAGCAGGTGGCGGCTCGGCTCAACTGGCCCTGCATCCGCATCAACCTCGACAGTCACATCAGCCGCATCGACCTGATCGGCAAGGACGCGATCGTCCTGAGGGACGGCCAGCAGGTGACCGAGTTCCGCGAAGGATTGCTGCCTTGGTGCCTGCAACGGCCCGTGGCGCTGGTGTTCGACGAATACGACGCCGGAAGGCCAGACGTCATGTTCGTCATTCAGCGCGTGCTGGAGGTCCAGGGCAAGCTAACGCTTCTCGACCAGAACAAGGTGATCCGCGCGCATCCCGCCTTCCGCCTGTTCTCGACTACGAACACGATCGGCCTCGGCGACACCACCGGCCTCTATCACGGCACCCAGCAGATCAACCAGGGCCAGATGGACCGCTGGAGCATCGTGGCCACCCTCAACTATCTGCCCCACGACAGCGAGGTCGACATCGTTCTGGCGAAAGTTCCTTCCTACAACACGCCGGAAAAGAAGAAGCTGATCTCCTCGATGGTGCGGGTGGCCGACATGACGCGCAACGCCTTCGTCAATGGCGATCTTTCGACTGTCATGAGCCCCAGAACCGTGATCACCTGGGCGGAGAATGCGGAAATTTACAACGACATCGGCTTTGCGTTCCGCCTCACGTTCCTTAACAAGTGCGATGAGCTCGAACGCGCCAGCGTGGCCGAGTTCTATCAGCGCGCCTTCGGCGAAGAATTGCCAGAAAGCGCGGCGAAGGTCCTGGTGGCGTGAGAGCGAACCGGAGATGGCGAATAGAGGTTCGTTCCGTTCGCAAATCGCCGTTTGTCGTTCGCCGGTTTCATGAAGCCCGATAACCCCGCCGAACCCTTCAAGCGCGCAGTCGCCATCGCGGTGCGCTCGCTCGCGGGCGAACCGGAGCTCGAAGTCAATTTCTCGGCTGAACCGCCCTCGCTCAAGGGCCTGAAGGCGCGCCTGCCGCTGCC